>NZ_CP126145.1:5000-327222 GCF_030126985.1 Sagittula sp. MA-2 | reverse complement strand
GGACTATCAAATGCCAAACACTCAATGCTGCGGCACCGCCCTCGAATCCTTCCGCACCCTTTGGGACAGCCTCAACGCCCCGCGCGGCTACGGCTGGGACGCCAACCCGTTTGTAGCCGCCTACACCTTCACCGTTGCGCGGCAGAACATCGACCAGGTGACAAAATGACCTCCCCCCGCCCCCTTGCCGTTGAGCGCCTCCGCGAAGCCGCAGAGGTCGCCAGAGATACAGGCATGGCCATCGACGTGCGGCGCGGGCCGGACGGATCGTGGCTTTACCGCATCGCGCCTCCCGGTGCACTATCGTCGCTGGTCGTGGAAGAGCGGGAGCAAGATGAATGCGCGGCGGCATTCGGGTCAGAATGAAGGGGCTTTGGGTCCACCCGCGGTCCGGCATTCCGTATCACCGGAGCCGTAAGGGTGGGAAACAGAAGCTGACCCCGTTGCCGACAGGCCTGCCCTTCGATCACCCGGACTTTCTCGCGGCTTTCGCAGAGGCGGCGCGCGGCGTCGAACCCGCCAAGGTCGCAGCACCGGGAACCATCGCCAGCACTTGGTCACTGATTCTGGCCAGTGACGACTTCGCGGAAAAATCCACCGGCTATCAGGCCATCATAAAGCGCCAGTCCGCCGGGATCATCGAGAAGGGAGGCACCTTCCGCGCAACTGCGGTGACAGAGGTTGCCGTCCGTCGAGATCTGGCCAAGGCGTCAAACCCCGGCGCCCGGTGGCGGGCGTGGCGCATGTGGGCCACCATCGGCGTTCGCGACGGCTGGCTATCGACCGACCCAACGAAAGCGATCACCAAGCCGAAGGAAGCAGACGGCGAGCATCCGGCGTGGTCGACGGCCGAGATCGTGGCATTCCGCAACGCCTACCCGATCGGTTCCAGCCCGCGCGCCATCGCCGAGCTGGCCTATTGGACCGGCGCACGGGTATCGGACGTGGTCAAGCTCGGGCCGCGCATGGTGGATCAAGACGGGGTTCTGGTGTTCACGCAGACCAAGACTGGCGATCTGGCCTACGTGCCTTGGTCCTGCCCCTTGCCCGCCTATGCGGCACACATGGAGCGGGACCGAGCTATCTGCAAGCAGGCGCTGGAACACATCGGCCCGGCGTTCACGTTCCTGGAAGCTCGAGGCAGGCCGCGCAGCCACAAGGGCGCAGGTGCAACGATCATCAAGGCGTGTAAGGCCATTGGCATGGATCGAAGCATCCACGGGCTGAGAAAGGCGCGTGCGGTCGCGTTGGCAGAAGCCGGCGGGACCGCGCCGCAGATCGCCTCATGGACCGGCCACCGGAGCCTTGCAGAGGTGACTCACTACATCGCTGAGATGGATCGGCAGAGGGCCGTCAGGGGGTGATTTGGATACCACTTTCTGAAAAGTGGATACCAAAGAGCCTAAGGCCATAAAAGAAAACGAGAATTTTAAAGGGCTGGCGATCCCGGCAGGATTCGAACCTGCAACCTGCCCCTTAGGAGGGGGCTGCTCTATCCAGTTGAGCCACGGGACCGCACGCCCCGCCTCTTAGCCTGTCCGGTACGCCTTGTCATGACCCTTTCCGCCCTCGAAAGGACAGGTTCCGCGCGCGGGTGTGCCGCACCGCAGCCCTCTCTTGCGCATGGCGGCGGGCGCGGCGTATCGTGAAGCAACTCGAAGAAAAGGAATTTCCCAAGTGCCAGCAGACGATCACCGCCCGCTTACCCTGCGCGACGTTTCCGAAGCCTCCGGCGTCTCCGAGATGACGGTCAGCCGCGTGCTCAGGAACCGGGGCGATGTCAGCCAGGCCACGCGGGAAAAGGTGCTCGAAGCGGCCAAGGCGCTGGGGTACGTGCCCAACAAGATCGCCGGGGCGCTGGCCTCCCAGCGGGTGAACCTGGTCGCGGTCATCATCCCCTCGTTGCGCAACATGGTCTTCCCCGAGGTGATGTCCGGCATCTCCCGCGTGCTGGAGAACACCGAGCTGCAACCGGTGGTCGGCGTGACCGACTACCTGCCGGAAAAGGAAGAGCGCGTCCTCTACGAGATGCTTTCCTGGCGGCCCTCCGGCGTCATCATCGCGGGCCTCGAACATTCCGAGGCCTCCGAGGCCATGCTCAAGGCCTCCGGCATCCCGGTGGTCGAGATCATGGACACCGACGGCGACCCGATCGACTGCGCCGTGGGCATCAGCCACCGCCGCGCCGGTCGCGAGATGGCCCGCGCCATCCTCAAGCAAGGCTACCAGAAGATCGGGTTCATGGGCACGAAGATGCCGCTCGACCACCGCGCCCGGAAACGGTTCGAGGGCTTCACCACCGCGCTCGCCAAGGAAGGCGTGGAAATCGCGGAACACGAATTCTACTCGGGCGGCTCCGCGCTGAAGAAGGGCCGCGAAATGACCAAGGCGATGCTTGAGCGTGAACCCGAACTCGATTTCCTCTACTACTCCAACGACATGATCGCGGCCGGCGGGCTGATGCACCTGCTCGACGCCGGGATCGACATTCCCGGCCGCGTGGGCCTTGCGGGCTTCAACGGGGTGGAACTGCTCGACGGTCTGCCGCGCCAGCTTGCCACGATGGACGCCTGCCGGACAGAGATCGGCACCCGCGCCGCCGAGATCATCGCCGAACGCGTCTCCAACCCCGCAGCCGAGGTGGAGCGCCTGATCGAACTGACGCCCACGATCAACTACGGCGACACGCTCAAACGGCGCTGACCGGCAGGGGCCCGAAACGGCCTCCTTCCTTCATCTTGGAAAAAATACCTGGAAAAACCCGATCCGCGCCGACGCGCGGTCGGGCAAGCGCTCAGCGGCGGGCCTCGACCGCCGCGATGGCCGCCGCAACCGCATCCGCGATCGCCATCTCCGAGGTGTCGACCACCGTCGCATCCCCCGCCGCCACCAGCGGTGCCTCGGCACGGCTCATGTCACGCGCATCGCGCGCGCGCACGTCCGCCAGCACCGTGTCGTAGTCCACATCCAGCCCCCTCTCCACAAGCTCGCGGAAGCGGCGCTGCGCCCGGACCTCGGCGCTGGCGGTGACGAACAGCTTGGCCTCCGCCGCCGGGCAGATCACCGTGCCGATGTCGCGACCGTCGAGGACCGCGCCGCCCTCGCGCCGGGCAAAGCCGCGCTGGAAGTCGACCAAGGCCGCGCGCACCTCCGGCAGCACCGCCACCTGGGAGGCCGCCTGCGCCACCTCCGGCGTGCGCAACGCGCCCTCGTCCAGCTCTGCGGGGTCCAGTGCCCGGGCCGCGGCAACCGGGTCCTCGCCGTTCAGCAGGTGCCGTCCGACCGCGCGATACAGCAGCCCGGTGTCGAGATGCGCAAAGCCGAAGTGCGCCGCCACCGCCCGCGCGATGGTGCCCTTGCCCGCCGCAGCAGGCCCGTCGATGGCGATGGTAAAGTTCATGGCAGCCTCCGTGTCGCGCCCGGCGCATACCAACGTGCAACCCGAAAGGAAAGGCTCAGCGCCCGAGATCGCGCAGCAGCAGACCCCCGGTCACCAGCGGGTAGAGCACCAGCTTGGCCCGGGTGAAGGGCACGGCCTGCGCATCTTCGATCAGCGGCGGGTACAGAACCCAGCCAGTCGGCAGGCTCCGCCCCATGGCCCAGTCGAGCGCCTGTTGCAGCAGGACGTTCTCCGCAAGATCGCAGGCCAGCACCACCCCCGCCAGCGCCATGCCCACCGCGCGCCGGTCGGGAAAGGCCAGGACCACCCAAAGGCCCCAGAGCCCCATGAACAGGAGGTCGAGCCGCAGGATGTTCCGGTAGAGCCCGCCTTCGCCGGAGCGCAGCAGTTCGGTTCCGAACGCCTGCAGGTCCAGGGACGAGTAGCCGCGGAAGGCCAGTTGCGGAAGGAAGCCGCTGTCGGTAAGCGGCGCGATCTTCCAGTGCAGCAGCGCCGCCATCAGCGTCAGAACCGCCAGCGCGCCCAGTCCGGCGGCCGGACGCGGGTGGCGGCGCAGGATCACGTGCGCTCGATCCGCGCGCCGAGCCCGGCCATCAGCCCTTCGAAAATCGGGAAGGAGGTGGCGATCGGCTGGCCGTCGTCGACCGACATCGGCGCGTTGGTCGCCAGACCCATCACCAGGAAGGACATGGCGATGCGGTGGTCGAGGAAGGTCTCTGCCGTCACGCCGCCCGCGACATCGCCGAAGCCGCGCCCGTGCACCGTCCACCAGTCGTCGCCCTCGTCGACCTGCACACCCGCAGAGCGCAGCCCGCGTGCCATGGCGTCGATCCGGTCGCTCTCCTTGACCCGCAGCTCCTTCACCCCCGGCATGTGCGTCTTGCCCTGCGCAAAGGCCGCCACGACCGACAGCACAGGGTATTCGTCGATCATCGAGGCCGCGCGCTCGGCCGGGACCTCGATCCCCTTCATGTCCGGAGAGAACTTCGCGCGCAGGTCCGCGACGGGTTCGCCGCCCTCCTCGCGCATGTTCTCGAAGGTCAGGTCCGCGCCCATCTCCTGCAGGGTGAAGAACAGCCCGGCGCGCGTCGGGTTCAGGCCGATGTTGGGCACCAGCACGTCCGAGCCTTCGGCAATCAGCGCCGCGCAGACCGGGAAGGCGGCCGAGGACGGGTCGCGCGGCACGACGATGTCCTGCGGCACGAACTCCGGACGGCCCTGCAGCGTGATGACCCGGCCCTCGTCGGTGTCCTCGGTCGAGATCGTGGCGCCGAAGCCCGCCAGCATCCGCTCCGAATGGTCTCGGGTGGCCTCGCGCTCGATCACCACCGTCTCGCCCGGGGCATTCAGCCCGGCCAGCAGCACCGCCGACTTCACCTGCGCCGAGGGCACGGGCGTGGCGTAGCGCACCGGCATGGGTTCCTTTGCGCCGACGATGGTCATCGGCAGCCGCCCGCCGGACCGTCCGTAGGACCGCGCCCCGAACAGCGCCAGCGGATCGGTCACCCGCGCCATCGGCCGCTTGTTCAGCGAGGCGTCGCCGGTGAAGGTCGCAACGATGGGCGAGGTCGCCATCGCCCCCATGATCAGCCGCACGCCGGTGCCGGAGTTGCCGCAGTCGATCACGTTCTCCGGCTCGAGAAAGCCGCCCACGCCGACGCCATGCACATGCCAGGTCTCGCCGATCTTCTCGATCTGCGCGCCGAAGGCCTGCATCGCCTTGGCCGTGTCCAGCACGTCCTGCCCTTCCAGGAGCCCCGTGACCTTCGTCTCGCCCACCGTCATCGCGCCCAGGATCAGCGAGCGGTGAGAGATCGACTTGTCCCCCGGCACATGCGCCTCTCCGGTCAGCGGACCGGCGCGGCGGGAAGTCATCGGAATGGGCTCACCATGGGCGGACATGCAGCGTCTCCTGTCAAGATCGCGGCACTGTTAGCGCGGCACAGGTACGGGCGCAACGGCCCGTAGGGCGGGGCTGTGCGCCGCCTCCCCCCTTACAGCTTGCGGAACGTCAGGTAGTGCGGCACCCGGCCCTCACGCAGGGCCTTCTGCTCGTACCGGGTGGAATGCCAGTCGGACCACGGACGGCGCCAGTCCTCGGGCGCCTCGGCTTCCCACGCGAACCCGGCCTTCGGAACTTCGACCAGCGCCTGCCGCACGTAGTCGGGGATGTCGGTCGCCACGCGGAACTCCGCGCCCGGCTTCAGGGCGCGGTGCAGGGGCGCGAGGTGCTCCTGCGTCACGAAGCGCCGGCGGTGGTGCTTCTTCTTCGGCCAGGGATCGGGGTACAGCAGGAACGCCTTGTCCAGCGAGGCCTCTGGCAGCACGTCGAAAAGGTTGCGCACGTCGCCCGGGTGGACCGAAACGTTCTCGCAACCCGCCTCCCGCAGCTTGCCCAGCAGCATCGCCACGGCGTTCATGAAGGGCTCGCAACCGATGATCGCCACGTCCGGGTAGGTCACAGCCTGATGGACGAGGTGCTCGCCGCCGCCAAAGCCGATCTCCAGCCAGACGGGCCGGTCGCCAAACCGCGCCTTCAGATCCAGCGGCGTGCGCTCCGGGTTCACGTCCCAGTCGACCGGTCCCGGCGACAGGGCGCCCAGGTCTTCCTCGATGTATTCCAACTGGCTCGGGCGCAGGGTCTTGCCCCGCACACGGCCATAGAAGTTGCGCCAGGGCGCATCGGGATGTTTGTTCGACGTGGTCATGGCCGGGGCGTGTAGCCCCGCCCCGCGCAAAAGAAAAGGGGCGCCCCGCCGGGAACGCCCCTGTTTGCTCTCCGCCGCGCGGACGTGGCCGGGTCACACGGCCTTTGCCAGCGCTTCCGCCAGGTCGGTCCGCTCCCACGAGAAGCCGCCGTCCGGTTCCGGTGCGCGGCCGAAGTGGCCGTAGGCCGCGGTGCGCGCGTAGATCGGCTTGTTCAGGTCCAGGTGCGTGCGGATGCCGCGCGGGGTCAGGTCCATCACCTTGGGGATCGCCCGCTCGATCGCGGCGGCGTCGATTTCGCCGGTGCCGTGGGCGTCGACGTAGATCGACAGCGGCCGGGCCACGCCGATGGCATAGGACAACTGCACGGTGCAGCGTTCCGCCATGCCCGCCGCCACCACGTTCTTGGCGAGGTAGCGCGCGGCATAGGCCGCCGAGCGGTCCACCTTGGTCGGGTCCTTGCCGGAGAACGCGCCGCCGCCGTGCGGGGCCGCGCCGCCGTAGGTGTCGACGATGATCTTGCGCCCGGTCAGGCCCGCATCGCCGTCCGGCCCGCCGATCACGAAGGTGCCGGTCGGGTTCACCCACCATTCGGTGTCTTCCGAAATCCAGCCGTCGGGCAGGATCTGGCGGATGTAGGGCTCCACGATGGCGCGGATGTCGTCGGAGGTCTGGCTCTCGCTCTCGTGCTGGGTCGACAGCACGATGGAGCTCACGCCCACCGGCTTGCCGCCTTCGTAGCGCACCGTAAGCTGGGACTTCGCGTCGGGGCGCAGCGTCGGCTCCGTGCCGTCCTTGCGGACCTCGGCCAACCGCTTGAGGATCGCGTGGCTGTAGAGGATCGGCGCCGGCATCAGCGCATCGGTCTCGTTGGTGGCGTAGCCGAACATGATGCCCTGGTCGCCGGCCCCCTCGTCGCGGTTGCCGCCGCCGGTCACACCCTGCGCGATATGCGCGGACTGTTCGTGCAGGACGTTGGTGATCTCCACCGTCTCGTGGTGGAACTTCTCCTGCTCGTAGCCGATGTCCTTGATGCAGGCGCGGGCGATCTCGTCGATGCGGCCCATGTACTCCGCCAGCTTGGCCTGGTCGGTCAGGCCGACCTCTCCGCCGATGACGACACGGTTGGTGGTGGCGAAGGTCTCGCAGGCGACGCGCGCCAGCGGATCCTCGGCGATGAAGGCGTCGAGGACGGCGTCCGAGATCCGGTCGCAGACCTTGTCGGGATGCCCTTCCGAGACGGACTCGGAGGTGAAAACGTAACTCTGTCGGGACATGGGGGGTGCTCCATTCGGGTTTCTCCGTCACGCCAGGAAGCCGTTGTGACGGGATTTGTTGGGCCATTTCTCAGGCCTTCGTTCGGGGTACGCCCGCCAGGGGAACGGGTCAATCGTTTTCTCTGCGCAATGCGATGCGATGGTGTCGCAGCAGGAGGCCCGCGAAGAGGAACAGCATGATCAGCACTGGCAGGTCTCCCGTCCGGCTGTAAAGCGTGACGCGCAGCGGCGGCGGCAGCGGCGTGTCGATGTAGCCCGCCTCGTTCAGCGGCAGCGCGGCCAGCACGCGGCCCGCACCATCGATCACCGCCGAGACACCGGTGTTCGCCGCCCGCAGCATCGGCAGACCCTGCTCGATTGCCCGGATGCGCGCCTGTTCGAGATGCTGGTAAGGACCGGAGAAGGCACCGAACCACGCGTCGTTGGTGATCTGCATCAGCATGTCGGGCCGCGCCGGCGCGCGGTGCACGTCCTGCGGAAAGACCGCCTCGTAGCAGATCAGCGGCAGCGCGACGCCAAGCGGCCCGAGGTCCAGAAGCTCCGGCCCCGGTCCGGCGCTGTAGCCGCCCTCTGCCCGCGCCGCCAGTCCGGCGATGTTCCAGCGGGCAAAGACCGCCTTGGCGGGCATGTACTCTCCGAACGGCACGAGGTGATACTTGTCGTAGACCTGCCGCACGTCGCCCTCCGGCCCCATCAGGACAAGCGAGTTGTACCAGTTGCCGAGGTTCTCGCGCTGCAGCCCCACGACCACCTGCGCCGCACCCGCCGCATGGCTGATCTCGCCCAGTTCGTTGGCGGAGCGGTGCAGCAGCGTGGGCAGCGCCGTCTCCGGCCAGATCACAAGGTCGGGCCTGCTGTCGCCGTCCTTCATAGGGGCGGCGGTAAAGTCGACCTGGCGGCGATAATAGACCGGCACCATGTCGCGCTGCCACTTCAGGTGCTGCGGCGCGTTGGGCTGGACGAGGCGCACGATGGGACGGCCGTCGAGGTCCTGCAGCGGCGGGATCAGCGCCTGCCCCCCACCGAACAGCGCCAGAAGCGCCGTCACCCCGAGCACGGGCGGCAACAGCCGCATGTCACGCCTTGGCGCCTCTGCCGCGAAAAGGGCTGCGGTCGCGAAGGTCAGGAAGGTCAGCCCGTGCGGCCCGACCAGCGACACCCACTGCACCGGCGGTACCGGCAGCCAGAGATAGCCCACCAGTCCCCAGGGAAAGCCGGTCAGGACGTAGGCCCGCGCCAGCTCCGCCGCTGTCCATGTGACCACCAGTGCCGGCAGGGCCCGGTGTTTCGCATGGCCCGCACCCCAGAATGCAAGCGCCCAGAACAGGGCCAGCCCGCCCGCAAGGCCCAGCAGCCCGAAGGGGGCCATCCAGCCGGTCGTGGCGGCATCGACCATGAAGGGCTCGACGATCCAGCTCATCGAGAGGCCGAAGTAGCCCAGTCCGACCATCCAGCCGGTGCCCACCGCCCGCAGGCCACGCGGCGCCACGCGGAACAGCGCAAAGGCCCCCACGAGCCCGAGGAAACCCACGTACCAGAGATCGTAGGGTGCAGCCGACAGGCCCATGAGCGCGCCGCAGGCCAGGGCCAGCGGCAGACGCGCCCACCCGCGCAGCACAAATGCCCGCGCGGGCGCCGTCAGTTCAGGCATGGCCCGCCTTCGATGCACCCGCCGGGGTGGCGGGGACCTGTGTCTGGCTGGCGGCGCGCTGCGCGCCCGGCAGGCGCACCCGGAGCCGCTTGATGCGGCGCGGATCGGCATCCACCACCTCGAGGTCGAGACCGGCGGGATGGCGCACCACCTCACCGCGGGCCGGCACGCGGCCGGCCAGCATGAACACGAGGCCACCCAGCGTGTCGATTTCTTCCTCGTCGATGTCTTCGTGTTCGGTCAGGTCGAAGCCCAGTTCCGCCTCGAATTCCTCCAGTGGGGTCTTGGCCAGCGCAAGGTAGCAGCCCGGACGCTCCTTCACCCACGACTGGTCGTCGTCGGTGTCGTGCTCGTCCTCGATCTCGCCGATGACCTGTTCGATCAGATCCTCGATCGTCACCAGCCCGTCGACGCCGCCGTATTCGTCGATCACCAGCGCCATGTGCCGCCGTTCCGTCTGCATCTTCGTCAGCAGCACGCCGATCGGCATCGACGGCGGCACGAAGAGCAGCGGCCGCAACATGCGTTTCAGGTTGAAGCGGGCGCCCGCGCCGTTGAACCCGTAGGCCAGCGCAAAGTCCTTCAGGTGCGCCATGCCCACCGGGGTGTCGAGCGTGCCCTCGTAGACCGGCACCCGGGTCATCCCGCTTTCGCGGAAGACCTTCACCAGGTCGTCCCGGGTGATGGTGTTCGGCACCGCCACGATGTCGGCCTTGGGTATGGCCACGTCCTCGACCCGCATGCGCCGCAGGTTGATCATGCCGTGCACGGGTGCTTCGCGTGGGCCGACGGTGTCGTCGCCCTTGAAGTCGTCTTCCATGTCGGTTTCCGTGGTCCGACCGAAGAGGCGTCTCAGGAATCCCGGCCTCGCCGCATCCTGTCCCTCTTCATCCTCAAATTGTCTCAGCGCGCCATGCGCCGCCTTAGACGAGTCGTCGTTGTCGCCCATTTCTCCGGTCCAGTCACGAGCCATTGGGCCCATTAATCTCCCTATATGGGTCAGCGATACCGAGATTGCCAAGTATCTCGCGCTCCAACCCTTCCATCAACGTGGCATCCGCATCACGGATATGGTCGTAGCCCACAAGATGTAACACCCCGTGAACAAGCAAATGCGTCACGTGGTCCGCCATGGACTTGCCCTGCTCGGCAGCTTCCCGCTCACAGGTCTCCCATGCGAGCGCCAGATCGCCCAGATGATGCGGTTCGCCCATCTCCTCGAAGTCGTCGTCGAGGTGCGGCAGGAAAGGCTCACCGCCCACTTCGGGCGAGCCGAGTTCCTGCGTCGGCCAGCTCAGCACGTTGGTGGGCGCCGGGCGGCCGCGGAAATCGGCGTTGAGGATGGCGATGCGTCCGTCGCTGCAGCCCATCACCGCGATCTCGTAATCGTCGGCCACGAGGCCGAGCAGTGCAAGGGTCGCCTGCGCGGCCTCCTCTGCCAGCGCCCCGAGCCCGGCCGCTTCCCAGCGGTCGTCCTCGATGATCGTATCGGTCAGCATACGGCCGACCGGCCGGGGGCCAGCCCCCGGACCCCCGAGGTATTTCTGCCAAGATGAAGGTGAGGCGAAGGGCGGAGGCGGCAGGGGGATCTCACCCCTCCGCGTCCTTCTCGTAGGCCTCGATGATGGCGGCGACAAGCGGGTGGCGCACCACGTCCTTGCCGGTGAAGTAGTTGAAGGAAATGCCCTTCACGTCCTTCAGCAGGCGCTCCGCGTCCTGCAGGCCCGAGGGCACGCCGCGCGGCAGGTCGATCTGGGTGCGGTCGCCGGTGATCACCATGCGCGACCCCTCGCCCAGTCGGGTGAGGAACATCTTCATCTGCATGGTCGTGGCGTTCTGCGCCTCGTCCAGCACCACGAAGGCATTGGACAGGGTGCGCCCGCGCATGAAGGCCAGCGGCGCGATCTCGACCGTCTTTTCCTCGCGCATCTTGGCGAGCTGCTTGCCCGGCAGGAAGTCGTTCAGCGCGTCGTAGAGCGGCTGCATGTAGGGATCGACCTTCTCTTCCTGCGTGCCGGGGAGGAAGCCGAGCCGTTCGCCCGCCTCCACCGCAGGACGGCAGAGGATGATCTTGTCGACGGCGCCGGTGATCAGCATGTTCACCCCCACCGCCACGGCGATGTAGGTCTTGCCGGTGCCCGCGGGGCCGATGCCGAAGGCCAGCTCGTTCTCGAACAGCGACCGGACGTAGGCCTTCTGCGCATCGGTGCGCGGTTCCACCAGCTTCTTGCGGGTCTTGATCTCGACCTTGCCGCCGCCGAACATCTCGAGCTGCTGGTCGGGCTCCGGTTCGTGTTCCATGCGGAACTCCCGGTCGATGTCGCCCTTGCCGACCTCGCGCCCGGCCTCCAGCCGCTGGTAGAGCGCCTGCAGCACCTCCGTGGCTCCCTTTATGGCATCCTCAGGCCCGTGCACGGCAAGCTGGTTGCCGCGTCTGAGGATCTGCACGCCGGTGCGCGCCTCTATGTCTGTGAGGTTGCGGTCGAACTCTCCGCAGAGGTCGATCAGCAGCCGGTTGTCTGGAAACTCGAGGATGGCTTCGTTCAGTACGCCAGTGTTCAAGCCTCTCTCCTGCTCCGTGTTCGGCCCGGGCTGTGGATTCGGCGGGGGCCCTTGTCTAGATATGGTGCCAAGCCACACCCGCCTGCGCAAGTCTCGCGGGACGAATGTCACGCAAATGAAACACTGCCGCCCGCGTGTGCCTGCGTCCGAGGCGCCGGAACACGCCGCGCGGGACCAGACGGGAAAAGGGCCGCCCCCGGTGGGAGACGGCCCTTTTCCAATGGCTGAGGTGACGGTGGCGTCAGAGCGGGTCGCCGATGATGCGGGTCGAGCCGCCCTTGAACTGGCCGGTGACGACGGTCGGCGGTGCGACGCCCGAGCAGACCGGCTTGCCGTACTTGTCGAGACGCAGCGAGAGGTATCCCTCGACGCCGTCGTCGATGATCCAGTGGTCGCACCCGTTGGGGTCGACCCAGATGCCCGCCTGCATGGAGGACAGGTCATCCCGGTCGAAGAAGTTGCGGTCCTGGCTCTTGTCCGGGCCGATCGGAACGTCGACGCCACAGGCCGAGACGAGTCCCGCCACGGTCAGGGCAAGGAGCGGTTTTGCGAAGTTCATGTCCAAGGTCCCCCGGGCTTTACTGGAAGCAGAGAATTTCGACGCGGCGGTTCTTGGCCATGCCGGCAGCGGTGGCGTTGGACGCCACGGGCATGCGTTCGCCATATCCGCGCACGTCGGTGATGTTCGCTCCCACGGCCCGTGCAATGCGGGCCACGGCCAGCGCACGGTTGTACGACAGCTTCATGTTGTAGGAGTCCGAGGCCCGGCTGTCGGTAAGCCCGGCGATCACGTAACCCACCGCGGTCGAGGACCGGAAGAAGTTGGCGATCTGCGCCTGGCCGTGCTTCGAGATCTTGTAGCTGTCGGTGGCAAAGAACTGGTCGGTGTTCATCACGCCGCAGGTGTTGGACCGGCGGCAGACCGGGATCCCCTTGCGGTCGAGGTGGGGGTCCATGTAGCCCTCCACGCCGTCGTCCATGACCCAGTGCTCGCAGCCATCGGGGTCGACCCAGATGCCCGGAATGTATTGCTCGCCCACAATGGTGCGCGTGGTTTGCGTAGAAATGATAGGTGTTTGCCCAGCATCTTCCGCGACCGCCGGTGCAGCAACCGACAGGCACAGGGATGCAGTCAGCGCAAGCGCGCTGAGGGCCTTGGAGATGCGTGTCACCACAGCCTCTGTCCCTTAACTGATGTTTCCCCCATGCGCGGCTGTCCGATGGCAGCGGGCCGCGCAAATTAACTGTAAAGTCAGTGTAAGGATTCCATTAGGTAAGGGAAGAAGAAATCCACAAGGACTGTACCGCTTTCGGAAACAGTTCCCACTATATCTTGTGTTTTGTGTGGATAATTCGGTGTTGTTTTTTGATTCAATAGGTTCTGTGGCGACATTACATCGCCATCATGGCGCCTTTAAGGCTGTTTGGACCACTGGATTCGATTCGGACAGGGGCAATATCGCCCACGTCGATTCCCTTTGCCTCCACATGCACGGCATGCAGGTATTCCGATTTTCCGACCATTTGCCCCGGCAGGCGGCCGGGCTTTTCGAAAAGCACCCGGACCTCGCGCCCGACCATCGCGTCCTGCAACGCGCGCTGCTGTTTCGTCAGCAGGGCCTGCAGCCGCTGAAGGCGGTCGTCCTTCTCGTCCTCGGGCACCTGAGCGCGCTCGGCGGCAGGTGTGCCCGGACGCTCCGAATACTTGAAGGAAAAGGCCGATCCGTATTCCACCGCCTCGATCAGCGCGAGCGTGTCGCGGAAATCCTGCTCCGTTTCTTCGGGGAAGCCGACGATGAAATCGCCCGACAGGTGCAAGTCGGGCCGTGCGGCGCGCAGCCGCTCGATCAGGCGCAGGTACTGCTCGGCCGTGTGCTGGCGGTTCATCCGCTTGAGGATCCTGTCCGACCCGGCCTGCACGGGCAGGTGCAGGTACGGCATCAGCTTCTCGCATTCGCCATGCGCCGCGATCAGCGCGTCATCCATGTCGTTGGGATGCGAGGTGGTGAAACGGATACGCGCCAGGCCGTCGATTGTTTCCAGTTCCCGGATCAAACCGGCCAGCCCGCCGTCGTGCCCGTGGTAGGCGTTCACGTTCTGGCCCAGCAGGGTGATCTCCCGCACGCCGCGCTCCACGAGGTCGCGCGCCTCGCGCATCACCCGCTCCGCCGGGCGGCTCACTTCGGCGCCGCGCGTGTAGGGCACCACGCAGAAGGCACAGAACTTGTCGCAGCCCTCCTGCACCGTCAGAAAGGCCGTCGGGCCGCGCTTCGCCTTCGGGCGCTGCGCCAACCGCTCGAACTTGTCTTCCTCCGGGAAATCGGTGTCGAGCGCCTTCGCCCCGGTGCGCGTCTTCGCCTCCAGCTCCGGCAGGCGGTGATAGCTCTGCGGGCCGACAACAAGATCCACCATCGGCTGGCGGCGCATGATCTCCTCGCCCTCCGCCTGCGCGACACAGCCCGCCACGCCGATCTTCAGGTCGGGCTTCGCCGCCTTCAGACCCTTGTATCGGCCCAGCTCGGAATAGACCTTCTCGGCGGCCTTCTCCCGGATGTGGCAGGTGTTCAGCAGGATCATGTCGGCGTCGTCGGGCGTGTCCGTCACGACATAGCCCTGCCCGCCCATGGCCTCCGCCATGCGCTCGCTGTCGTAGACGTTCATCTGGCAACCGTAGGTCTTGATGAAGAGCTTCCGGGTCATGCTGCACCATTGCGTAGGGGATCAGGGGCGGGGGATACCCCGAAACCGCCCCGTCTTGCAATGGGGCCGAAATTCACCGATTCTCGACGCAAAGCGCTTGAGGGCAGGCCGATGCAGTACGACTCCCTACAGGATTTCCTCAACCGGGGCCGCGACGCGCTGGCCAGCGGGCCGGTTGCGATGATCTTCGCCGAGGACGAGACGGAACTCGCGACCACGCTGCGCCACCACCGCCACTGCGGCTTCCGCACCGTCCTGTGCTTCGTCTCGCCGCTGTGGGAGACGCCGCCAGACCTCGTGGGCAAGATACGCCGCATCGACTACGACCCGATGGCCGACGGCGCGGTCCAGGCGGCGGTGGACCAGGTCAACGCCGCCGCCGGGGGCAGCTGGCTCTACTACTGTTACAACGCGGAATACCTGTTCTACCCGTTCTGCGAGACACGCACCATCGGCGAGATGCTCGCCTACCACACCGAAGAGCGGCGCGATGCCATGCTGACCTACGTGGTGGACCTCTACGCCAGCGATCTCCGCCGCCACCCGAACGCCGTCTCGCTCGACGAGGCCTGCCTCGACCGCTCCGGCTACTACGCGCTCGCCCGGCTCGACCCGGACAACAAGAACTACCCGAAGGAACGGCAGCTCGACTTCTTCGGCGGCCTGCGCTGGCGGTACGAGGAACACATCCCCCCCGAACGCCGCAAGATCGACCGCATCGCCATCTTCCGCGCAAAGCCGGGCCTGCACCTGCGCGAGGATCACACCTTCGACGACGAGGAATACAACACCTACGCCTGCCCGTGGCACAACAACCTGACGGCCGCCATCGCGTCCTTCCGCACCGCCAAGGCGCTGAAGCGCAACCCCGGCTCGACCTTCGACATCCAGAACTTCCACTGGCACAACTCCGTGCCCTTCGAATGGCACTCGCGCCAGCTCCTCGACCTCGGCCTGATGGAGCCCGGCCAGTGGTTCTGACCTCTTACTGACAACAGCCATACCGAAGGGAAGGACAGGGAACCGCCCCTGCCCTTCATCTTGGTCCAAATACCTTGGGGGGTCCGGGGGGCCAGCCCCCCGGCCTTCGCGGGCAACGCCCGCGCGGGTCGGTCCGCGCCAGCGGACCGAAACCCGTCAGTCGAACTCTTCCGTCACCACGTGGTCCTTCGGCACGCCCAGCTCGGCGACCTCGCGCGGCAGCGCCTCGACCATGCCGTCCGGGCCGCAGACGTAGACCACGTCGCCCTTCACATCGACCATGTCCTTCAGGAAGGACGCGTCGACCTGGCCCCGCGCGTAGCCGCTGTCGGGCTCGTCGGTCACCGTGTAGACCACGGCCAGCCCCGGCATCGCGTCGAATTCGTCCTTCAGGATGATGTCGGCCTCCGTCTGGTTCGAGAACACCAGCGTGTTGCCCTCCAGCGTGCCCTTGTCCTGCAGCTTCTTGCGCAGGATGGAGATGAACGGCGTCACACCCGCGCCCCCGGCGATGAAGATGCCGTCGCCCTTGTCCTCGATCGCGCCCCAGGGGTCCTCGATCAGCACCTTGTCGCCGGCCTGCAACTTGCCGATCTGCTCGGTCACGCCGTCATGCTCCGGGTAGGACTTGATGACGAACTGCAGCGTGTCCTCGTCCGGCAGGCTGGTGAAGGTGAAGGGCCGCTTCTCCTCGCGCCAGCCGTCCTTGTCCAGCGACAGGTCGACCGCCTGCCCCGGCGTGAACGAGAAACCCTCGGGCTTGTCGAACACAAGGTGGTGCGTGTCGTGCGTCACGGGCGAAATGGATTGCAGTGTCAGCGTGTGAGTCATGTGAACCTCCGTTTGCCGTCAAAACGCGGCGGCAGGGACAGGGGTTCCGGGACGCGCCCTCAGGCGGAGGCCAGCGTCCCGTAGGTGCAGAGCTGCCGGTGCCCGTCCGTGCGGCTCACCAGCGTGCCGCCGCGATAGACCGCATGCACGTATTTCGGCCCGTCGCCGTAGGCGTAGCTCACGCAGGATTCGTCGAAGTTCTTCGGGTTGCGCTCGAACCCGGCCTCGCTGCCAAGCGCCACCTCCGCCTCGGCCCGGGTCACACCCAGCGCCAGCTTCTGCGCCACGCCGTCGTTGCCGGGCTTGTCGGCCTGCGGCGCGCCCACGGTGCAGGCGGACAGCAACAGGGCGGTCAGGGCAAGGACGAGGCGCGGCATCTGGGCTCTCCGGTCAGGGGATTCGTTTCCCTTGGGTAGCACGCGCCGCCCGCGCCCGGAACCGGGCCGGAGGGTTCAGTCGGACGAGAGCTGCCCCATGCGCCGCACCGCGACGCGGCTTTCGGGCATGGAGCTGACCGGCGGGCGCTCCGCCGAACGCTCCTCGTTTCCGGCCGAAAGCCATCCGTTCCCCGGGAGCAGCGCGGCCTCCTCCACCGTGTCGACGGGCGCGAAGGCTTGCGCCGGCACGGCGGCGGCCGCGGTCATCGCCGCCTCGCGGCGCGCGGCCATCTCCGTCTCGATGACCTCCAGCAGCCCGGCCTGGAACCGGGCCATCGCGGCCTGCCCGTCCTCGGTCGCGATGAGATAGCGGGACGCCCCGAGGCTCAGCCCCAGGAACAGCAGCTTGAGGGCGATCTTCCGGGCGAAACCGCCGCGCCGCCTGCCGCGACGCCGCTTCTCCGCACGCTTGCGCAGGTCTGCGCCCGCATCGCCGAGTATGGCCTGTCTGAGATCCTGATCCGTCGTCATGCCACGATCCCAGCACATGACCCTGCCGGAAGCACGGCCAAGTCACGGCGGAATTTCGGCACTTTTTACGAAAATGGAAACTTACAGGTTCTCGTACTGCGGCATTCCGAGCACGTGGTAACCGCCGTCCACGAGGATGATCTCGCCCGTCGTGCAGGCCCCCGCGTCCGAGCACAGCCAGACCGCCGTGCCGCCCACCGCCTCGAGCGTCGCGTTGGACCGCAGGGGGGCGTTCTGGTCGGTGTGCTTGTAGGTCTTGCGCGCGCCGCCGATGGCCGCACCGGCCAGCGTCTTCATCGGTCCCGGCGAAATGGCGTTCACGCGGATGCCGTCCGGCCCGAGGTCATTGGCAAGGTAGCGGGTCGCCGATTCCAGCGCCGCCTTGGCGACGCCCATGATGTTGTAGTTCGGCACGACGCGCTGCGACCCCTGGTAGGTCAGCGTCAGCATGGTGCCGCCCTCGGTCATCAGCGGATAGGCGCGGCGCGCCACCTCGATGAAGGAATAGACCGAGATGTCCATGGAGTTCTTGAAGTTCGCCCGCGAGGTGTTCAGGAACCGGCCCTGCAGCTCCGACTTGTCGGAAAAGGCGATGGCATGGACGAGAAAGTCCAGCCGGTCCCAGCGCTTGCCGAGGGACTCGAACGCCGCATCCAGAGAGGCATCGTCCGTCACGTCCACGTCGACCATGAAATCGGAGCCCACGCTTTCGGCCAGTGGTGCCAGCCGCTTGCCGAAGGCTTCGCCCTGGTGGGTGAAGGCCAGCTCCGCCCCTGCCTCGTGACACGCCTTCGCGATCCCCCAGGCAATCGACCGTTCGTTCGCCACACCCATGACAAGCCCGCGCTTGCCTTCCAGAGTTATCGTCATCCCAGTCTTTCCGTATCAGTCGTTGAACCGCGAGAGCACCATCGAGCCGTTGGTGCCGCCGAAGCCGAAGGAGTTGGTCATCACCGAATCCAGCCCGGCGTTCTCCACCAGAGACGTGGCGATTTCCTCGGGCTTGAGCGCCGGATCCAGCGTTTCCACGTTGATCGACGGGATGATGAAGTCGTCCCGGAGCGCGAGAAGGCAGTAGATCGCCTCCTGCGCGCCGGTCGCGCCCTGGCTGTGGCCGGTCATCGACTTGGTCGAGCTGACCGGCGGGGTCGAACCGTCACCGAACACGCGGCGCACCGCCTCGATCTCGCCGACGTCGCCCACCGGGGTCGAGGTGCCGTGCGCGTTGATGTAGCTGACCTTGCGGCCTTCGGGCAGCGTCGACAGCGCCACGCGCATCGCGCGCTCGCCACCCTCGCCCGAGGGGGCCACCATGTCCGCGCCGTCCGACGTGGCGCCATAGCCCGTCACCTCGGCGTAGATCTTCGCGCCGCGCGCCTTCGCGTGTTCCAGGTCTTCCAGCACGACGATGCCGCCGCCGCCGGAAATGACGAAACCGTCGCGATCCTTGTCGAAGGCGCGGCTCGCGCGCTCCGGCGTGTCGTTGTACTTCGAGGACATCGCGCCCATGGCGTCGAACAGGCAGCTGAGCGTCCAGTCCAGCTCCTCGCCGCCGCCGGCGAACATCACGTCCTGCTTGCCCATCATGATCTGTTCCGCCGCGTTGCCGATGCAGTGCAGCGAGGTCGAGCAGGCGGAGGTGATCGAGTAGTTGATCCCCTTGATCTTGAACGCGGTCGAGAGGTTGGCGCTGATCGTCGAACACATCGCCTTCGGCACCGCGAACGGGCCGACGCGCTTCGTCCCGCCGGACTTCAGCACGGTCTGGTGCGCGGTCAGCAGGGCCGAGGTCGACGGCCCGCCGGACCCGGCCACAAGCCCGGTGCGCGGGTTCACGATGTCGGACTCTTCCAGCCCGGAATCGGCAATCGCCTGCTGCATCGCGATATGCGCATAGGCCGCACCCGGCCCCATGAAGCGCAGCGTGCGCTTGTCGACGTGTTCGGACACGTCGATCTTGAGCTGGCCGGAGATCTGCGAGCGGAACCCGTGTTCCTTCATCTCCTCAGAGGCGGAAATCCCCGACCGCCCCGCCTTCAGCGAGGCGGTGACCTCTTCGGCGTTGTTTCCGATGCTGGAGACGACCCCCAACCCTGTAACGACGACGCGGCGCATGCGGCCTCCCTTGATTTGTTGGGTCTTACTAAGGCAGTCCTGCGGTCAGGCGCAAGGTGCGCAGCGCGCTTCCATCCACGGCAAGGCCGGCAATCGCCGCCGCGGATGGCCGGAACCGATCCCGCGGTTGAGCAATTTTGCGCCCCGTGGCAGCCTCTGCGTCACACGCAAGAGGACAGCGCGGATGCCCAGACACCTGCCGGAACTCGACGGCAAGACCTTCCTGGTCTGCATCGGCGCCGCGAAATGCGCGACGAGCTGGCTGCACCGCTACCTGTCGGGCCTGCCAGAGGTCGAACCTTCGCCTTTGAAGGAACTGCATTTCTTCAATGCCCGCACACCCGTTCCCGCCTTCGGCGATCCGGATGCCGTGGCCCTTGCCCGCCTGCGCGCCTTCATGGGCCAGCCGGGCGACACGCTCGCCAACCTGCGCGGACAGCCCGCCTTCGCCGCCAGCCTCGACCGGGTCCGGATGATCTATGACGAGGACGCCTATTTCGGCCATTTCGCGCGCCTCGTCTCTCCGCACACCCGCGTCCTCGCGGACATCACGCCCGCCTATGCCACGCTCGGCCCTGCGGGTTTCGCGGACATGCGCGCCTTCTTTGCCAGCCAGCAGGTGACGCTGAAGGTGCTGTTCATCATGCGCGACCCCGTGGACCGGCTCTGGTCCCAGTTGCGCCACGTCGAACAGATGACCCCGGACAAGCCCGCCGCCACCCATTGGCACCTGGCCCCGGACGCGCCCGCAATCTGGTCGCGCACGGACTATCGCGCCACCGTCGCCGCCCTGGACGCCTGCTTTGCCCCCGAGGACCGGCTCTGCCTCTTCTACGAAACCCTCTTCGCCCCTAAGACGCTCGGCCGCCTCTGCGGCTTTCTGGGTGTCGAGGCCGCCGAAGCCATACCCGCCGGACGCCAGAACGAAACACGGGTTCAGGTCGCCCTGCCCGATGACGCCCGCAGGACCTTCGCCGACCTGCTCGCCCCGCAATACGCCTTCTGCCGCGAACGCTTCGGTACGGAGGTGCCCGAGGCATGGGGCAGGTATTCCTGACTCGCAGGCGCGCCCCTTTCCCCCCATCTAAGCCGTGTTCAACACAACCCGCCCGCAGATTTCAGGGGCGGTTCTCAACACAAGGACTTTTGCAATGCCCGAAGATCTTGGCGGCAGTTTCGCCGCGTTCAAATTCCGCTCTTCCGACCGGAACACCAGCTCCGACGACAGTGCGGGCGACGACTTCGACCTGATGCTCCAAACCGCCTTTGGCGACGCCTACGGCTCCTTCGACCAGAGCGTCGAGAGATCCGGCGACACCACCCCCACCACCTGGGAGGGAGACGTGCCGCCCGACCTGTCGGACGATTTCGACTTCCTGCTGTAGGCGCAGCGGCGCAAGGCCAATGCCCCGAAACGCAAAAGGGTGCGCCATGGCGCACCCTTCTTCATGTCCGGCAATTGAAACGCCGCGCCCTCAGCTCTCGCTGAGCGCCACCTTCATGTCCTTGACCTCGTAGATGATCTCGCCGTCGGCCTCGACGATGCCGTCGGCCACGCCCATCGTCAGGCGGCGGGTCTGCACGGCCTTGGTGAAATCCACCTTGTAGGTCAGCATCTTGCGGTCCGGGCGGACCATGCCCTTCAGCTTGACCTCGCCCACACCCAGCGCATAGCCGCGCCCGGTCCAGCCGCGCCAGCCGAGGTTGAAGCCGGTCAGCTGCCACAGACCGTCAAGGCCGAGGCAGCCCGGCATGATCGGGTTGCCGGGGAAGTGGCACTCGAAGAACCACAGGTCCGGGGTGATGTCGAATTCCGCCACGACGTGCCCCTTGCCGTGCAGGCCGCCGTCGCCGGAGATGTCGGTGATCCGGTCCATCATCAGCATCGGCGGCTCGGGCAGCTGGGCGTTGCCCACGCCGAACAGCTCGCCTCGGGCGCATTTCAACAGGTCTTCCTTGCCGAAGCTGGTGGGGTAATCGGCCATGCGGGGAGGGCTCCCTATCCATCATGAAGTGATCGTGTCGCGAAGTCCGGCCCCCTCTAGCACCCGGAAAGCGCGCCATGCAAGCGGAACACGGTGCCGCAGCCCGCAAGCCGCTGGCACGAAAAGGTTTGAAATCGGGTGCGCCGACACATTATATAACAATGCAATGACCGAGACGGATATCACCTCCTCCATGTCCACGGAACTCGACCGCGGAAAATCCTGGCTGGCGCGCAGCGATCTGCGCCCGACCCGGCAGCGCGTGGCGTTGGCGGCCCTTCTGGTTGGCGACGGACGCAACCGGCACGTCACCGCCGAAAGCCTCTTTGCCGCCGCCAAGGACCAGGGGGAGCGGGTCAGCCTCGCCACCGTCTACAACACGCTCAAGGCGTTCTGCGACGCGGGCCTGATGCAGGAGGTGACGGTCGACGGCTCGCGCAGCTATTTCGACACCAACACCCACGATCACCCGCATTTCTTCTGGGAAGACGACGGCCACCTGACCGACGCCCCGGCGGATCAGCTGGTGATCACGCAGCTGCCGAACGCGCCGGACGGGGCAGAGATTGCCTCCGTCGACGTGGTCATCCGCCTGCGCCGGAAATAACCCCCGATCAGACGGGCCGACCACGGGCAGAGATAATCTCCGTCCGTCTGCCCTTGGCTTCCCCCGGGCAGCTTTCGGCCATGCCCGCCCTTTTCGGCCATCGTTCTCCGAAAACTGACGACTGCCTGCCTTTCTGCTGCGCCTCCAGAGCGATCTTGTCGCAGGCGACTTGGCCCCGGCTGCTCAGCGCTGCCCTTCGCGGGTTGTGTTGTCGAGTTGCCCGAGAGACTGGTTTTTTTCAATGTCCCTATCCTGCGCCTTTTTCTCGCGCAGCAGAATCGCCCTTCTTCGCACCCCGATTGGTGCGATTAATGGGACCTACCGAAATTCCCCCTGAAATTATTTCACCGCATTCAGAAAACGACGATTGTCGCGGCGCCCATAAAACAGGCGTCTGGCACGTAATCAATAATTCCAATACGGCGCCGGAATTGAAGGGAGAGGGTGGTACCCGCGGCCGGACTCGAACCGGCACGGCACAAGGCCTGGAGATTTTAAGTCTCCTGTGTCTACCATTCCACCACGCGGGCACACGCGCGCGACAATAGCGGCGGCGCGCGCCGTGTAAACCGGTCGCGTCGGCCCGTCAAAGCAGGAAATCGTCCGACGTCACGCCGCCCGGCACGTTCAGCAGGATCAGCTCGCCGTCCGACACGCCGTCGCCGGTCTCGTCGAGATAGAGGATCGCGGCACCGAAGGCGTTCATGAAATATCGCACCTCCATCGCGCCGGAGCCGGTGAACCCCGCCGTGCCGCGAAAGACGAAGCTGCCCTCCTCGTTGATGCCGGACAGGTCGACCGTGTCAATGCCACGCTCGAAATCCTTGATCCGGTCAGAGACGCCGTCGTCAGCCTCCAGCACGCTGTCGAAGACGAAGATGTCGGCGCCGGACTTGCCGATCAGGATGTCGTAGCCCAGTCCGCCCTGGATCACGTCGTTGCCGCCGTCGCCCGCGATGGTGTCGTTGCCCGCACCGCCCAGCAACGTGTCGTTGCCGTCGCCGCCCAGCACGCGGTCCGCGCCGTCTCCGCCATCGAGGAAATCGTCGTCCTGCCGCCCGACCATGTAGTCGTTGCCCGCCCCGCCGGACAGCGCATCGCGGCCATAGCCGCCGTTCATCGTGTCGTTGCCGTCGCCGCCGTCCAGCACGTCGTCGCCGTCCTCGCCCGAAAGTTCGTCGTTGCCCGCGCCGCCGATCAGAGTGTCAGACCCGGACCAGCCCGACATCGTGTCCGCGCCAAATCCGCCGTCCACTTCGTCATCGCCGGAATTGCCGCTCAGCAGGTCGTTGCCGTCGTCGCCGTAGAGGATGTCGTTGCCCGCGCCGCCCGCGATGGTGTCGTCGCCCCCCAGCCCCGCCAGCATGTTGTGGCCGGAGTTGCCGACGATCTGCTCTGCCTCGACAGAGCCGCGGACCTCATGGTTGCCGGCGCCCAGCAGCAGGATCGCCTCCACCCCGCTCACGTCCAGCACGTCGGATCGGGCGATCACCGTGTCGAGCCCGGTGCCGCCGATCACCGCGACGCTGCCGTCCTCGATCACGATCAGGTCGTTGTCCGGGCCACCGTCGATCCAGCCCTCGAAACTGCCGCCGGTGCCGTAGATCGTGTCGTCGCCATAGCCGAGGTCGAGGTTCCCGAGCCACTGACCCGCGTTGTAGACCACATCCGCGCCGGAGCCCGCGTCAAAGTCCCCCCGCACCGTGCCGTCGTTGCGCAGGATGTCGGCGGTCTCGCTGCCCTGGATCCACACCTCCCCCGCATCGGCGAGGCCCGCCACCGACGTTTCCCACCCTTCGATCACGCCGGTGTTGAACAGGGTCAGCCCCAGCACGGCCGCGCCGTCGATCTGCGTCACCTCCATCCGGCCCGCGTTGTCGAGGTAGGCCCGCCCGGTGCCCGACATGCCCAGTTCGCCGCCGCGCATGGTGCCGGTGTTCTCCACCGTGACGTGCTGGGCGTAGTTACCGTCGCGCAGCACGTCATGCCCGTAAAGCGCCTGCATCAGCCCGTGGTTCACCACCGTGTAGGACAGCGCCGCCGCCGCCCCGATCACGTCGATGACGCGCCCCGCGCTTGTGATCTCGCCGTTGTTGACGATCCGGTGCGTGCCCGCCGTGGCCAGCAGCAGCGCGCTGCGCATGTTCAGGGAATCGTCGTTGTTTCGGATCAGGCCGTGGTTCTCCACCACGGCCGAAGCCGCGCCCATGTAGATCACCGAATTGGCGTGGCCGATGATGTCGCCATAGTTCACCAGCAGGCTGCGCTGGGACCCGCCGCTCATCTGCACGGTGTAGGTTTCGTCGTTGGCGATGATCGTGCCGTCGGTCACGTAGACGGTGTCGCCATTGGCCACGGTGTAATGCGAGCCGGTGTAGATCTGGTCCGCGTTCTGGAATACGAAGGCCATTCTCGCCCTTTTCAGGCGGCCCGTTCTGACCGCTCATGACTGTCCGCGCCCTCTTCGACGCGAACCCACCATGGCGCGGCAGGGTAAAGATGGGGTTAGCCGGATCCGGGTCGGGCGGGCGTCACAGCTCCTCGCCCGGCTCCTCCTTCAGCAGGCGGCGTTCCACCAGCCACGGGTTGATCTCCAGCGCGGCGCGCAGGGCGGCCTGCCCCTCGTCGTCGCGGCCCAGGGCGATCAGCGTCAGCGCCCGCCCCGACAGCGCCCCGACGTGGCGCGGGTTCAGCTCCAGCGCCCGGTCCAGATCGGGCAGCGCGGCGGCATAATCCTGACGGATGAAGTTGACGAAGGCCCGCTGGTTGTAGCCCTCCGCGTAGAACGGGCAGTAGCTCACCAGCGCGTCGAACCGCTTCAGCGCGCGCACCATGTCGAAACTGGCCCGCGCGCGCATCCCCTCGTCCAGCATCTCCTGGCTCGGCTCGTCGGGCGCGTTGTCCCACAGCAGCCACATCCGGTTGGTGATCCCGCGCGCCGTCATCTCGTCGGGCGCCTGCAGCAGTTCCTCGTAAAGGGGGTCGATCTCTGCCGAGATGTCCGGCGCCTCAGGGCAGCCGTCGGCCAGCACGGGCGCGGCGGCGAGGCTCATGACAAGTGCAAGTCTCATGACGAAAGAGTGCCAGATCGACACCCTTAATCAAGTCACATCCGTGACAGCCTCGTCCTTGATCGCCTCCATCGCCACGAAGGTGGAGGTCGAGGCAACCCCCGGCAGGACCGAGACCTTCTCGGCCAGCACCTGCCGGTAACTGGGCATGTCGGCGGTGCGCACCTTCAGCAGGTAGTCGAAATTCCCGGCGATCAGGTGCGCCTGCTCGATCTCGGGGATGCGGGCGATCTCCGCGTTGAACTTCGCCAGCGTCGCCTCGCGCGTGTCGATCATCCGCACCTCGACAAAGGCCACATGCGCCAGTCCCAGCCGGATCGGGTCCAGAAGCGCGCGGTAGCCCTGTATGACGCCCGTCTCTTCCAGCTTCTTCAGGCGCGCCTGCACCGGGCTTTTCGACAGGCCGACCCGGCGGGCCAGCTCGGTCACGGAAATCCGCGCTTCGGCCGCGAGCTCCCGCAGGATCGCCCGGTCGAAACGATCCATTTCCCCAAATTCCTTCTGCACTTCATTCTGCACTGGATGTGCCCCTTTTTTCAGTCCGAACGGTGTGCGCTCGTGCCTTCAACAGTCGGATCACCTGCAATCCCACCCGTATACTAGCCCCAACTTTGCTTTGAGGCATGACATGAATCACCCTGACCTGCGCACCCGCATCGATACGCTCACCTACGCATCGGAACAGACCGCGCTGGAGGCGCTGCGCGAGCGCGCCGAACTTTCCGCAGCCGACCGCACCGCCATCTCGCGCGATGCGGCGAAACTGGTGCGCGACATCCGGTCCAGCACCCGTCCCGGACTGATGGAGGTCTTCCTCGCCGAATACGGCCTGTCGACCGAAGAGGGTGTCGCGCTGATGTGCCTCGCCGAGGCGCTGCTGCGCGTTCCCGACGCCGAAACCGTCGACGCGCTGATCGAGGACAAGATCGCGCCCTCCGACTGGTCGAAGCACATGGGCCATTCGACCTCGCCGCTGGTCAACGCCTCCACTTGGGCGCTGGCGCTGACCGGCAGGGTGCTCGACGACGAGGTGCACCCCGGCCCCGTCGGCCACCTGCGCAACGCCATCCGCCGCCTGGGCGAGCCGGTGATCCGCACCGCCGTCGGCCGCGCCATGAAGGAGATGGGCAGCCAGTTCGTGCTGGGCGAAACCATCGAGGCGGCGATGAAGCGCGGCTCGAAGATGGAGGCCAAGGGCTACACCTATTCCTACGACATGCTGGGCGAGGCCGCCCGGACGGAGAAGGACGCCTCCCGCTACCACCTCGCCTATTCGAAGGCGATCTCGGCCATCTCCAACGCCGCCACTCACGGCGACATCCGCAAGAACCCCGGCATCTCGGTCAAGCTTTCGGCGCTGCACCCGCGCTACGACGAGCTTCAGGCCGACACCGCGCTGAACACGCTGGTGCCCCGGCTGACGGCGCTCTGCGGTCTGGCGAAAAGCGCGGGCATCGGCCTGAACATCGACGCGGAAGAGGCCGACCGCCTGTCGCTCTCGCTCGACGTGATCGAACAGACCCTCAGCCAACCCGCGCTGAAGGGCTGGGACGGCTTCGGCGTCGTGGTGCAGGCCTACGGCCAGCGCGCGGGCGCGGTGATCGACTGGCTGCACGGGCTGGCCGAGCGGCTGAACCGCAAGATCATGGTCCGTCTCGTGAAGGGCGCCTACTGGGATTCGGAGATCAAGAAGGCGCAGGTCATGGGCCTCGACGCCTTCCCGGTCTTCACCTCGAAGGCCGCGACCGATGTCTCCTACATCGCCAACGCCCGCCGCCTTCTGGGCTACACCGACCGCATCTACCCGCAATTCGCCACCCACAACGCCCACACCGCCGCCGCCATCCTGCATATGGCCGGTGACATGAAGGTGTCGAAGGAGGCCTTCGAATTCCAGCGCCTGCACGGCATGGGCGAGACGCTGCACGCCCTCGTCAAGGAGCAGAACGGCACCGGCTGCCGGATCTACGCCCCCGTGGGCGCGCACCGCGACCTCTTGGCCTACCTCGTCCGCCGCCTGCTGGAGAACGGCGCGAACTCCTCCTTCGTGAACCAGATCGTCGACGAGGACGTGCCGCCGGAAACCGTCGCCGCCGACCCGTTCGAGGCGGTGCAGACCAACACCCTGCCGACCGGGCGCGACCTCTTCCCCGGGCGCGAGAACTCCAAGGGCTTCGACCTCCGGCACCGGCCGACCATGGCGCGCATCGACGCCGCCCGCGATGCCTTTGCCACCCACCGCTGGAAGGGCGCGCCGCTTGTCGCCTGCGACGCCGCCGCCGGTCCGCGTGAAGAACGGACGAACCCCGCGATCCCCTCCGACATCGTGGGCTCCGTCACCTGGGCCACCGCCGAACAGGCCACCGCCGCCGCCGCTGCCGCGCAGCCCTGGGACGCCCCCGCGGCAGAGCGTGCGCGCATCCTGAACGCCGCCGCCGACCTCTACGAAGCGCACTTCGGCGAACTCTTCGCCCTGCTGCACCGCGAGGCCGGCAAGACGCTGCTGGACGCCGTGGCCGAACTGCGCGAGGCGGTCGACTTCCTGCGCTACTACGCCACCCAGGCCGAGGGCGGCGCCCCGCGCGGCACCTTCGCCTGCATCTCGCCGTGGAACTTCCCGCTGGCGATCTTCACCGGGCAGCTCTCTGCCGCGCTGGCCGCCGGGAACGCCGTTCTGGCCAAGCCCGCCGAACAGACGCCGCTGGTCGCATGGCGCGCCACCCAGCTCCTGCACGAGGCCGGCGTGCCCGCGACCGCCCTGCAGCTCCTGCCCGGCGCCGGTGACGTGGGCGCCGCGCTCACCTCCTGCCCGGACGTGGACGGCGTGGCCTTCACCGGCTCGACCGAGACCGCGCAGGCGATCCACCGCGCCATGGCCGAAAACCTCGCCCCCGGCGCACCGCTGATCGCCGAAACCGGCGGCCTGAACGCGATGATCGTCGACTCCACCGCGCTGCCGGAACAGGCCGTCGCCGCCATCGTCGAATCCGCCTTCCAGTCTGCCGGTCAGCGCTGCTCTGCCCTGCGCTGCCTCTACGTGCAGGAGGACATCGCCGAGGACTTCCTCAGGATGCTCACCGGCGCGATGGACGTGCTGGTGATGGGCAACCCGTGGGACCCGGCCACCGACGCGGGCCCGGTCATCGACGAGGAGGCCGCCGAGGGCATCCGCAGCTACGTCGCCAAGGCCCGCAAGGAAGGCCGCGTGCTGAAGGAACTCGACGCGCCAACGCCCGGCCACTTCGTCGCCCCCGCCCTGCTGCGCGTGCCCGGCATCAAGGCGATGGAGCGCGAGATCTTCGGCCCGGTCCTGCACGTCGCCACCTTCGGCTCCGAAGAGCTGGACCGCGTGATCGCCGACATCAACGCCACCGGCTACGGGCTGACCTTCGGCCTGATGACCCGGATCGACGACCGCGTGCAGCACGTGACCGAGGCGGTCCACGCCGGCAACATCTACGTCAACCGCAACCAGATCGGCGCCATCGTGGGCAGCCAGCCCTTCGGCGGCGAAGGCCTCTCCGGCACCGGCCCCAAGGCGGGCGGCCCGCACTACCTCGCCCGCTTCCGCGCCCAACCTGCCGAGTCCCCCGCCGAGACGCAGGAGGCGAAGGCCCCCGGCAGCGCGCTCCCCGCGACGGAGGCCGGCCTCGCCCAGAGCCTGACCCGCGCCACGGTCGAGGCAACGCCGGTGCCGCACCGCACCGTCCTGCCCGGCCCCACGGGCGAGGCCAACCAGCTCACCTGCCTGCCGCGTCCCCCGGTCCTCTGCCTCGGTCCCGGCCACAAGGCAGCAGAGGCGCAAGCCCAGGCGATCCGCGCCCTGGGCGGCATCGCCCACCCGGTGACGGGCAAGGTGGCGCCGGACCTGCTGGCCACGCTCGACGGCTTCTCCGGCGCGCTGTGGTGGGGCGACGAGAGCACCGCCCGCGCCTTCCGCAAGGCGCTGGCCGCGCGCAAGGGCCCGATCCTGCCGCTGATCACCGGCATGCCCGACGCCGCCCACGCGCTGACGGAGCGCCACGTCTGCGTCGACACCACGGCGGCAGGCGGCAACACGGCCCTGCTGGCCGGCCACGCCTGATCCGGAAACACACCGCCCCGCCCTGCGCAGCATGCCGTAGGGCGGGGCTCCGCGCCGCCTGACCGGCGCTATGGGGCGCGCGGGCGGCGCAAAGCCCCGCCCTACCAAAACGCGCAAGTCCCCTGACCGGACCGCGATGACCAAAGGACGGCGCCGCCCCCGCACAGGCCCGAGCGGAACGCCCCGCAGGGCGGGGCTCTGCGCCGCCCTCCCGCGCTCACCAAGTCGCGTCGATGACTCAGTCCCCGACCGCCTCCTCTGGACGCCGCCCCGCGCCGGGAATACGGTCCGGGCATGTTCCCGATCCGCGATCACAACCCTTCGGGCCGGACGCCCTTCGTCACCTACACGCTGGTCGCGATCAACACGGTCGTGTTCCTGATGACGCTCGACGCGATCAACGACCTGAACTTCCTCGCCACCTACTCGCTGGTCCCGCGCTTCCTCTCCGAGGGCTTCGGCTATCAGGGGCTTGTCACCTCGATGTTCCTGCACGGCGGCTGGATGCACATTATCGGCAACATGCTCTACCTCTACATCTTCGGCGACAACCTCGAGGACCGCATGGGCCATGTGGCCTTCCTGCTGTTCTACCTCGCCGCGGGGCTGGGCGCCGGGCTGATCCACTACGCCTCCGCCCCCTATTCCAACGTGCCGACCGTGGGCGCATCGGGCGCCATCGCGGGCGTCATGGGCGGCTACCTGCTGCTCTTCCCGCGCGCCCGGGTCGACATCCTGATCTTCATCGTCATCATCATCAAGGTGATCCCGATTCCGGCCTGGGTCGCGCTCTGCCTGTGGTTCGTCATGCAGCTCTTCGGCGGCGTGGGCACCAGCGCCGACGAGGGCGGTGTCGCCTACTGGGCGCACATCGGCGGCTTTGTCATCGGCCTCGTGCTGACCCTGCCCGTCTTCCTGAAACTGGGCGGCCCGCGCTTCTGGCGCCTGCACCACGGCCACCCGCCCCACCCGGAGGCCCGCACCCGCTGGAAGCCGGGTTCTTCCGTCACCCGAGTCCCGAGGATCCGACGCAAATGACCGACCCCGTGAAAGCCACCTGCCACTGCGGCGCCGTGGAACTCTCCGTGACCCTGACAGACGGGTTCGAGACCCGCCGCCGCTGCGACTGCTCCTTCTGCCGCCGCCGCCAGTGCGCCGCCGTCTCTGCCCCCTTGGGCGGAGTCGAGGTGGTCAAAGGCGCCGACAACCTGACGGAATACAGCTTCAACACGCACACGGCGCGGCACTACTTCTGCAAGACCTGCGGCATCTACATGTACCACCGGCGCCGGTCCAACCCGAACGAGTACGGCGTGAACCTCTACTGCATCGAGGGGACGGAGCCGAAGGACTTCGAGCCGGTCCACTGGAACGACGGCGTCAACCACCCCTCCGACCGCGCCACGTAAGCGGCAGACCGCGGCGCGCCACGGCAGGCCGGGTCACATGTCCCGGCCGTCCACCGCGGGCGCCTCTTCCTCCACCGGGCCGGGCGGCTCGGGCTCCTCCGTCACCACGTCGGCCGTGAACGGCGGGTCATTGTCCCCGTTGTCCCGTGGCGGAGGCGGCAGCGGCGGTCCTTCGGGATTGTCGAGATAGTCGCGGATGACCTGTTCGCAGTCGCTGGGCTTCTCGCCGCAGCTGACCTTGGGCCGCCCCGGCAGATCGACGTAATACCACGTCTTGTGCTTGTACAACTTGCTGAAGGTGACGGTGTAGCGCACGCCGTCGATCTCGATCTCGCCGGCCGTGCCCACCTCCGGCTCGCAGCCCGCAGCCAGCAGGCAGGCCAGCATCCCGGCCATGAAAAAACTGAAACCGCGCAACGTCATGACAGGTCAATCTCCTATGCGCACAGGAATTGAAGGAGCGTAGGGCCGCCCTGAAACTGCGGCAAGCGATTCTGTTGACCCAACGTAATGCAGGCTGATGCCCGGAGGTGTCGACGTCGCGAAAGGCCTTGGCAGCCGCGTGACTGCCAGACCTGTCCCCCCCTGCGCCGCCCCGTCAGCAGTATCTGCCGCTCCACGCACCGCATGCCCGAAGTGAGCGGGGCAGACCGCACAGGTCCAGCCTCAGCCGCCCCTCAGGCAGCCGACTGGCCGAACACCCGCCCCGGAAACTTCTTGCCGCAAGGGAAAGTTGCGGCAACACTGGGCCATCTGGCGTGGGTTGTCGTGGCTGACACACGCGCCGGCCCCCGCGGCGCGACGCCGCGAACCGGACACGACCCTTGCCACGGACGGAGAAGACACATGCCCCTGATGCCCTTTGCCCAAGCGCGCGAAACCCTGCTGTCCACCAACTGGGAAATGAAAACGGGCGGAGGTTACACCAACCTGTACTCGAGCACGCGGGCTTCGGCCGATTCACCGGACGGCTATCCGCACATCCACATCAAGTACGATGCCACGCAATTCAAGTATATCGGCGTCACCTACGGAGCGATCGCCAGCATCTTCAACGTCGATCTGGTTGTCGACGGGGTGCTGAAAAACGTCAATCTCTCGACGGTCGAGCTCGAACTGAGCCACGTCAAATCCGCCACGCAGCAACAGCGCGACATGCTCAAGCACGTGCTGTTCTACATCCCGGCGAAAAAGGCACCGACAAAGAACCTCTCCGTCAATGCCAGCCCCGGAGACTGGCCGACCCTCGGATGACCGCCGTGGCCGGGCGGGTCACTCCGCCCGCAGGATCTTTGCGAAGGTGGTGAAGATCTCGTTGTTGGCGCAGAGGATCGCGCCCGACTCCAGCGGCTCCTGGTCCGCGCGCACGCCCTCGACAAGCGCGCCCGCCTCCTTGGCCAGCAGGTAACCCGCGGCGATGTCCCAAATCTGCACCTCGCGCTCCCAGTAGCCGTCGTAGCGGCCCGCCGCCACATAGGCGAGGTCGAGCGACGCGGCACCGAAGCGGCGCACACCCGCGCATTCCGGCATCAGCCGGGCGAGGTCCTTCATCGTGGCAGGCAGGGTCCGCTTGGTGCCGAAGGGCACGCCCGTTGCGAACAGCGCCTCCACCATGCGGCGGCGGCCCGAGACGCGCAGCCGCTTGCTGTCGTTCAGCCAGGCGCCCGCGCCGCGCTCCGCATAGAACATCTCGTCCTTGGCGGCGTCGAAGACCACTGCGGACACGATCTGGCCCTTGTGCTCCAGCGCGATGGAGATCGCCCAGTGCGGCAGGCCGTGCAGGAAATTCGTCGTGCCGTCCAGCGGGTCGACGATCCAGCGGCGCGTCGGGTCCTGCCCCGGCTCCTCGCCGCCCTCCTCGGCCAGCCAGCCGTAGGTCGGGCGCGCGCCCATCAGCTCTTCCTTGAGGATGCGCTCCGCCTCGATGTCGGCCTTCGAGACGAAGTCCCCGGCGCCCTTCATCGACACCTGCAGGTTCTCCACCTCGCGGAAGTCCTTCACGAGCGACCGTCCCGCCTTGCGCGCGGCCTTCATCATGATGTTGAGATTCGCGCTGCCCTGCATGGGTCGGCCTCCGGCGTTCGCACAAAAGAAATCAGGCCGCGGCTATACGCGGCCTGACACGCAATGCCAAGGGTCCTTGCGGATCAGCGGTAAACCACACCCTTGTCGCCCGGCACGGCGACGCCCTTCACGCCCACCGGCGCATAGGTGCGCGGCGACGGCTTGCGGTAGACCTTGCCCGGGCGGTCGACGTAGGGACCGGCGTTCGGGGTGCCGCAGCAGATCACGCCACCGACCGACACCGGCTGAAGACCGGCGGGGCAGTAGTTCGGCGCGTTGTAGGTGTGGACCAGCATGTTGGAATTGGGGTTGTTGGTCGGATCCCCCATATACATGTCGCCCCAGGCAAAGGCAGCGGTGCCCGAAAGCGCAAATGCGGCAGCCGCCGCGAGAATGAGTTTCATAATGTCCCCCTTGGTGACGTCGGAATGGTGACTCGCAGAATTCCCCAGAGAAGGCTAGCAATCCCTGTGGGCAAGTCAATTTTTTACTGTCTTGTCGGTGGAAACGCCGGGAATTGTTTCCTGTATCGAACCAGTTCGATTGCAACGGCATCCCGGCCGCAAGTCGCCTCCGAAACCGAATGACGACCAAAGGCGGCAACCCCGACTTTCAGGCCAGCCAAAAGCGGTCCCGCACGGGCGGGCAATAATAAGCGGGCAGATCGTTTCCGAACCGGCATCACCTGGCGGGCATCGCATGCCCCCGGGACGCCCCCGTCAGTCCTCGCTCAGCAGCAGCGCGCGCACCGCTTCGGGTGCCAGCGGGAACAAGGGTCGCTGAAGGGTGGGAAGACCCGGTGCCAGTGTATCGGCACGTTTTGAAAGGTCGATTGGCATGGCTGCCACTTAGAGCATGAATTGTGGCAGGAAAAGGGCACCCGCCGTCCGGCGCACCGCCATTCCGGCGAAAGACCGCCGAAATGAACGCGATACGGGCGGATTGATCAGGTTTTCATCACCCGGTCCGCCTTCTTTCGGACAAGAACGCTGCGCAGATCGTGCATCGCCAGCAACAGCGCATCCGTCACCTCTTCGAGCTGGTCGTCGCTGGCCTTCGACTGCACCCATTGCGTCGTGGTGTTCAGGTAGTCGACGCAGCGGTGGATGTCGTCGATGTCGCGCATCGCCAGCAGCGCCTTGCGCGACGCCATCCAGCGGCGCATCTCGGCCAGGTCGTCCTCCGACAGGGTGGCGTCGCCGTGCGGCTTGATCTCGTTGCGGTTCAGGTTCAGCACCGCGATCTGGTCCATCTCGATCCGGCGCTGGCGGTTCTCGGTATCGACGCGGAACACGGCCGCGCCGTTGTCGCGCACCCGGTAGTAGAAGGCGGGAAGATCGGCCATCAGTTGCCCTCCCCGTCTTTCAACCCCTCGCAGAACCGGCGGATACGCACGCAAGCCTCTGTCAGCATCTCGTCCGAAGCGGCATAGCTGACGCGGAAATAGGGGCTGAGCCCGAAGGCCGACCCGAAGACGACGGCCACGCCCTCCTCTTCCAGGAGCGCGGTACAGAACGCCTCGTCGTCGGCGATCGGCGTCCCGGCCTTGGACACCTTGCCGATGCACTCCGCGACCGAGGGGTAGACGTAGAACGCCCCCTCCGGCACCGCGCAGGTGATCCCCGGGCAGGCGTTCAGCCCCTCGACCACAAGATCGCGCCGCCGCTTGAACGCCGCCGACCGCTCCGCCAGGAAGTCCTGCGGGCCGTTCAGTGCCTCCACCGCGGCCCACTGGCTGATCGAACAGGGGTTGGTCGTCGACTGCCCCTGGATCTTGCGCATGGCGGCGATCAGGTGCTCCGGCCCGCCGGCATAGCCGATCCGCCAGCCGGTCATCGCGTAGGCCTTCGACACGCCGTTGCAGGTCAGCGTCCGGTCATAGAGACCCGGCTCCACCTGTGCGGGGGTGACGAACTCGAACCCGTCGTAGGCCAGGTGTTCGTACATGTCGTCGGTCATCACCCAGACATGGGGATGGCGCATCAGAACGTCGGTCAGCGCCTTCAGCTCGTCCCGCGTATAGCCCGCGCCCGTGGGGTTCGACGGCGAGTTGAAGATGAACCACTTGGTCTTCGGCGTGATCGCGGCCTCCAGCGCCTCCGGCGTGATCTTGAAGCCAAGCTGCCGCTCGCCCTCCACGATCACCGGCTCGCCGCCCCCCAGCCGCACGATGTCGGGATAGCTGACCCAGAAGGGCGCGGGGATCACCACCTCGTCGCCCGGGTTCAGCGTCGCCATCAGCGCGTTGTAAAGCACCTGCTTGCCGCCCGTCGACACGCTGATCTGCGCCGGCGTGTACTCCAGCCCGTTTTCGCGGCGGAACTTGGCGCAGACCGCCTCCTTCAGCTCGGGGATCCCGTCCGGTGCGGTGTATTTCGTTTTCCCCGCCTCGATTGCCGCAATCGCGGCAGCCTTGATGTTGTCCGGCGTGTCAAAGTCCGGCTCGCCGGCGCCGAGGCTGATGATGTCGCGGCCCTGCGCCTTCAGGTCTCGGGCCAGTTGCGTCACGGCAACCGTCGGAGAGGGTTTCACCCTCGAAAGCGTCTCGGACAGGAAAGGCATGGGGAACTCGTCGGTTTGTCTTTGGGAACGGGGTATCATAGGGTTCACTCATACCCCGATCAGGCGGTTGCGCAAGGGAGCTTACACATGCAGGACACGGACTGGTACGGCCCGGACGTCGCCACTCTGGGCGACAGGCTGGCGGCCGCCCGCGAGGCACAGGGCATGTCTCAGGAGACGCTGGCCAAGAATCTCGGGGTCAAGCTGAACACGCTGGAAAAGTGGGAGGACGACATGTCCGAACCCCGCGCCAACAAGCTCAGCATGATGGCGGGCATCCTGAACGTGTCGATGGTCTGGCTGATCACCGGAGAGGGCGAAGGCGTCGGCAACCCGGAAGACGAGACGCCGCTCAGCGCCGACCTCTCCGAGATCCTGTCCGAGATGCGCACGCTGCGGATGCAGATCAAGGCGCGCACCGACAAGCTCGGCCAGCTCGAAAAGCGCCTGCGCCAGGCGCTGAAGGAGTCGGCGCTGTGACCGAACAGGCGACCCGCGAACCGCACGACATCCGCCTGAAACGGCTGACCATGCGCTCCATGCGGCGCGGCACGAAGGAGATGGACATCCTCCTGATGCGTTTCGCCGAGGCGCGCCTGGCGACGATGGAGCCGGAGGCCCTCGACGCCTACGAGGCGCTGCTCGACGAGAACGACCAGGACCTCTACCAGTGGATCTCCGGCCAGCGTCCCGCCCCTGCGGCACACGCCCCCCTCGTCGCCGAGATCGCAAGCGTCGCCGGGAACGGCTGACCCCCTGCGGGGCCGGGCACATAGCGCCGGCCCCCTCGCTTGCCCTCCAAGGCGGACGGCAAAGCCCGCCGGGCCTCAGGCCACCATCGCCCGGATGCTCCAGAAGATCACCATCGACAGCAGTGCCGCCGCCGGGACCGTCACGATCCAGGCCGCCGCGATGGTCATGAAGTGCGCCCGCCGCACCAGCTTGCGCCGCCGCCGTTCCTCGGGCGAATAGCGCGCGCGTTCCGGCATCGCCATGCGCGCCTTGCGCAGCCGCCGCTCCGCGTCCCACTCGCGGAAAAACCCCACGCCGAACACCGCGCCCACCGCGATGTGGGTGGAGCTGACCGGCAGCCCCAGCCAGCTTGCCACGATCACCGTGATCGCCGCCGACAGCGCCACGCAGTACGCGCGCATCGGGTTCAGCTTGGTGATCTCCGACCCGACGATCCGGATCAGCCGCGGACCGAACAGGAACAGCCCGAACGAGATCCCGAAGGCGCCGATCAGCATGACCCAGAACGGGATGCCGAAACCTTCGGTGAAATGGCCGGACCGCGCCGCCTCGACGATGGCGGCCAGCGGACCAACCGCGTTGGCCACGTCGTTGGCGCCATGCGCAAAGGACAGCAGCGCCGCCGACACGATCAGCGGCACGCCGAACAGCACCTTCAGCGACTTGTTGCGGTTCTCCAGCCCTTCTGACTGGCGGCGCACCACCGGGATCATCACCAGCCAGATCAGCGCCCCCATCGCCAGCCCCAGCAACAGCGCCGTGGGCAGGCCGATCTCCACCAGGTGCTTCAGCCCCTTCATGGCGAGGTAGGCGGCAAAGGCCCCCGCCATGATCCCCACCAGCACCGGCACCCAAAGCCGGGCGGCGGCGATCTTGTCCTCGCGGTAGATGATGCGCGACTTGATGAACCACAGGCACCCGGCGGCGATCAGACCGCCCATCAGCGGCGAGATCACCCAGCTTGCCGCGATCATCCCCATGGTGCCCCAGCCCACCGCGCCGAAACCCGCCGCGGCGATGCCCGCGCCCATCACTCCCCCGACCACCGAATGCGTGGTCGAGACCGGCGCGCCGATCCAGGTGGCCAGGTTCACCCACAGCGCCGACGACAGCAGCGCCGCCATCATCGCCCAGATGAACACGTCGACCGAGCCCATGCTCGTCGGCGCGATGATCCCCTTGGCGATGGTCGACACCACGTCGCCGCCCGCCAGGAGCGCACCCGCGCTCTCGAACACCGCGGCGATGGCGATGGCGCCGCCCATGGTCAGGGCATTGGCGCCCACCGCCGGTCCCATGTTGTTGGCAACGTCGTTCGCGCCGATGTTCAGCGCCATGTAGGCACCAAAGACCGAGGCGATGACAATCGTCACCGCATGGCCCGACCCGCCGAACAGCAGCGCCGCCAGAAGCGCGGCAAAGACCACGAAGACCAGCGCGATGCCGATCCCCGCCACGGGTTTCGCCACGTAGGCGGTGGCGAGTTCCAGCATCTGGACGCGGCCAAGGTCGCGGTCCAGCGTCTCAAGGTGCTTCGGGTGATGATCGTTTCCAGCCAAGTGCCGCCCCTCCCGTCGGGTCTTTCGCACCGGTCCGGCGCGCAATTCGGGGGTGTTTATGGGGTCGGGACGCCGAATTCAATCGGCCGGGGGCTTTCAGCGCAGAACGGGCGCCTCGGCGCGGAAATCGCGCAGCAGGTCCTTCAGGCCCGGCTCGTTCACCATGTCGGCGGCTTCTTCCGGGTTGACCCAGACCCGCCGACGCTGCGTGACCTCCGGGTAGTCGTCCAAGAGTTCCGCGACCTCCACCGCATAGACCAGCGTGCGGACCGGGATGCTCCAGTCGCCGGGCAGCGTCTTGCCGTAGACGAATTCGCCCAAGGGCGACTTCGACGCGCGGCCGGCGCGCACGCCCGCCTCTTCCCAAGCCTCGCGCATGGCAGAGCCAGCCGAGTCCAGCCCCTTGATCGGCCATCCCTTCGGCAGGACCCACCGTCCGGTGTCGCGGCTGGTGATCAGCAGGATCTGCGTGCGGTCCCCGTGCCCACGGTAACAAAGCGCCGCGAACTGAAGACGTTCGGGACGTTTGTAGAGCGGAGCGACATAGTCGCCCCAGAAGTGCCGGAACTGCTCTATCACGCGAAAGGGTCGCCTGTTTTTTCTCAAGTGACCGTTTCTAGCGCCTTTTTCCACAAAATGCAAATCCGCCCCCGGAAGGCGGCGCTGCGGCGCCGGCACAATGCCTATTAACCAAGCCACGAATATCGCTCGAATTTTCCGGGGTTTCACGACTGTTTAACCCGATATTTGCGTTTTTCCCGGAAAGCTGCCGTCAATCATAACAGGCGGAGAAAATCTATGAGCATACATTCGTCCATGGACAAGGGCCCCCAGCAGGGCTTCATGGCGAGCTACCTCGATGCGCTGAGCCTGGTGGAACGTCTCCACCGGCTGCTTCTGGACGTCATCAAGGATGAGTTCGAACGACTTGGGATCATCGACGTGAACGCGGTGCAGGCGCTTTTGCTGTTCAACATCGGTGAAAACGAGGTGACGGCAGGCGAGCTGAAGACCCGGGGCTACTACCAGGGCTCCAACGTCAGCTACAACCTCAAGAAACTGGTGGAGATGGGCTACATGCACCACCAGCGGTGCGAGATCGACCGCCGTTCGGTGCGCGTCCGTCTCACCCAGCGCGGGCGGGAAATCCGGAACATCGTGTCCGAACTCTTTGCCCGCCACGCCGAGGGCCTCCAGACAAAGGCGGTCATCTCTATCGACGGCATGGACGAGATCACCTCGGCCCTGCGGCGTGTCGAACGCTACTGGACGGATCAGATCCGCTACATCTACTGAGCCCGCGCCCCGACGCGCCCCGGCCAGAACGGCCAGGCTCACCCCTTTCGGCACCCGCCCTCCGGACGCAGCGCACCAGCGCCCCTCCGACAACCGATGCCACGGTCGAAATGGCCCCTCCCGACAGTTCAGGACAAGACGCGCGCGCCCTTTGAAGGCGCTTTTTCCTTGCGTTTCATGGCCATGCCGAATGCGTCGTTCCGTGACTGACGGACGTGCTGCCCGCCCGAGCGCTGCGCCAGTCGCCGCCCCCTACCGGGCCGAAACCACCAGCACCTGCAATTCGCGCTTCAGTTTGCGGACCATGGCCTCCTCGAAATCGGCGAAACCCGCCGCCGCCTCGACGAAGGCATCGGCGCCCTGCACCACGTAGGCCTCGTAGTAGCCCGCCAGCGCCCCCACGCCGTCCGCCGTGCCCGGCCCGATCACCAGGCCGTTGATCGTGATGGCCTCGGGGCGGACGAACTGCGGGCGCGGCCCGGTGTTCGAGGTGCCGTCGCCCGACACGTCCAGCACCTGCCGCCAGCACCCGGGCTGCTGCGCCAGAAGACCCGCGCCGAACTGCTTGGCCGCGCCGATGGCGGTGGAGGTCTCTCCGCCCACCCGAGCCGTGCCTTCCAGCCGCGCGGCGACCCCCGCCAGCGCTCCCGGCCCGTCCACCGTGGTCCAGGGCACCAGCACCCGCTGCGCCTCCGGCCCGCTCCATTCGTAGACGGCCAGCGCCACCGGCGCCTCCGGCATGGCAAAGAGCGCGCCCTGCACCTCCGGATGCAGCAGCGCCGCCGCCAGCCCGTCCAGTTGCAGCCGGTATTCCGCACCGTCGACCGAGCCGGACACGTCCAGACCCAGCGCAAGCGCCTGCCGGCAGGCCGCCTCCGCCTGCGCGACCCACAGCGAAAGGGCCAGTGCCGCCGCGCCGGCCAGCCTCACCCGGGCCCCTCCTGCCCCGGCCGCGCGGGCAGTTGCAGGCCGCCCACCACGCGGTTCTCGATCTCCCGGTACAGCTTGCGGACCATCGCGCGCTCGTACCCTTCGTACCCCTGCGCGGTCTCGAGGAAGGCATCCGGCCCGTAAAGCACCTCGAACTCGAAATGCTCCACCACGCCCGGATCGGCGCCCAGCACCGCCAGCCCGTTCACCGTCACGCCGTCGAAGGGAAAATGCCGGTAGGCGAGCTGCGGCCCGAAGCCGTCGTTCGTCACCCCGTCGCCCGACACGTCGATCACCCGACGTTCGCAGGCGGGGCCGCGCTCAAGCAGACCGGCGCCGAACCCCAGCGCATAGCCCATCGCCGTGGGAAAGCGCGAATAGGACCGCCGGTGCCCGGAGATGCGCGCCGCCACCTCCGCGATGACGCGGGGCGAGTCCAGCAGCACCCAGTCCTGCACCACGACCGACTGCCGCCGCCCGCTCCATTCGTAGACCGCGATCCAGACGGAGGGCTCCCCCGACAGGATCGCCGCCGTCACGTCCTCGGACATCAGCGCCGCCGCCACCCCGTCGCGCTGCAAAGCGTATTCCCGGGCGTCCACCGAGGACGAGACATCCAGTGCCAGCGCAAGCGCCAGCCGACAGGCCTGCGCCTGCCCCGCGGTGATCGCCACCGCGAGGCAGACACAGAGACTGGCGAGAAGCCTCACCAATGCCCGGTGTTCTCCATGCTGGCCCAGGGCTCCTGCGACGGCAGCGGATCGCCCTGCTGCAAAAGCTCGATGGAAACGTTGTCCGGCGACCGGACAAAGGCCATGTGCCCGTCACGCGGCGGACGGTTGATCGTCACGCCCGCATCCATCAGCGTCTGGCACATCTCGTAAATGTTCGGCACCGTGTAGGCGAGGTGCCCGAAGTGCCGCGAGTCAGAGGGCAGACCCTCGTCGCCGTCCCAGTTGTAGGTCAGCTCCACGTCCGCGTGGCCGTCCGCCATGTCCGGCGGACACATGAAGACCAGCGTGAAGCGGCCCTTCTCGCTTTCGCTGCGGCGGCGCTCCACGAGGCCCAGCAGCTTGTAGAATTCGATCGACTTGTCCAGGTCTTTCACCCGGACCATCGTGTGCAGATACTTGATGCCCACGTCTTCCTCCTTCGTCCCACCTTCGGGCGCACCGGCACTTTCGCAGAAAACGCGCGCCGCGCCAAAAGATCAGAACACAGATTTCAATCCGAACCGCAGATCCGTACTGCGGTTCTCGTAGAGGTTATAATTGGAGTTCCGGTCGGTGAAGGAAACCCCGACTTCGGGGGCGAAGCCGTAATAGTCGAGCTGGGGCAACAGGAGGTCCACGCCGATCCGGCGCTGCCGGTCCTCCCGTGCGGGTCCGTCGGGCGCCCCGATCCACGGCGCATCGTAGTTGTAAACCCCGTAGTCGAAGCTGAGCGTCGGCAGCACACCCGCGACGGGCCGCGCGAAGGCATAGCTGAGACCGACGCTGCCGTCCTGCCGCCCGACGTTGTAGGCGGCAGAGAACGTCTCGCCCACGCCCATGTCCAGCGTCAGGGCGCCATGCTCGAAGCGTTTCGTCAGCGACAGGCCCGCATCGCGGCGCTGCGCATCGCCCACCGGGGAATCCAGCCGCTTCACGTCCTCGAACCCGAGCCGCAGGCCAAGGCCCACGGTCGGGCTCAGCCGCTGGTCCAGCCCGAGGTCGAGCCGCGCGATGTCGGCAATGGGCGCGCCGCCCTGCCACTGTCGCCGCAGGCTCAGATGCGCGCGGCCCAGCCGCCCGCCGTCCTTCGCGATGCCCTCCAGCGTCACGGCACCGCCCAGCACCGCGCTGGTGTAATCGCCCGCCTCGGCGCCCGGCACGTCCTTCGCCTCGTCCGACAGGCGCACCGCCGACCCCTGGGCAAAGCCCGAGAACTGCAGGCGCACCCGCGGCGCCAGCGGCTTGATGTAGCGCATCTGCACGCCCGCGCCGTAGCGCAGCCCTGACAGCGGCGGCGTCACCTTGACCACGCCGCCCGGAACCGGCGTGTCCTCTGTCGGCGCGTTGTTGAGGTTGTCCGACGGCTGCACGAACAGGTCCATCGCGAACCGCCATGGCGTGATGCGGCGCACGTGGCGGAAGTCCTCGACCGCGATCTCCTTCAGCCGGTCGTCGGGGGCAAGCTGCATCGCCCGCCGGAGCCAAAGCTGCGCCACCCCGTTCTGCCCGGCAAAGCTGCGCATCTGCGCCATCATCATCGCCGAATAGAACCGGTCGCGCGGCGTGTCGGAGGTCTGCCAGGCCACCCGCGCGGTTTCCACCGCCGCCTCGCGCTTGCCAAGCTGCCGCAACGCGCGGGCCTTGATGAACAGCGCCGTCTTGTCCTCCGGCGCCCCCAGCAGCACGCCCTGCGACAGGATCAGCGCGTCCTCGGCGCGGCCCGCCATCAGCGCGTTGGCCGCGGCCTGCCGGGCCTCGTCGAGCGTGATGCGCAGGGCGTCGGGCCGCTCGGTCTGGGCCGTGGCCGGGACGGCCAGAACGCCCGCCGTCAGCAGTACGAACAGCCCCCGGCGCAGCAGGCGGGCCGACCCCGTCATGCGCTCAGCGCTTGGCCTGGAAGACCCCGGTCTCCCGCACCTGGTTGTGGGTCAGGATGATCGGCGAGCCGGTGGAGGTGTCGATGCCCACCGGCCCGGTGCCCTCGACAAAGACGATGCCCGCCACTTCCTCGCCGTTCGGACCGGCGAAAAGGCCCGCCCAGTTGCCGGTGGCGGTCTGTGTGTTCGGCGTGGCGCTGGCGATGTTGGTCGTGTCCTTGTCGACGGAATTCGGGATCTGCAGCGTCGCGTCAGAGGAGGTGATCGTCCAGTCGTCGAAGTTGATCTCTGCCGTGGCGAGCGAGATGAAGTCGCCCACGCCGCCCGCCATCTCCGGCACCTCGACACCGTTCAGGTCAAAGAACCGCCGGTCCGCGATGATCCCCTCGACCGCACCCACGTTGTTGAAGTCCTGGATGTCGACCTCGAGCCGCGAGGTGCCCGAGACATACTGCACCACCGTGTTGGTGCCTTCCTCGACGATGGTCCGCACCGCCGCGTACTCGCCCTGGAAGACATAGCTCTGGTTGGCGTTGGGCAGCGATCCGTCGCCGTTCAGGCGCTGCGCCGCCGCACCGCCGAAGCCGTAGCTGACATAGCGGTTGGTGCCCAGGGCGCCGACCTGGCTGTAATCGTCGGGCGAACGCCGGAAGACCGCGAAGAACTCCGTCGTGGGCGATCCCGCCGTGCCCCGGTCGTTCGCGAAGAAGCCGAAGCTCGACCCGCTGGTGGCGTTGATCCGGGTGGAGGCCGTGGCGTTGCGGCGATAGACGTTGTCGTCCCCGTCGAACGGCACGTTGTCCAGCACCAGCTCGCCCGAGGCGGTGTCGTAGCTCATGCCGCTGACCGTCAGGTCGTCGCTGAACTGCCGCGCGTAGACGTCCGGATCGCTGGGATCGGCAGGCGGCGCCGAGGTGTTGTCATCCGTCGCGCACTCCGCCTCGTCCGAGACAAGCGGCTGGTTGCAGGTCCCCACGCCCACGGAATCCGTGCTGGTCAGGGGGCTGCCGCCGCCGCTGGATGAGCACGCCGCAAGCACACCCGCCAGCGCGAGCGCTGCGAAAATCCGGTACATGATGACTGCCTCAGGTCTTGCCTTTTATTTTGCCGACCAACCTGCGGGACCCCTGTGGAAAAGTCAATCTTCACCGCCCCTTGCCCGCCGGTCCCGCGGCAAATGTGCGGCATAATCGTCCCACCCTTGCCCCATTCCCGCGGGACGCACCGCTTTACCCTGCGCGGCACCGGCTATATCTTGCGGCCAACAACGACCCCACCCCCAGAACTGGAGGGATTCCCTTGCACCAGTACCTCGACGCCCTCCGCACTGTCCTCAAGGAAGGCACCGACACCACCGACCGCACCGGCACCGGCACCCGCAGCCACTTCGGCCTGCAGTGCCGCTACCCGCTCGCCGACGGCTTCCCGCTGGTGACCACCAAGAAGCTGCACCTGCGCTCCATCGTGCACGAACTCCTGTGGTTCCTCTCCGGCGACACCAACATCGGCTACCTGAAGGACAACGGCGTCTCGATCTGGGACGAATGGGCGGACGACAACGGCGACCTCGGCCCGGTCTACGGCCACCAGTGGCGCCACTGGCCCTCCCGCAAGGGCGAGATCGACCAGATCGCCACCCTGCTCGACATGATCCGCCACACGCCCGACTCCCGCCGGCTGATCGTCTCCGCCTGGAACCCCGCCGACGTGCCCGACATGGCGCTGCCGCCCTGCCACACGCTCTGGCAGGTGCGCATCGCCGGCGGCAAGCTGCACCTCCAGCTCTACCAGCGCAGCGCCGACATGTTCCTCGGCGTGCCGTTCAACATCGCCTCCTACGCGCTGCTCCAGCACATGATCGCCCATGTCACAGGCTACGAACCGGGCGACTTCATCCACACCATGGGCGACGCGCACATCTACTCGAACCACATGGAGCAGGTGGCCCTCCAGCTCTCCCGCACGCCCCGCCCGCTGCCGACCCTGCGCTTCACCCGCGAGGTCACCGACCTCTTCGACTTCCGCTACGAGGATTTCGCCTTCGACAACTACGACCCCGCGCCCGCCATCAAGGCGCCGGTCGCGGTGTAAGGGGGCCGGACATGATCACCCTCATCGCCGCCCGCGCCCGGAACGGAGCCATCGGCAAGGACAACCAGATCCCCTGGCACATCCCCGAGGACCTCGCCCTCTTCAAGCGCGAGACGCTCGGAGGCGCCATCGTCATGGGCCGCAGGACGTGGGAGTCGCTGCCCTTCAAACCCCTGAAGGACCGCCTGAACATCGTCGTCTCCCGCGACACCACGCTGACCGAGCATGTGGTGCCCAGCGTCGAGGACGCCATCGCCCTGGCGCAATCCCAAGGCTACTTCCGCATCTACGGCATCGGCGGACAGGGCATCTACGAAGCCCTGCTCCCCCTCGCCCACCGCCTGCTGATCACCGAAGTCGACACGGTTGTGGAAGACGCGGATGCTTTCTTCCCGGATGTGGGAGAGGGGTGGAGGGAGGTTTGGCAGATGGAGCTGGTTCGCGAATCGCAAATCAACATCGCAAAAGAGAGATTGCGCAATTAGAGTGAAAGAATATCGCAGATTAATCAGAAATTGAAATATAATATTACTGGATGCCAAATTGTCGGCACTAGTCATTTTCACAGATTCGTTGATGCACGTATATCGAGACTCCTGAATCATGAAACTGTTGCGAACATAATTACTGCGCGGCACGCGCCACCACAAAAGCAAAAGAGGAATGTCCTCAAGCAGGCGAAACAAGCGTCCTATTGTCTCAGCTTAGCGCGCGAGTACAGCAAGACGGCAATACACTCGACGCTTGCGACCAAACCAGTGCTTCTCTACTACTCAATCATGAATTATGCGCTAGCGGAAATACTGGTGAAAAATGATGGAAGCAAATCACTGGACTCCAATCGCGCCGAGCATGCCCACCATGGGTTAGAAATTTCATTTCCGGCTAAATTGCCGTCAAACCTCAGCCTGAAGGAAGCCGCAAGCGCACTCAGGGCAAAGCCACACACAAAACAAAACGGCAGGCGATCAGGAACCTTCAATCTTTGGCACGAAACTTCTAGGGAGACTATAGTCCTGGGGAAGATAATCAGGGAACATACTGAAACATATGGGCCGGTGCTTTCGCCATCCCCAAAACGTTTACCTGAGATAGCCAGCGGTGGCATTTCGCTTTTAGAGTGCCTTCAGTACATGCCATCCCTTACCGCAGAACTTTCGCACGAAGGAATAAACTCAAATTATCTTCGAGGTAGAATATATGCCGAAGTTATCAATGGAAAAGCAGTTACAAACATACTTGTTCACCCCAACAAGTTAGAGATGATTGAAGCGCTCAAGAATTCGATGCATTTCTCCGCTCAACTGATCGAAGACGTCAACGTTGTGGAGTATGACGCAGGATTTAGCATTTCCATAGCAAAGCCCGCGGAGCGCCCTTTCGGCTTCAACCTCCCGATGATAACCTCGCTGACACGCGATGAGCAAAGGTTGTGCTGTACCCACAGCCCCATTAACGAGTTTGGCGCTTTCCTCGCCGCACTATTTATTCTAGGGAATTTATGCCGGTATTTTCCTGATTTATGGTTGGATCACGTTACCGCAAACTCCAGCTTGGCAATCTTTGCAGAAGTACTGTGTGAAGAATTCTACCATCGAGTTCCATGCCTTTTACTGGCGGAACTGACACAACATCTGTTCGTCGAGTGATGTAACCAACGTTCTCGAAACCACTAGGTTTCTCAGAAGCCGCGCCATTGCCGACGCGCGCGGTGGCGAACCGGCCTCGTTCGGGTGCGCTTTATCGTGACACATCCGCAGGACCTCGAAGGTCAACGCCCAGCCTAACCAGATCGCCGCCGCGCCCGGGACATGGGCTCAACCGTATTCCGAGAACCGTAGGGTGCGTGCTCCGCACGCACCATTGTCACAAAGCCGCGCCCGGGACCAAGGCGCACGTGCCGCCTCCATCAGCCACCCACCCGGGCCAAGGCCTTCATCCGGGGCCCCACACGGGCGAAGGCACCCTCCCCAGGCGCCAGGACCTCTTGCCGGACGCCCCTGCCCCCGGCACACTCGCGGCAGACATTTGTCCAGTTCCTTTGCCGGGAAAGCCCGTTTCATGATGCGTGTCCTGACCGCTGCCCTTCTCGCCCTTGCCACGGGGGGCCCATGCCGGATGCGCGGTCTGGGACACGCACGATCCCGGCGCCACCGGGCCGGGCAGCCAGCGGGTGATGATCCGCACCGATCTCGAAGACCTCGGGCCGCTGCTCGCGCAGGCCGCCGGCGCCGCCGCACGGCGGGCGGAGGCGCGGGACCTCGTCTTCGTCGACGTCTTCCTGACCCGCGCGCAGGACATGGTGACGGCCGAGGACCACGGCGAACAGTCGGCCCTCGTGTGGCTGCGCTACAATCCCGGCGGCACGGGCCGCATCCGGGGCACCTTCGAGGTCCGCGCCATCGAGGACCCGAAGGGCCTGACCTACAGCCACGGCATGCTCCTGCGCGGCGACGACTACGCGCTGAAGGCGGACATCCCCGAGGGCCGGGTGGACACCGCCGCCGCCGCCCATCCCGACGCCTACACCACCCCCTGCACCGGCGAATGAGCCCCATATCTGCCGAACCCTGCGGATCTCCTGTGTATAGGTAGTGCCCCGGCGCGGCGTTCCCCTTTCGCCGCCCTGCCGCCTCTGCCATACTGCCCCTCAATCAACAGAACAAACCGAGCACGCGTCGAGGGACATACATGGCAGACGATCTCCTCCACTCCGCAGTCGAACCTGTTTATGACGCCTCCTCCATCGAGGTGCTGGAAGGGCTGGAACCCGTCCGCAAGCGCCCCGGCATGTATATCGGCGGCACGGACGAACGGGCGCTGCACCACATGGTGGCGGAGATCCTCGACAACTCCATGGACGAGGCGGTCGCCGGCCACGCCAACCGGATCGAGGTCACGCTGCGCGCCGACTACGCCGTCGAGATTCGCGACAACGGCCGCGGCATCCCCATCGACCCGCACCCCAAGTTCCCCGGCAAGTCCGCGCTCGAGGTCATCCTCTGCACGCTGCACGCCGGCGGCAAGTTCTCCGGCGACGCCTACGAGACCTCCGGCGGCCTGCATGGCGTCGGCGCCTCCGTGGTCAACGCCCTGTCGGATTCGATGGTCGTGCAGGTGGCCAAGAACAAGGAGCTCTACGAACAGCGCTTCTCCCGCGGGATCCCGCTCGGCCCGGTCGAGAAGGTCGGCGCCGCCCCCAACCGCCGCGGCACCACCACCACCTTCCACGCCGACGAGGAGATCTTCGGCCACCACCGCTTCAAACCCGCCCGCATGTTCAAGATGGTCCGCTCAAAGGCCTACCTCTTCTCGGGCGTGGAAATCCGCTGGAAGTCGGAGATCGACGACAAGGAAACCCCGACGGAGGCGACCTTCCACTTCCCCGGCGGCCTTTCCGACTACCTGACCGAAACGCTGGGCACCGCCAGCACCTACGCCGACGCGCCCTTCGGCGGGGTGGTCGACTTCCGCGAACGCTTCCAGGTGCCGGGCAAGGTCGAATGGGCGATCAACTGGACGCCCTCCCGCGACGGCTTCATCCAGTCCTACTGCAACACCGTCCCCACGCCCGAGGGCGGCACCCACGAGGCCGGCTTCTGGGCCGCGATCCTCAAGGGCATCCGCGCCTACGGCGAGCTGGTCAACAACAAGAAGGCCGCGCAGATCACCCGCGACGACCTGATGACCGGCGGCTGCGCGCTGGTCTCCTGCTTCATCCGCGAACCGGAGTTCGTCGGCCAGACCAAGGACCGCCTCGCCACGACCGAGGCGCAGCGCCTCGTGGAAAACGCCGTCCGCGACCACTTCGACAACTGGCTCGCCTCCGACACGAAGTCCGCAGGCGCCATCCTCGACTTCCTCGTGCTGAGGGCAGAGGAACGCCTCCGCCGCCGGCAGGAGAAGGAGACCGCCCGCAAGTCCGCCACCAAGAAGCTGCGCCTGCCGGGCAAGCTGACCGACTGCACCGCCAAGTCCCGCGAGGGGACGGAGATCTTCATCGTCGAGGGCGACTCGGCCGGCGGCTCCGCCAAGGGCGCCCGCAGCCGCGAAACCCAGGCCCTTCTGCCGCTGAAGGGCAAGATCCTGAACGTGCTCGGCGCCGCCTCCAACAAGCTGACCTCGAACGCCGAGATCCGCGACCTCTGCGAAGCGCTCGGCGTGTCCCTCGGGACGAAGTTCAACATCGACGACCTGCGTTACGAAAAGGTTATCATCATGACGGACGCCGACGTGGACGGCGCCCATATTGCGTCGCTTTTGATGACATTCTTCTTCACCCAGATGCGCCCGCTGATCGACCAGGGCCACCTCTACCTCGCCTGCCCGCCGCTCTACCGGCTGACCCAGGGGGCAAAGCGGCTTTACGTGGCCGACGACGCCTCGAAAGAGGCCGCGCTGGCCAAGGGTCTGGGCGGAAAGGGAAAGATCGATGTGCAACGGTTCAAGGGCCTGGGCGAGATGGATGCCAAGGACCTTAAGGAAACCACGATGGACCCCAACACCCGGACCCTGATCCGCGTGACCATCGACGAGGACGAACCCGGCGAAACCGGCGATCTGGTGGAGCGCCTGATGGGCAAGAAACCGGAACTGCGCTTCCAGTACATCCAGGAAAACGCGCGGTTTGCGGTGGAGCTGGACGTTTGAGTGACGAGTTGACGGGCGAACAGCCGCAATCCACCAGCCTGATAAAGCGTATCATTCGCGGCGCGGCGATCGGCGCAGCCATTTTCGCCATTCTTGCGGTCTCGACACTGCTTTTGACCGCCGGAAAAATCGACGGCGCGATGCCGTCTCAAGAGCAGTATCTGTCCGCTTTTCCAGACCGCGACTACGGCCAGTACGTCATGCGATCCGTAATGCGTCTCATGCCCGAGGCCTTGGTCGTCGGCGCCGTGATCGGAGCAGCCTATCAGCTTATCAGGTGGGCTTTTTCTCGCTGACGAGAAGCCGCGCCCGGCACCCGAGCACAGACCAAGCACCAGCCCCCTACGCATCCGCGATTCGGCGCCGCATCGGAGAGGTTAACAACCGGCCGTTTCGGCCCCCCGAACCGGCCGGGACTCACCATAAGGAATGGTTAACGCGGCATGGTTAACGCACCGTGCCCCGCGTTCAGCGAAGCACAGGCAAGGCCTACTTCGCCGCCGGTTCGAACACCGCGCCAAGGCCCTTGGGCGCGTCCGTCACCGCCTCTGCCACCGCGAGGCGGGCCATTTCCAGCACCGCTTCGCGCGTGTTCGCGACGGCGATGAAGCGGGCGTTGTGGCAGAACTTGGCACCTTTGACGCCGCTTGCCGCCTCCAGCGCGCTGTCGGTCAGACCGGCCCAGCTTTCCGGCAGATCTGCCCGCGATTCAAAGGTGTTAGAGCCTTTTCGGATGGTGTTCAGCGCCCAGTCGCCGTCGCGCGGATGCACGACGAACAGCAGGTGATCGGCGCCCGCTGCCTCGATGGCGCCGCGGAAGGGCATGCCCATGGGCAGCTCCAGCACGCGGGAGGCACCGGCCTCCGCGATGGCGGCCATGACCATCGCCTCTGCCCGCCGTTTGGCCGCCTGGCCGCGCACCGCCGCTTCGACGAAGGCGCGGGCAACCGTTAACGAATCCATGAACGCGCGGTCATCCGCCCCGGGGCCCCGGTCGTCGAACACCGGTTTCAGCGTTTCCAGCAGCACCGGCAGGGTCATCCCCGCCAGCGGCCCGGCGACCGACGGCTCCATCGCGCCGTTGTCCAGAAGGTCCACGGGCAGGACGAATTCCCTGTCGAAACAATGGTGTATCTCGTCCACGTCGGCCTCGGGCACGCCCAGCGCGCGGAGGTAGCCGTGGCCGAAGTGCTTCCAGATCAGACCGAAAGAGCTGTAGGGCGCGCCGTCCTCGCGCTGCGGCACGGGGCGCTGGTGGTGGTCGAAGATGCCCGCCTCGGCGTCGTAGACGCGACCGACATCGTAGACGACCCGCCCGGGCGCCGGAGAGATCCAGTCAACATCCCGTGAGCGCACCAGTTTTGCGTTTGGAAACAAGCGGGTAAGCACCACCGTCGACAGCAGTTCGTCGGCGTGGAAGCCCCCGGAGTGGGTGACGAGATGAGTGGTGTCCATGGCGAGGGTGCTCCGCTAAAGCATTGGATCGCTTCGGAAAATGCCGGCGCCCCCGCCCGCGGTGAAGACGCTCAGTGCGTCCAGGGCGCCCGGCGGTCGGACGCGAAGTTCTCCGCATACCCCCGCGCCCGGATGTTCACCTTCCGCTTCTTCGGCTCCATCACCATCGCGTCGATGCCGTGTTCCTTGGCGTAGGCCAGCGCCGCTTCCTTCGTCTCGAAGCGCAGGCGCACCTGGCTTTGCGTGTCGGCGGAGGAGGTCCAGCCCATCAGCGGGTCGATCGACCTCGGGCTGTCCTGCACGTAGTCGAGATACCAGTGCTTCGTCTTGCCCTGCCCCGAGGACATGGCCGTCTTTGCCGGTTGATAGATGCGAGCCCGCATTTCCACACCTCCATGAATCACAACGGTTATCCGGGATTCCGCGGCGAAGGGCAACATGCTGCGCCGCTCCAATTGTCACAGTGAGCGCCGGCCTGGGACGGGGAACGGACGACAAGCAGGCTCAGGTGTCCGACCGGAGACACAGGGAGCGAGGGGTGGGTTCGTGGCACCGGGCCACCGAGCGCTGCTTGTCTCCTTCAAAGCTACATATCAGCTTTCGGTTTTGGCAAATGCTTCCTTTGTGGCAGTCGGGCAGCGCGACACGGGCGATCCGCCGCCAGTCCGCTATTTCCCTTTGTTATCAGATGGCCCTTTCAATCCGCGCCAGAAGGTGCTGCGACCAAAGTTGGTAGGCAGGCGAGCAGTGGATCAGCAGTTCGCGCATGTATTTGGCACTCTGCGAACAGTGGTGCGGCCCCGCCAACGACACGCGTGTCAGTCAACCGACCCCAAACAGAGCACTCTCCCTGACGTCTTGCAGACAGTTATTGTCAGCATCGGACTGGCGCAAGGCCGCCCTGCGACTTACGTTGCGCTGCAGCGACAGGACCGGCGCTGGACAACCGGGGTCGCGCACAGGAGACCCCGATGCACAACAATTCGCCGCAACAGATGCCCATGATGCATGCCGCCGCGCCAGATGTGCGCACGCGCGAAAAGCTCGAAGGCGGCAAGCGGTTCGTCATGCAGACCACCTTCTCTCCGGCGGGCGACCAGCCGACCGCCATCGCGGAACTGGCCGGCGGCATCGACGAGGGAGAGCGCGACCAGGTGCTTCTTGGTGCGACGGGCACCGGCAAGACCTTCACCATGGCCAAAGTGATCGAACAGACCCAGCGCCCGGCGATCATCCTTGCCCCGAACAAGACATTGGCCGCCCAATTGTACGGCGAATTCAAGGGGTTCTTTCCGGACAACGCAGTCGAGTACTTCGTCAGCTACTACGACTACTACCAGCCGGAAGCCTACGTCGCGCGGTCCGACACCTACATCGAGAAGGAAAGCCAGATCAACGAACAGATCGACCGGATGCGCCACTCGGCCACCCGGGCGCTGCTGGAACGCGACGACGTGATCATCGTGGCGTCCGTGTCCTGCATCTACGGTATCGGTTCGGTCGAGACCTACGGGGCGATGACGCAGGACCTGTTCGTCGGCAAGGAGTATGACCAGCGCAAGATCATGGCCGACCTCATCGCGCAGCAGTATCGCCGCAACGATCAGGGGTTTTCGCGCGGCACCTTCCGGGTGCGTGGCGACGTTCTGGAAGTCTGGCCTGCCCACCTCGAGGACCGCGCATGGCGGCTGTCCTTCTTCGGCGAGGAACTGGAAGGGCTGACCGAATTCGATCCGCTGACCGGCACCAAGACCGACAGTTTCGAGCGCATCCGCATCTACGCCAACTCACACTACGTCACACCGCGTCCGACGATGCAGCAGGCGATTCAGGGCATCAAGAAGGAGCTGCGCCAGCGGCTCGACCAGCTTGTCGGCGAGGGAAAGCTGCTGGAGGCGCAACGGCTTGAGCAGCGGACGAACTTCGATCTGGAGATGCTGGAGGCCACCGGCGTCTGCAACGGCATCGAGAACTACTCGCGCTACCTGACGGGCCGCGCGCCGGGCGAACCGCCCCCCACCCTCTTCGAATTCATCCCCGACAACGCCATCGTTTTCGCCGACGAATCCCACGTCTCGGTGCCCCAGATCGGCGGCATGTATCGCGGCGACTACCGGCGGAAATTCACGCTGGCGGAACACGGTTTCCGCCTGCCGTCCTGCATGGACAACCGCCCCCTCAAGTTCGAGGAATGGGACGCGATGCGCCCGCAGTCGATCTTCGTCTCCGCCACCCCCGCCGCGTGGGAGCTGGAGCAATCGGGCGGCGTCTTCTCCGAACAGGTGATCCGCCCCACCGGCCTTCTGGACCCGCAGGTGGAGATCCGGCCGGTGGAGATGCAGGTCGACGACCTGCTGGACGAGATCCGCAAGGTCGCGGCAAACGGCATGCGCACCCTCGCCACAGTGCTGACCAAACGCATGGCCGAGGACCTGACGGAGTACCTGCACGAACAGGGTATCAAGGTGCGCTACATGCACTCCGACATCGACACCATCGAACGGATCGAGATCCTGCGCGACCTGCGCCTTGGCGCGTTCGACGTGCTGGTGGGGATCAACCTGCTGCGCGAGGGCCTGGACATCCCGGAATGCGGGCTGGTGGCCATCCTCGACGCCGACAAGGAGGGCTTCCTGCGGTCCGAGACCTCGCTGATCCAGACCATCGGGCGGGCGGCGCGGAACGCCGATGGCCGGGTCATCATGTACGCCGACCGCATGACCGGATCCATGGAACGCGCTATCGGAGAGACCAACCGCCGCCGCGAGAAGCAGATGGCCTACAACGAGGAACACGGGATCACGCCGGAGACGGTGAAGAAAAACGTCGACGACATCCTCGCCGGGCTCTACCAGGGCGACACCGACCAGTCCCGCGTCACCGCGAAGATCGACCCGAAGCGTCAGGGCTCCAACATCGCCGCTGTGCTGGAAGGCTTGCGGACGGATATGCGCAAGGCGGCGGAAAACCTGGAGTTCGAGGAGGCCGCGCGTCTGCGCGACGAGGTCAAGCGGTTGGAGGCGGTGGAACTGGCGGTGGCCGACGACCCGCTAGCCCGACAGCAGGCGGTCGAACGGGCCTCCGAAGAGGCAACCAAGGCCAAGGGCCGCTCGACAGCAGGGCGTCCCGGCCAGCGCGGCGGGAACGTCAAGCGACGCAAGCGGTAGGCCGAAGGGGGCTTTCGGGCGGATTGAGCCGTCGTTTTGGCCAGCCGTGCGGGAGCGGGACGACACATTCGTCCAAAGGCCCGGGAACACTCAGGGGATGCAAGCGCTGCCGCATCCCAAGGGTCTATGGCAACAAGCCGCCAGCGACAAGAAATCCCTTACAAGACCACTTGAAAAGATGCGCCGCCATGTCATCTTCGCGTCATCCGGGCGCGAGGCTCCGCCCGGCGGCTGCAAGCGCGGGGATCGCGCCTAGAGCGCCATCCTCCCTTCGGGCAAACCCCATGCGTTTCACGCTTATCGCGGCTCTGGCCGCCCTCGTCGCAGGTCCGGTCCTCGCCGATCAGACCATTGGCACCGTCCACAGCTGGACCCCGGCCACCCACACCCTCGTCCTGACCGACAAGACGGTCTGGACCCTGCCGGCGGACCTGCTGGTTCCGGCCGACCTCGCCACCGGCGACCGCATCGACATTTCCTTCCAGTGGAAGGGCGACGACGGCCTTGGCGCGATCCATTCCGTTGCCCGCGTGGCCCCGGCAGATGCGGCCGCCAAGCGCAGCGGTATCTGACATCAGACCCGAGAGGGGCCCCGACCGGGGCCCCGCGACGGCGGCCGACCAGCGCCGCACCCGCCGGGCCCTTAGGCGGCAAACAGGGCGGCCCGTGCCAAGTCTGAGCCGCCTCCGCCCCCTTCCCCCGAACAACCACACGAGCGGCCCTTCGCGCCCGCCAAAAGCCGGTCTGAGCGGGCTTGACGCACGCCTGGCACGCACGGCCCCGCCTTACCAATTTTGACGTCGAGGGAACCCGATGGGCGCGAGCACGTTGTCTCCCCAGATAGCTAAACGGGAGCTGAACCAATGGAATATGGTCTTCTGGGTCTTCTGATCCTCATCGCCGACATCTACGCAATCTACCAGACTCTGACCTCTGGCGCGTCCACGCTCGCCAAGATCGTCTGGACCCTCGCCATTCTGATCCTGCCGGTTCTCGGCTTCATCGCATGGCTGGTGGCCGGTCCGCGTGGCGGCGCACACGCCCGCATCTGACCGCAGGTTCAAAGGCAAGAAAAAAGCGGGTCCCTTTCGGGGCCCGCTTTGCTTTTGTCCGGTACGAACGTCTCAGCCGATGATCGCGTTCAGCGTCGGCGAGGGGCGCATCACCGCGGCGACCTTTTCCGGGTCGTTGTGGTAGTAGCCGCCGGTGTCCGCAGGGCTGCCCTGTGCCGCCGCCAGTTCGGCGACGATATCCGCTTCGCCATCGGCCAGCGCCTTCGCGATGGGGGCAAAGTGGGAGGCAAGCTCGGCATCGTCGGACTGCGCGGCCAGCGCCTCGGCCCAGTAACGGGCGAACCAGTAGTGGCTGTCGCGGTTGTCCGGCTCTCCGACCTTGCGCGAGGGCGAGCGGTCGTTGTCGAGGATGCCCTGCGTCGCGGTGTCCACCGCCTCACCCAGAACGCGGGCCTTTTCGTTGCCCTTCTGGTCGGCGAGGAACTTGAACGATTCGCCAAGCGCGCAGAACTCGCCAAGGCTGTCCCAACGCAGGTGGTTTTCGGACTGGAGCTGCTGGACGTGCTTGGGGGCAGAGCCACCAGCGCCGGTTTCAAACAGCCCGCCGCCCTGCATCAGCTTCACGATCGACAGCATCTTGGCGGAGGTCGCCAGCTCGAGGATCGGGAAGAGGTCCGTCAGGTAGTCGCGCAGCACGTTGCCGGTGATCGCGATGGTGTTCTCGCCCTTTGTGATCGTCTCGAGCGAGGCGATTGTGGCTTCGCGCGGGGCCATGATCTCGAATTTGTCGGTGACGCCCTTGGCTTCGAGGATCGGCTTGACCATGGCGATCAGCTCGGCGTCGTGGGCGCGGCTTGCGTCCAGCCAGAAGATCGCGCGGTAGCCCGTGGCCTTCTGCCGTTCGATGGCCAGGTTCACCCAGTCCTCGATCGGTGCCTTCCGGGCCGAGGCCGAGCGCCAGATGTCGCCCGCTTCGACGGCGTGCGAATGCAAAACGGTGCCGTCGTCGAGGATCATCTTGACCGTGCCGTCAGCGGGGATCTCGAAGGTCGTCGGGTGGGAGCCGTACTCCTCCGCCTTCTGCGCCATCAGGCCGATGTTCTGCACGGTGCCGGCGGTCGCCGGGTTCAGCTTGCCGTTGGCCTTGAAGAACTCGATGGTCGCGTCATAGACCGGCGCGTAGGAGCTGTCGGGGATCACGCAGTTGGTGTCCGATTCCTTGCCGTCCGGGCCCCAGCCCTTGCCGCCCGCGCGGATCAGCGCCGGCATGGAGGCGTCGATGATGACGTCCGACGGCACGTGCAGGTTGGTGATGCCGCGGTCGCTGTCGACCATGTACATCGGCGGGCGCTGCTCGCGGCAGTCCGCGATGGCCTTGGTGATTTCCGGATCGTCCTTCACCCGCGCCAGCAGGTCGCCCATGCCGGATGCCGGGTTCACCCCCAGCGCGGCCATCTTGTCACCGTACTTCTCGAAGACCGGGGCCAGCCATGCCTTGACGGCGTGACCGAAGATGATCGGGTCGGAGACCTTCATCATCGTGGCCTTCATGTGCAGCGAGAACAGCGTGCCTTCGGCCTTGGTCTTCTCGATCTCTTCGGCAAGGAAAGCGTCCAGCGCCTTGGCCGACATGTAGGTGGCGTCGACGACGGTACCAGCCGGGTAGGAGACGCCCTCTTTCAGGACCGTCTCGCCATCGGCGGTCTCCAGCACGATCTTCGCGGTCGCGGCCTTGTCCAGCGTGGCAGAGACTTCGTTGGAATAGAAATCGTCGCCCGACATCGCTGCGACGCGGGTCTTGGAGTCGGAAGACCACTCGCCCATGCGGTGCGGGTTCGACTGCGCGAACTTCTTGACGGCAGCGGCGGCGCGGCGGTCGGAGTTGCCCTCGCGCAGGACCGGGTTCACGGCCGAGCCCTTGATGCTGTCGTACTTGGCGCGGACGGCCTTTTCCTCGTCGGTGGACGGGGATTCGGGATAGTCGGGCAGCGCATAGCCCTGGGACTGCAGTTCCTTGACCGCAGCCACGAGCTGCGGGACCGAGGCGGAGATGTTCGGCAGCTTGATCACGTTGGCGTCCGGCTTCTTCACCAGTTCGCCCAGCTCGGCCAGGTCGTCGGACTGGCGCTGCTCTGCGGTCAGGGCCTCCGGGAAGGTGGCGATGATGCGGCCTGCGAGGCTGATGTCCTTCGTACCCACCGTCACGCCGGCGGCGGAGGCAAAGGACTGGATGATCGGAAGCAGCGACGCCGAGGCCAGCTCGGGCGCTTCGTCGACCTTGGTGTAGATGATATCGGGCGTGGACGTGTCGGACATGGGATCCCCCTTGTTAACCTTGCGCCCTCTCTAGGCCAAACGCGCAACGGCGTCTACAGTATGCAGCTGTATACAGTGAGCCATTTCGTCGCCCATGCGCTGAAAACGAATTGTTCACTTTCACCCTGTGGAAGATTCTTGCCGATGTTGCAGATTTGCCCCGCTCGTCGGATTTGCTGCAGTGTAGCAGGAGCGTCATGTCGCCATGTGGCCGGAACGCATGTAATTCCGTCAGAGATTGACGGCCCTCGCGGTGCGGCTTGCAAGCCGCGTTGCGCAGGTCGAGAATGAACAAAAGCAAGTTTTGGGACGGGGTAAGATATGAGCGTGACCTCCAAGCGGGCGCAGGGTCGGAGACTTATGCCGAAGGCCGGACGCTGGATCGGTGTTGCGGCGCTGACCCTTGCTCTGACGTCCTGCGGGATCACCTACAACAGCCCAACGGTCAATTCGGCCGCCGACGGCTTCCAGGTGACCGTTCTGGAGATGTCGCCGACCGTCGTGGCAAGCGCCAACCGTTCGGCCTATGCGCCGCAAAGCCTGCCCGCATCGTTCTTTGCCAACGCGGGCGGCGGCAGTGCACGCGGTGTCGGTGCCATCCCGCCGACCCCCTACTTGCCCGACGAATCGCGTGAGACGCTCGAATTCCGGCCGCTGCCCGATGTCGCGCCGCAGCCCTACCGCATCGGCGTGGGCGACGAGCTTCTGCTCGCCACCAAGAGCCGCAACTCTGTCGAGGAACTGTCCGGTCTGCTCGCCGCGGCAAATCAGCGTCAGGGCTACACCGTCCGCGACGACGGCAACATCGCCATCCCCGACGTGGGCTCCATCCCGGTGGCTGGTCTGACCATCGAAGAGGCCGAGAACCGTCTGTTCCAGGTGCTCGTCGACAACCAGATCGACCCGACCTTCAGCCTCGAGGTAAGCCGCTTCAACTCGCAGCGCGTGGCCGTGGGCGGCGCCGTCCGCACCCCGACCATCGTGCCGATCACCCCGAACGACCTGACCCTCGGCGAGGCGATCATCGCCGCCGGTGGCACGGACATCCGCGACCGCGAATTCGCCTCGATCCGCGTGTACCGCCAGGGCACGCTCTACCAGATCCCGCTGGAAACCTACCTCCAGAACCCGGGCATGCAGGACAAGCTCATGCAGGCGGGCGACGCGGTGTTCGTCGATACCTCCTATGACCTCGACCGCGCGCTTGAGTTCTACCGGGCGAAGATCGACGTGATCTCTCTGCGCCAGAGCGCCCGTAACAGCGCCCTGGCCAACCTGCAGTCGGAAATCAACATCCGCCGCGGCGCGCTGGAAGAGGACCGCAGCAACTTCGACCGCCGCGAGAAATACGGCGCCAACGGACGCCAGTACGTTTATCTCGCCGGCGAAGTGCGCGGCCAGAACCGCTTTGCCCTGCCGTTCAACGACCGCGCCACGCTGGCCGACGTGCTCTACAACGAGGGCGGCTTCGACACCACGACCGGCGACCCGTCGGAAATCTACGTGCTGCGCGGCGACCCGCAGGCCGGCTATGGCGACATCGTCATCGCCTACCACCTGAATGCGCGCAACGCGGCAAAGCTGATCCTCGCGACGAAGTTCGAGATGCGCCCTGACGACATCATCTTCATCGAGGAACAGCCGATCACCAAGTGGAACCGCGCCCTGCAGCAGCTGTTCCCGGTCCTGCTCCGCAGCGCACAGAACGCTCTTTGAGCATCTGATCGAAAATTCGGCAGGTGTGACCGTTTTCAGGCACGGTCGCACTTGCTGGGCTGCGAAAACGCCTCATATACAATCCGGTATGAGACTTTTCGGCAAGCCACGCGGGCGTGACCGCGATCAGCAAGCAGTGCGTGCAAACGTCCCCTTCGAAGCGCCCTTGGCGCCAGATGAGGCTTTCTTCGCCATCGGTGACGTGCACGGCTGCCTCCGGCCGCTCGGCAACCTGCTGCTGGAGATCGACAAGCGCGACAGCGCTCCAAAGATCGTGTGCCTCGGCGACATGATCGACCGCGGCGAACATTCCGCCGGTGTCCTGCAACTGCTGTTCGCCATGAGCCGCGAGATGGGCGACCGTTTTGTCTGCCTGCGCGGTAACCACGAAGAGATGATGCTGCGCTACCTCGAAGATCCGGAGCGGCAGGAGTCCCGCTGGCTCGGGCATGGCGGGCTGCAGACACTCGCCAGTTTCGGCGTCTCCCGCAGTGGCAAGCGCGATCCGGAAGGGCTGCGCGACCGTCTTCTTTATGCGATGGGGGACGACATGCTGGAGTGGCTGCAGGGCCTGCCCTCACGCTGGCAGACCGGCAACGTGACGACGGTGCATGCCGCCGCTGACCCTGCACTGCCGATGGATTTCCAGTCGACGCAGGTGCTGACCTGGGGCCACCCCGACTTCTTCCGGGTCAACCGCGACGATGGCATCTGGGTGGTCCACGGCCACACCATCACCGAGGACGCCAAGGCGGAGGACGGGCGCATATCCGTCGACACCGGCGCCTACCTCTCGGGCCGCCTGACGGCCGCGCATGTCTACCCCGGCGGTGTCGACTTCATCCAGACCTGAGCCGAAGACAGACGGGAGCGTATCGCTCAGTTGCCGGATTCGGAGAAGTGCTGGTAGTCCTTCGCGGACGACCATGTGCCGCCCCACCCCCAGCCCCGTTTTGTAAAGGCGGTGACGACCGTATCGTCTGGCAGGATGACCCCAGGTACGTCTGGTCGGCGCTCTGACGCCTCGTCGTAGTCCACGCCCGCGTCCGGCGACGTGTGCCGCCCCTGCACATAGGGATTGTGAACCGGGTTGATGTCGATGGCCTTCCCGAGCGCGTGCTGCGACAGCCGCGACGTCCCGGCGACAAGACGGCAGTTGAACGCCGAGGTATTGTTGGCCGCCATCGAAAACCCGTCGTCCCCGGCGAACTCGTGCACCGGGCGCATGCTCTGGATCGGGTAGCGGGCGGCATGGATGTCGGCGAAAATGTCCAGCATGGTATCGGCCACCTCTGTCGCTACAACCAGCTGGCCGGTCTGCTCGGCGCCTGCGAAGTCCACGTAGGGCACGCTCAGCAGGCGCAGACCGTCGCGGTCGGGGCACGGCAGGTCAGCGTGCCAGCTCACGCCCTGCATCTTCTGCCAGATGTCATCGGGGATGGGCGACTGGCTCCCGCGTTCGGCCAGTGCGGTTGATGCGAAAGCCGTCAGAGCCGCGACGCCCAGAACCGCTGCGATGTGTCGTGTCATCCGCCCGTCTCCCTTTTTCTCGCACGTTCGCGGCATTGGCCCGATGCGGCAAGTGCGGATTTCCCGCCTTTCTCCGGCATGTTCCGACGCTCAGTCCGAAAGGTACTTGCGGCTGATGTAGCCCAGCCGGCCCTGCGCATCGCTGACCTCGTACCAGAAGACATTGCGCGATATGCAATCCAGCGCCTGTTCCTTCTGCTCCGTATCGGCCGGGTCCAGCGCGAAGGCGTTGCAGGCCTCGCGGCAGGTGCGTGCACGGTCCTGGTCTCCCGGCGCCTCCAGCGACTGGCTGCCGACGATGGTCAGCGGTTCGCCCAAAGGCACCTCGCGCAGAACGGTCGCGCCAAAGCCCGCCTCTGCGCGAAGGTTCACGAAGTCGGAGACGTTCACCACCTTCACCTGCGGGGAGGCGACCCAGCAGGACGGGAAAGTGACGGCGGTCAGGGCCTCGCGCGCCTTGGCGGCAAGCTCCGCGCGGAAATCGGTCTGGGCGGTGGGGTTGTCCGCTGGCGCATCGGGTCCAGGCAGGTCGGAGAGCGGCGTGGCGGGGTCATGTAAGGCGAAGGGCGCAAGGGCCCGGGAAGTCGTGTCTCCGACCGTCCCGTTTCCGAACCGGAGTGTGCCCAAGGCCTCCCCCGGCACTGCATCGAGCGAGAGGTCGACTTGGCACCGCGTCGTCTGCGCCGCACCAAACGCGGCTTCGGAGCTTATGCGCACCGCATCCCTGCCGAAGCTGTCCGCCGTGAAGCCGATCTCCCGGTCGTAGGACGGCAGGTCGGCGGGTGACAGGTCGAGCCGCGCGCCGTCCGCATTGGCACAGGCGTTCTGCAGCGCTGTATCGGGCCCTGAGGCAGGAAGCGCCACCGGCGCCACGGCAATCCCCCATCGCGCGGCATCGCCCACGGTGGAGACCCGGAACACGCCATCCCCTTCCAGAAGCGCCAGCAACAGCGAATCCGGCAGATCCAGATCCCGGCGCGTCCGCAACCGGATGACCTCTGCCACGGCGGAGAGGCCCGCGCCAAACGCGGCTTCGGCCTCTGCCCGCGGGATCATGTCCTTGTCTGGCAGTACCTGCGGAGCAGAAAACCCGAGCACCGCCGTCGGGTGCATCACCCGCGCCCCACGCGCACCGGCGATGAAGATCAGCGCACAAGGCCCTTCGCAGGTCGCACCCTCGGTCACCAAGGTCGCCATCGGCACCTGCGCCACGAGGTCCGCCACCTCCAGCGCGGCAGGCATCGAGCCGCCGCTGCCATCGAGACAGAGCCGCAGGGGCCCCTCCCCCAAGTCCCGGATTGCCGACCGCAGCGCGCGGGCGTCGCCTTCAGCCGGCGGGCCGGAGAGTGTCAGGCTGCACCCGGCATCCGCACCGCCTGCGACGATCTCCGCAGCCCGGGCGTCGGGCGCGATCAGGGCGAGGGCGGCGAGGACAGGGATGACACGCAACATGGGGGCTCCGAACCGGTCGATTTCGGCCCGACCCTAGCACAGCCGCAAGTCGAAGCGACCCCGCGGATAGGACACCGGACGATCATTGCCGATGCCAGCCGCAGGGGGTGCGTTTGCCGCACGATCCGCTAGACTCGACTGCCAAGACCCGAGCAGGAGCCCACACCGTGATCCGATCCGTTTTCCGCGTCCTCTGCCTGTTGACGGTGCTCTCGGCGCCCGCCCACGCGCAGGACCGCGCCGCCGTTCAGACGCAGTTCGAAGGCTGGTTGAAGCAAGAGGTCTGGCCGCGCGCGGAGGCGAAGGGCGTTTCGCGCAACACCTTCGACGCGGCGTTCAAGGGCGTCACGCTGGACTGGGACCTGCCCGACCTCGTACCGCCGGGCAGCAAGCCGCAGACGCCCAAACAGCAAAGGCAGGCGGAGTTCGGGCAGCCCGCCAAGTACTTCTCTCGCGGGTCGCTCGACTACGCCACGCGCGAGGGCCGCAAGATGGCAAACGCCTACGCCCGCCCGCTCGCCGCGGCAGAGGCGCGGACCGGCGTTCCGGGGCGCACCGTGCTGGGCATCTGGGGCCGCGAAAGCAACTACGGCAGCGCCGCGATCCCGCACAACGTGTTCCGTGTGCTGGGCACCAAGGGCTTCATGAGCACCCGCGCCGCCTATTTCACCGATGAACTCGTCGCCGCGCTGCAGATCGCCGAGGCCGGACACGCGCCATCCTCGGCTATGAAGAGCAGCTGGGCCGGGGCGCTGGGGCAGCCTCAGTTTATGCCGACAAACTTCCTCGCCTATGCCACCGATGGCGACGGCGACGGGCACGCCGACATCTGGCGGTCGGAGGCGGACACCATCGCCTCCATCGCGCGCTACCTGCAAAGCCACGGCTGGGTGAAGGGCCGCGACTGGGGGTTCGAGGTGACGGTGCCTGCCTCCGTCTCCTGCACGCTGGAAGGACCGGACCAGGGCAAGCGTATCTCCGACTGGGCGGCGATGGGGATCACGCGGGTCAGCGGCCGCCCCTTCCCCGAGCACGAAGCGCAGGGCGAGGGATTCCTGTTGATGCCCGCCGGGCGCAGCGGTCCCGCGTTCATCGTCACGCCGAACTTCTACGTGCTCAAGGACTACAACATGAGCGACCTCTACGCGTTGTTCGTGGGGCATGTTGGCGACCGCATCCAGTACAATTCCGGCGACTTCTCTGCCGCCTGGGGTAATGTCGGCGGGCTCTACCGGTCCGACGTGGCTGTGATGCAGAGAGCTCTGGAAAAGATGGGCCACGATGTCGGCGGCGCGGACGGGTTGCCGGGGTTCAAGACCCGCCGATCCATCGGACGCTGGCAGGAAAGCCGCGGGGAACCGGCCACCTGTTTCCCCGAGGCATCGATGAAATCCGCCTTGCGCTGACTTGCATCCCGCCCGGCCTTGCGCCTTTCTGCGCAGGACACGCAGGGAGGAGACAACGATGACCGACACGGTGTTGAAGGCCGAGCGCAGGGGCGCCGTCCTCGTGCTGACGCTCGACGGGGCCAAGAGCCGCAACTCCATCGGGCCGGAGCTCTATACCGCGCTGCGTGAGGCCGTGATCGATGGCAGCGACGATCCGGGGGGGCGCGCCATCGTCCTGACCGGGGCAAACGGCTATTTCTGTTCCGGCGGTAACATCGCCATGCTGAAGGACTCCGCCAGCCGCCCGCGCGGACAGGTTTCCTCCAACACCGACCTGCTGAACGCGCTGATCCGTGCGGTGCACGACGCGCCGGTGCCGGTGGTCTGCGCGCTCGAAGGCGGGGCGGCGGGGGCCGGGGCTTCCCTGGCGATGGCCTGTGACATGATAGTCGCCGCCGAGGGCGCCAGCCTCGTGATCGCCTACGTCAAGGTCGGGCTGACACCGGATGGCGGCGCCACGCACTTCCTGCGCGGTGCCCTGCCGCGTCAGCTTGTGATGGAAATGTGCATGACCGGACGTCCCATGCCGGTCGAGCGGCTTGCGGACTTCGGCCTCGTGAATGAAATCGCGGCACCGGGCAGCGCCCTCGACCGCGCGCTGGAGATCGCGGAGCGGCTGGCCGATGGACCGGCGGGCGCGCTGGCGTCGATCAAGCACACCGTCAACATGGCGGAGGTCAACGGCCTGACGGCGCAGATGGCGCTGGAGCCAGACGGCATCAACCGGGCACGCTACACGGAGGAGGCGGCGGAAGGTCTGGCCGCCTTCCTCGAAAAGCGCCGCCCGGTCTATCGCTAAAGGCGGGCTTCCCCGGCGGCAGTTGACGGGCTATGTCTGGCAGACCGGGGCCTTGGGAGGAACCATGCTGGGATATGTAAGCGTCGAGGCGCGCGGCGAAAGCGACCTCCTGATCCGCGATGCGACGATGGCGCTGCATGCGCGCGGCGTGCCGCTGGCGGGCGCGGTTCAGGTGAACTCCGAACGCGACGCGACGCACAAGTGCGACATGGACCTGCACATCCTGTCGGGCTCCGACGTAGTGCGCATCAGCCAGAATCTCGGCGCGCTGTCACGTGGCTGCCGACTGGACCCGGCGGGCCTCGAACACGCGGTCGGCATGGTCGCCGCGGCGCTGGAGAGCGGCCCGGCGCTTCTGGTGGTCAACAAGTTCGGCAAGCAGGAGCTGGACGGGCGCGGCTTCCGTCCCCTGATCGGGGAGGCGCTGTCGCGTGGCATCGCCGTCCTGACTGCCGTGAACCCCGGCAACCTGCCAGGGTTCCTCGAGTTCGCCGGGGACTACGCCGAGGCGCTGCCCCCGGATGTCGATGCGATCGTCGACTGGTGCAACGCCCAGCGTCTGGCCGCCTGACCCGTGCGCTCCCTTACCCCCTGACCCACGTCACGATCTGTGCGGCAGAGGCCGCCCCGGACTGGCGCTTTGTCTCGCGCCCGGCGGCGTAGGCGATCATCGTGGGGATGCCGCGGATGCCGAGCCGCGCGCTGGGTTCGGGATGGGCCTCCGTGTTCAGCTTGACCAGCCGGGCCTCGGACCTGAGCTGCCCAGCCGCCTTTGAAAACTCCGGCCCCATCATCCGGCACGGGCCGCACCACGGCGCCCAGAAATCCACCACCAGCGGCACCTCGTCCACGCGCGACGCCTTGGCCAGGGTCGCCGCGTCGACCTCTATGGCCTTGCCGGGCATGAGCGGCGCGCCACAGGTGCCGCATTTCGGACCCGCGCCCAGCTTCTCCTCGGGCACCCGGTTCACCTGACCGCAATCGAAACAGGACAGCTTCTTGCCAGCCATCTGATCACTCCCATTCGTTTTTCCGAATATAATAACGCACGATCCTGTCACAAGTCCCGAAAACGCGCGACTTGCCCGATTCTGGCGTTATAGTCGCGGCGACGAACAGGATACCGATACAGGACAGGAGGCTTCGCATGACCCTGATTGCCCGGAGAATGTGCCAGACGCTCGCGGTGGGGACCGCGCTTTTGACCGGCGCGGCCGCCACTGCGCAGACCGCGCAGGAATGGCCGGTCGAGGTGGTCCGGCTGGACCCGGTCAGCGCGCCGCAGGAAAGCTATGTCGGGACCGTGCGGGCGCGGGACATGTACGGCCTCTCCTACGGCACGACCGGCTGCATCGTCGCGATCTCTGAAGAGGCGAAGCGCATGCAGGTGGCCAAGGCCGGGCAGGTACTGGTGGAGCTGGACGACAAGCATTCCCAGCTTGCACTGAAGACTGCGGAGGCCCGCCTTGCCGAACTGCGTGCCGCGGTGGAGGAGCGGCAACTGGCCGTGACCGCCGCCGAGAACGACGACCGTCGCCGGGCCGAAGACAGGGCGTTTGTCGCCAAGGAATTCGAACGGAACCAGACGATGTTCCGCCGCGGCCTGATCAACGAGACCACGATGGAAGCCGTGGAGAGCCGGATGATGGACGCGACCTTCGCCGCCGAGCAGGCGAAAGAGGCGATGGCCAGCGCGCGGTCCGCCAAGGCACGCGCCGAAATCTCGGTTGGGATCGGCGAGCTCGAACTCCAGACCGCCGAGATCGACCACGAGGACCTGCAGCTCGTCGCGCCTTTCGACGGCGTCATGATCGGGTTCGAACCCAGCGTCGGCGCCTGTGTCTCGGACGGGGCACTGGCGGGTCAGATCTATGACCCCAGCCAGAAGTCGGTCGATGTCTACGTCCTGATCTCCCGCCTTTCGGCACAGGATGCGACGGGCGTGTCCCGCGGCGCCGAAGTCACCGTTCGGCGCGGCAACGGCCAGACCTGCGGCGGCGCGATCACCCGCATCGACACGGAAGCCGACCTCGAAAGCCAGTACGTGCAGACGACCATCGACGTGGACGAAGCCTGCGCCCCCGAACTGTTCCTGAACGAGGCGGTCGCGGTGGAGATGAACAGCGGTCCGGACGCCTTCCGCCTGCCGGAGACGGCGCTGCTGGAAGGCTCCGTCTACATCGTCAACGAAGAGCGTGAGACGCTGGAAAGCATCAAGGCGGATGTGGTGTCGCGGGAAGACGGCGCCGTTGTCGTGCGCCTGCCCGGCATGGCAGGCCGCCTGGCCGTCGTGGACGCCATGTCGGAAGGCGTCGACGCGATGCTGGAAACGTCGGAGCCGTCCTGATCCGTAGATCATCGGCCATCCGATATGCCCTAGCGTGTCTCAGGTTAATTGAATTCAACCGAGGGCACCTAACGCGCTCTGGATTGACGTAAGAAAAAGTCGCGTAATGCGAAACTATTCCGGCGGCGCGTTTCGCCTGCCGCCGGCCCCCTGCACCGGCGCCTGCGACGTCACGCCTCCCCGGACATACCGCCACCGCGTGGCAGGATCCGGGAAACGTGTCGCTCCGGCCGGAAGTAGCTCAGCAGGACATCCAGGCTCTTCTCCGGCTCAGCAGCGCCACACATGAAGATGTCGACCGTGGCGATGCCGAACTCCGGCCATGTGTGCACGGAGATGTGCGATTCAGCCAGCAGTGCAAAGCCCGTAAACCCCGCCCTTGCACCGAAATCATGCGCCGCCACCTGTAGTATGGTTGCCCCTGCGGCCAGCCCGGCCCGGCGCAGCACGTCTTTGGCCGGGCCCACGTCCACCAGTGCGCTGGCGCCATACATGTCGCAGATCAGGTGCTTCCCCAAGGCCACGGGTACGGTTCCATTCGGGTACCGTGAAACCGTTTCCGTTGGAACATTTCTTCGCGTCACCCTTGCTCCCTCTCTGCCCACCGTATCAGAATGACAAAAATACTAGGCGGGAATCCGCTATTTTTGCCAAACTCGGGTGGACCAATGCGATAAAGAAGATATGTGCGCATCGCTGCCTGACGAACAATGCCGAATCATGAGGCCATGTCGTCCGGGTAACAAGATAGTGATGCGCAAAAGTTCGTCTGCCTGAACGCAACCAGCAGTCGAGCGCGTGTGTGTAGGTTCCGTCGCCATTTGGGGAGGTGGCGGTGTCGGGTGTCTGAACGGCACCGGCAACCGGCAATAAAAAGGGGCGAAGTTTGAAACTACCACGCATGTCTAAATGTCCGCACTGCAACTATGACCTACGCTTTGGCGCATCCACATGCCCCTATTGCTTCCGTCCGACCCGGATCCGCAACCGCGCCTGGTTTTGGCTGATCATCGTGGCGGTTGTCGCGTTCTTCGGATACGAGGTCTTCGGCGCCGAGGCCGGCACCGAACCGCTAATGGAAGCGGAAGAAAAGACTGTCCCATTGTCGGACAGTTGATACCCGCGATAGGGTCGTCCGGAGCATAAAAGAAGGATCCGGAGAATGACCCTCACGCGGCGAAAGCTGCTTATGTACGGCGCGGCCCTCGGTCTGGCAGGCTGCAGCACGTCGGCACCGATACGCGCCCCGCAAGGCACAACGCGCGATCCCTCCCTGCAACCGCAGCCGAATGCCGCCTACGATCAGTGGGTTGCGGCCTTCAGAGGCCGTGCCCAATCCCGCGGGATTTCGGCCTCGACGCTGGACGCCGCCTTTCGCGGGCAGGGGTTCCTGCCCGGCGTGGTGGAGCGGGACCGCAACCAGACGGAATTCAAGCGCAGCCTCGAGGACTACCTCGCCATCGTCGCGCCCGAGGAAAAGGTCACCTTCGGGCGGCGCGCCGTGTCGGCGCATTCCGGACGGCTGGCACAGGTGGAGGCGCGCTACGGAGTGGACGCCGACGTGCTGGGCGGTGTCTGGGGGCTTGAGAGCTACTTCGGCACCCGCCGCGGCGACATCCCGGTGATCTCGTCGACCTCGACCCTTGCGTGGGAAGGGCGGCGGGGGGCGTTCTTCGAATCCAACCTGATGGACGCGCTGCGTATCCTGCAGGCGGGCGACGCCACACCGCAGCAACTCGTAGGAAGCTGGGCGGGGGCGTCGGGCCACACCCAGCTGATGCCCAACGCCTTCCAGCGCTACGCCGTCGACTTCGACGGCAACGGCCGGCGCGACGTCTGGTCCGACGATCCGATCGACGCCTTCGCGACCACGGCCCGGTATCTGAGCGAGAATGGCTGGCGCAAGGGGCAGCTCTGGGGTCTGGAAGTGGTCCTTCCCGAGGGTTTCTCGGCACAGATAGGGCGCGGCACACGGCGCAGCGTCTCGGAATGGCAGAACCTTGGCGTCCGGCCCGCGCGCGGCAGCAGCCTGCCCGACTATGGCGCGGCAGCGGTCGTGGCACCGATGGGCGTGGACGCGCCTGCCTTCCTCGTGTTCCGCAACTTCGACGTGATCCTGCGCTACAACCCGTCCGAGAACTACGGGCTGGGCGTAGGCTACATGGCCTCGCGCCTTGCGGGAGGCGGACCGCTGGTGGGCCGCTTCGGGCGGGACCGCTACGGTCTCGACCTCGACGACCGGAAGGCGCTGCAGCGCGGACTGACGCGCGCGGGCTTCGATGCCGGGACGCCTGACGGCGTGCTGGGCAAGAAGACCGAGGCGGCGATCCGCGCCTTCCAGCAGTCGCGTGGCATGACAGTCACCGGCACACCATCGCGCGAACTGCTGAACGCCGTGTCGTGACGCTCAGGCGCTGATCAGCAGACGGGTCTGGTAGGCCTTCAGCATCGGGCGGGCGGCCATGTAGGCTTTCCGCCCGACATCGACCTTCAGTTCCGGGAACAGGGCGAACAACTCGTCCCGCTGCGGCGCGTCGAGCCCGGCAAGGGACAGATCGCCCGGCTGGAAACTCTCGGTCCACAGCCCTTCGGACATGACCAGTTCGTGCCGGTCGAACATGAAGTGGATGTAGCTGGTCCCCTGCCCCGGCAGGAGCTGCTCGATGCCCGGCAGCCCTACGAGGTGCAGCGCCGCAGCAAGGACCTCTTCCTCGCCGAAAAGCAATTCTACCGGCGCCCCGGTCATCACCACGCGATGCTGCGGCGACACCATCATGTCACGCTCCGGATGGCCGGGGCCAAGCGCGCCCTTGCGGATGAGGATCGGGCAGAACGCCCGTTCGGCCGCCAGTTGCCGGGCCGACAGGGATTTGGCGCCGCACCAGCGCACTGCCTGGTAGCCGTTATCACGGGTCAGAAGCCGGTCGCCCACCCGGATCTCCTCGGCCGCGACGTCCCCGCGCAGGGTCTTCAGCCGCGTGCCGGGTGTGAAACAGGGCACGTAGTTGATGTTCTCGATCTCCGAGAACGTCAGAACCGATCCGTCCTTCCATGTGACCGTCCCGGACTCTGCACCCGTCATGTTGATTGCCGCGGGTCCGGAGATGTTCAGCGTATCGCCTGCCTTCTCGCCCGCTTCGCCGCCGATGATCGTCAGCGCTGCGCCATTCAGGTCCGCCGGGTCGACAAAGAAAGTGTCGTCGCCGTCGCCGCCCTTGGCCACGTCGCCCGACCCGGCGTGGAGGGTGTCATTGCCAGCCCCGCCGTCGAGGCTGTCCGATCCCTCCAGACCGTAGAGGTCGTCGTTGCCTTCACCGCCCAGTACGGTGTCGTCGCCCTCGCCCGCGTTCACCGTGTCGTTGCCAGCGCCAGCCACGATGCTGTCGTTGCCGGCCCCCGCTTCGATGCTGTCATCGTCGGAGAAGTCCGCCGCGTCGCCGTCATCGATGTGATCGCCGTCCGGGTCGCCGGTGTAGCCCGCGTCGATGATGTCGTCGCCAGACGTGCCTTCGACCACGTAGTCGCCCGCGAAGGCCGGAATACCCATGGCCACCAGTGCCTCCGGCGCCGAGACCTGCGCCGCCGTCAGCCCGGTCAGCACAAGTATATCGCCCGAGGGGAAGGTCAGGGTCGCGTCACCCGTGCCGTCGCCATTGGTGTCACCGACCACCACGTCCTCGACCGAGACCGGCAGGCCCCAGAAATCCGTCAGGTCGGAGACGTCCAGCAGGTCCCTACCGGTGTAGGTGCCGTCGCCGTTGTCGATGGGGCCGTCGAACCCGGCAATCACATCGGTGCCGGATCCGTCCGCCAGCCTAAGCGTGTTCACGCCGGAACCGAGCACGATGGTCTCGACCTCGTCGAAAACCAGTGTGGAGGTGCCGTCAGTGACTGTGCCGACCTCCGGGTTGAGGTTCGACAGATCGATGGTCAGGTCGTCCGTGACGGCAGAGAGGTCGAGCACGTCGCCGGTGGTTTCGGCCACGCCCTCCGCGTCGACGGTGTCATTGCCAAAGCCGTTCTCGATGATGAAGGTGTCGTCGCCCCAGCCGCCCCACAGGTAGTCGTCGCCCGCGCCGCCATAGAGGATGTCGTTGTCGTAGGACCCCCGCAACCAGTCGTTGCCCGCACCGCCATAGAGGGTATCGTCGCCCTCGTTGCCCTCGACAGTATCGTCCCCATCGCCGCCACTGACAAAATCGTTGCCCTGCTCGCCGTAAAGCGAATCCGAGCCGTCTCCGCCGAACAGGCTGTCGTCGCCCTCGTTGCCCGCGACCAGGTCATCTCCCAGACCGCCCTCGATGGTGTCGTTGCCTGCGGCGCCGCGCAGCGTGTCGTTGCCGGTCCCACCGGTCAGGCTGTCGTCACCGGTGCCAGCGATGACACTGTCGTTGCCGTCCAGCGCGTCGAAGGTCAGGTCGACGGAGGACACGGAAGCATCGACCGTATCGTCCTGGTTGGTCAGGACGAAGTGCTCGATACCTGAGAACGTGCCATTGTTCGTGCCGTCGCCGAGAAACCCGCCTTCGTCGGCGTTGAAGGTGAACTCGATCCCTGTTGCGGTGAACCGGGACGCATCCAGCGTGTCGTCGTCGCTGCCGGTGGTGACGGTCTCTCCGCCGTGCAGTTGCTCTCCGGTCGCGATGTCGGAGATCATGAGCAGGTCGGCATCGGCGCCGCCGTCCAGCGTGTCGGCACCGCCCCCGGCAAATATCGTGTCGTTGCCGTCTCCGCCGGACACGTTCTGGCTTTCGTCTCCGAGGTCGAAACTGTCGTCCCCGGCCGTGCCGATCTGCACGTCGAAATCGTCTACGACGCCACTGCCCAGCTGTGCGTCGGTTCCGGCCGACCCGGCGTTGCCGATGGTAAAGCTGGTGACGCCGTCGGAAATCGTCATGACGCTGGTGGCGCCGTCGAAGTCGAACGAATACGCCGCGCCAAGCGCCGACAGGTCGAGGGTGTCGCCGTTCGCGGCATCGATCGCAGACCAGAAACCCGGCTGGTTCCAGTTCGATGTTGTTACAACGTACGTGGCCATTTCAGCGGTTCTCCAGCCCGCGCAACGCGACATGTCCGGCCACAGGCCGGTTCGGATCGGCGGGATCCCCCGGACCGTTCAACATGTGCGGCAGCTGCGCGATTCAATTATGTCTTCAGGGCGTCTGCTCGTTGTCCAGAAACGCGAAGAATGTGACGCAAATAGGCAGATTTGGCGGTATCTTGACGAAATCGGAAACCAACGGCCAGCCGCCGCGCACATTGTTTCAGCCTCCCCAAAGGCTGTCTGGCGGGTTCAGAGAAGGGCGCGGATCGGGTCCAGCAGACCCTTGTTGCGCAGCGTCCGCACCGGGTAGGTGTCGTCGTTGATGAGCTTGTCGAGACTGAAGCCCGGCTCGATCTTGGCCATCTTCCTGGCCACGGCCTGCGCTTTTTCCAAGTCGCCCTGCATGGCGTAAAGCGCCAGCAGGTGGCGGTGCGCCGGGCGTGAAAGCGGCGCGGCGCGGGCGGCGGCCTCCCCCGCTTCGATTGCGTCCTGTGGCCGGTTGCAAGCGATGGCGATCACGCAGTGCCCGGTGTCCCAGTAGTGACGGAACGGCGAGGTCCGCGCGATGGCGCAAGCGCGGGCCGAGGTCTTGTAGGCGCGGTCCAGGTCACCCGCCAGCATGTAGCCTTCGGACAGCGACTTCAGCGCATAGGCAGAGGCCGGGTTGCGCTCCACCGCGTTGCGCGCCATGTCGATCACCCCCGCGGTGTCCCCCACGGTCGTGGCCCGGACCTTGGCGACGATGGACTGCACCAGCGCATTGTCGGAATCCAGTTCGATGGCGCGGTAGTACAGCTCCATCGTCTCGTCCATGAGGTCGCTCTGGTCCGCCTCCGACAGCTCCATCATCTGGGTCATGCGGATCAGGCTGCACCACGCGAGGTAGATGCCCGACGGGTCGTTGCGGAAGGCCTGATCCATCAAGCCGTAGGCTTCGCGCAGGGCATCCTGGTCGAAGCTGAACATGCGGTAGAGCCCCAGCCGCGACAACGCGGTCGAACGCGACTCGGGCCGGTCCTTCTGCAGCACGTGGGGCAGCTTGCCGAGGATCTGGTCCGCCGCCTCGAAAACGGTGCGGGCGACCGCCTCCTCGCTGTTCATCACGTCCTCCAGCCGATCGATGCGCTGGAGCTTGGAATAGAGGATCCGCGCACTGGGCTGGTGCACGGCCTTCAGGAACAGCGTGTGGCCCTCGTTGTCCTGCACGATCTGGCTGTGGATCACCACGTCGCTGTCCGGCGCCTCGATAGCGCCCGAAAGCTCCGGGTCGGCCTGACGCCAGGCGCGCACCTGCTCGCCGATGTTCTCGCCGATCTGGTTGGACAGGACCTCGCTCATGATCTGGCTGTGCAGGCCACCCGACACGTCGCTGCGGCAACTGATGAGAACGCCCTTGCTGTCCGACGGCGTCGCGCGGGAGATCATCGTCTGAAGCTGCGCGCGCTCCTGCCTGAGCCAGTCTTCGAACTCCGGGTCGCGGACGTCCATCCCTTCCAGCAGCTCGGTGCGCTCGTCGCCGGGGACGACCTCTTCCAGCAGGTCGACACGAACACCGGCCTGCTCCAGCCAGACGGCGCTGCGGTCCGACCCAAGGCGCACCGCCTCATCGCCGAGCGCGCTGCGCAGCTTGGACAGGGCCTGTCTGAGGTTCGCACTGGCCTGCTCGGGACCGAAGGTCGACCAGAGCTTGTCCTCGAGCCAGCGGCGGGTGCGGTTCATGCCGGGACTCAGCGCCAGCATCGCGATCAGGGCCTGATTCTTGGCGCCTTTCGGGGTCAGGTCCACGCCGTTCGGACCGACCACCCTGAAGGGGCCGAGCACCTCGATCCTCAGAATATTGTCCTGCGGTCCGGACATGGATTACCCCTTAAGTCACGCGACGTTAACACCGGCTCACGAGACCGGCAACACTCGTGAAATTTCCGTAAATCAATTACTACAATTCGTTAAGCAATTTGACGCAACGGCAGGCATCGGGTCTGAATTGGTCGAAATGCGGGGTTGGGGAGAAATGACGGCATGCCTGTATTCGGGATCGATAATCACCAGAACCATCAGAACCACCAAAATCATCAGAATCACCAGAACCATCAAAACCACCAGAATCACCAAAACCACCAGGCGACGGAAAACCACCAGTCGGGCCCGGACAGCGGGTTCACCGGGGCGGCCCTCGGCATGGCGCGGGATGGCACGGTGGGGTTCTGGGACGGTTCGCCCGACCGGGAGCCGCACCCCACCGGCCGCGACAGCTGGGCCGCGCTGAAGGCCATGGAGACCGGGCCGCGCCGGGCGGTCCTCGACCACGCGCTGACGGGCATGTTCGGCGTCTCCCTCGACACCTCCACCGACACCAACGACGAGGGGCGCGTGACCCTGGGCGGCGAAACCATCGTCACGCTACGGAAACCCACGAACGCCTTCCTCGCCCAGAACCAGCTTGGCTTCCTGCGCACCTACGCCGACCTGCGCGGCGACCGGCTGTCGGAAATCGTCATGCAGACCGGCGACATCCAGAGCTTCTTTGCCCTCGTCGGCTACATGGCGCCGGACGCCACAAAGTGGACGCTGGCCCTGAACCAGGCGATCTACCGTCTGTGCACGATGATCGAGCAGCCGCTGAAGCATGCCTTCGACGTGGCCCGCCCCATCGCCATGACCGCCAAGGTACAGCCGATCATCCAGACGCCGGGTCACGGGTCGTGGCCCTCGGGCCATGCCACCGAAAGCTTCGCCTCGGCAACGCTGCTGACACGGTTGTTCTACAACAGGGCCTTCGATCCGGTGCAGCAGATCGCGGACGGCAACGAGCTTTACCGCCATGCCGAACGCATCGCGATGAACCGCACCGTGGCGGGTGTGCACTTCCCCACCGACAGCATGGCCGGCGCCGTCCTTGGCGTGACCCTGGCCGAAGCGCTGGTCCGGCTTCTCGACGGCGAAACCGAGGTCAAGGCGCGCACCTTCCACGGCGATGCCTATGCCGGCGACTTCACCCTCAAGGCGCTGACCGACGCGCTGGCCGGCAACACGATCATCGAGACGACATCCGTCACCTTGACCGCGGACATCATCCCGGCGTGGCTGCGCCGCATGTGGGCCGAAGCCAAAGAGGAATGGTAAGGGTTTAACCAGTACCCGGCGCACGCCGGACGTTGTCGGTGGGCCGGGGTGCTGCAAGGCGCCCCGGTGTTTCTTTGTGCGCCAGTCCGCTTTTCGTCAGACCGGCAGATCGGCGCCAGGCCCGCTGCCCTGCGCCACGACGATATAGGCCCCGAGCCGCGACCTGCGGCCCTCATCGACCTCGAACAGATCGAGGGCCGCCGGGTCCAGGTCGTCGGTCTGCGTGGTTGCCGGGTTCCGCGCGTTGGCCGCAATCAGCCCGGCCGAAAGCCCCAGCGCCCGCGTCAGGCGACCGGCAGCGGCACTTGTGCCCCCCAGCCGCCGGGCGGAGCCGGACAACGTGCCGCTCCCCCGTGTGCCGCCGGAGAAGGCGCCATGATCCACGAGCGTTGAAACCGTCGGGGTCGTCACCGTCCACTCCGACCCTTGAGCACTGTAGAACGCCGGGGCGAAGTTCGCGTGCGTCGGCACCGGGTGACGCGGTGTCCAGACCGCCGCACCGCAAGAGAACACCTGCCGCGCCGTGGTGGTGACCAGCGCATTGTGACAGCCGGACGGCGTCACCGGACAGTCGTCCTGCGGCTGGGTGTAGGAGGCCGCCGTTTTGCTCCATCCGTAGGCGCCTGTGTGATCGAAATAGGCCTGCCGCCCGCGCATGAGGCTGCCGCCAAGGGCGTCGTCGCGCTGGATCTGGCAGAGCACGCAGACCTCCGCGTCGCCATCCTGGCGCACGTCGATGGTCCATGCGCCGGGCTGGGCCACCTCCTCGCGGGGTTTGCGCCGCTTGGTGGGGGCAAGGGCCAGCGTGTAATGCGCCGCCTCCACCCCGTCCGCTCCGGCGGGGCGCTCCGGCACGTGATACAGCCGCGCGATGGACGTGCCCTTGTCCTCCAGCGACACGATCTCTCCGGGCTGCAACTTGAGAAACCCTGTGGTGGTCCCGTCCGGCGCGGTCACCGACAGGGCGAGATCGCCGGTGGTGGCGTTGCGCGGATGGAATTCAACGAAGCTCGCGGTCATGTCGTCGGGCTGGACGCGGACCACGGCCTGCGCCTCCGCGCCCTGCTGAAGGTCGAAGGCGCACAGCAGGCCGTCTCGATAGCTGTTGCCGAAGGACCAGACGATGCGCACGGGCTGGCCTGTCACCTCTTCCCAGACGCGCGCCTCCCGCGCCAGTTGCCGTTCGACGAAGCGGGTGCCGTTCTTCGGCCCGGCGGTGATGCCCAAGGACAGGTTGACGATGACCGGCGCTGCGGCGTCGATCTCTGCCGCGCGGCGCAGGATCCACCGCAGCCCCTGCACCATGTAGCTTTCGAACCACATGCCAGAGGTGTCGTCGATGGTCTCGGACGGCAGTTGCACCGCGATCAGCGGCCAGTCCCGGACGGGATCGTGCTCATCCAGCGGATCGGCCCCGGCGGCGAGGTCCAGCACATGCGTCCCGTGACTGGTCTGCGCCCCGAGCGCCGGACGCGTCCGCACCCCACCCAGCGACCTGTTGAGCCGGGCATAGGTCGCGTCCTCCGGCAAGGGCAGAAGGGCGTCGATGTCTGCCGCGTTCAGCACCTGTCCCGACAGGACCCCACCCTCCGTGCTGCGGCTTTCCAGCGCCTGCAGCCAGACCGCGTGAAAGCGGGTGCGGGCGGTGCCGTCCGGCACGAACTTGCGGAACCGGGCGTTCAGGAACCCGACGCCGTCGTCGATGATCGCCACGATCGGGGTGCCCGGGGGGATGGCCTCTGCAGCTGGCGCGGGCCCGGGCGCGGACGCCACCGCTGCGGGCGCCTCCTCCAGCCGTACCGGGACGCCGGTGTCCAGCACATCGAACAATGAAGCGTGTTCGCTGTCGGGCGTGCCGACCTTGCGGTACAGCGCGTATTCGTCCGGCAGGGCCGCGTGAGTCGCGGGGTCGTCGATGCGGGTCTGCAGGGCCTGCGTCTCGTGCGGGTCCATCAGCAGGACCGTGCTGGCCGCCAGAGCGTCGACCAGCGCCTGGCGCGCGGCCAGCGGATCGGTCCCGGTTTTCAGCGCGACGAAGATCGGCTCGTACTCGGCGCCGCTGTCCGGACGCTCCGGCGGCAGGGCGTCCAGACGCTTGCCCAGCAGGCGCGACCAGTCGAGATAAGCGTCGCGAAAGGTGTGCGGCCGCGGTGCGCTCCAGGTAAAACCCATCGAAATCCCCCCCTGTGTGCCTTTGCGTAAATCAAAGGCGGTTTCCATGGGCCGGTCAAGCAAGCCGCTGGAATGCCAAGGTGAATTGCGCAGAATTCACGCCCTCCGATGCGTGAATTACCGCCCCCTGAACCGCAATTAATCACGCATTCACGCGCAAATTGCGGAGCACTCACGGTACGATCACGCACGCTGCGCATGCTTGGGTCAACGCATCGTCAACAGCGCCTTCAGAGCGCCGGGACCATCCGGGGGAAGACATGACACGTACCCAGACGCCAGACCAGACACGGGCCCGAAAGCGCGCCCCGACGCTGGCCACCACGACACTGAAGGTGATCGACGGCGGAGGTGCCCGGATCGGCCCCCGCCACCAGGCCATCGTGCCGGAGGCGCCGCGCCTCTGCGTCTCGGAACTGGCCGCCGACATGGCCGAGATCTTTGCCCTCTCGCTCTTGCGGAAGCGCGGTCTGGCCGACCTGGACGATCCGCATTGCGCGGTGTGGATCGACAGCGCCACGCATTTCACGCTGCACGAACTGCTCTGCGACCTGCGCAGTCTCGCATGGTTCGACCAGACCCGCAGCCTGCCGGAAATCGCAGGCGACGCCGAGGCCGAGCAGCGGCGCGCCCTGCGCTGGAACGCCGACGGGCAGCTTACCCTCAGGACGCTTTTCAACTGCGGTGTCGCGCTGCGCGGCACGCAGACCCGCGTGTCGCGCTTCTGGAGCGGGGACCACGCCGGGACCGTAACCGACCCGGTGCGCTGCCCGCCTGCGCCCGATGCGCCGATGTCGGTGTGGCTCGACTGGTGCGGACGGCACAGCGGCGCAACGCTTCAAACGCCGCCTGAACGCGAAGGCGCCATCGATCCCGGCACGCTCGAGGACATGTCCGGCGGCCTGCACGAGACGCCCGCGGGCCGCCCCTTCTACAACGCCGCGCTCAAGGCGCTGGCCCATCGCGCCGCGCTCGACGGCGGGCTGGCGCTGTCGGAACCGATGTGGCGCGGCCCCCGCCTGCTGGCGCTCATGGCCGAGGCCGAGACCCGCGCCCGCCGTGCCGCGCTGGACCTCCTCATGTCCCGCAGCCGCTTGGCCCGGCCTGCGGTGACTGCCGCCCGGATGACCGTCTGGCTGGCGCGCGAGGAACGCGGGAATGAACCGACGAACGCGCTCTACCGTGCTGCCGCCGACGAACTGGCAGAATCCGCGCCGAACCTGCTTTACTGGGTCAGCCGCGACAACGGCACGCTGCGCGGCTGCCAGAGGTTCGACACCTCGCTTTTCCTGCCGCTGGCGGAACCGGAGCGGCAGGCGGTGCCGCCCTCCGACTGCGCCAGCCATGTCGTCGTGGCCGGCGCCATGGCGACCCTGCTGAAGGCGGTGTTCGACACGTCGCGGCGCGCGCAGATCCAGATGGTCGGCACCACGGGACCGGCGCAGGCGCTGGGGGAAGAGGCGGACCGCATGGCCTCCAACATCGCGCTGGCCCGCATCGTGTCAGGCGGCTGGCATCCTGCCGAGAACATCCAGCAACTGCGGCTGGGTCAGGCCATCGCGTTGCAGGTGCTGCGCGAGACGCTGGAGACCGACAACCGCAGCGCCACGCTCGACCTCACCGATTTCGACGACCGCCCGCTGCGGATCGAGGCGCACCCCCGGCACTTCGGGCGGGGCTTTGCGCAGTTGCGGGCCAATGGCGCAGCGGTGCCCTGGCCGCAGGAGGCCGCACCGCCCGCCGCGCACCTGACCGCCGTCGTCTAGCGCGCCGCCAGGTCGCGTTGCGCGGGCACGGTGCCCGAGATCTCGAGGATCAGCTTGCGCTTCACAGCCTCGGCAAAGCTGTCGCGGCTCTCTGCCGTCACCACGAAGGCACCGGGGCCGCCGATGATCCGCTCTTCATAAAGCGCCTCAAGCCCGCCCTGTGCGCGCCCGGGATCGTCCGGCCGCAGGATCGGCAGGGCGTTGATCGTCACGCCCGCCGCCAGCACGGTATCGCGGGCCTCCTCGATGGAGGGCCCCGACCAGTTGTTCGCGCTGTCGCCCGAGAAATCGATCACCCGGCGCCAGCCTTCATGCGCGTTGGTGTCCATCAGCCGCAGCGCATCCAGCAGCGCAGCCCCGATGGCGTTGCGGCCGTAGGCCTGGCGCGGCTTGCCGGTCAGCTCGTCCGCAAAGGCCTGCGCCGTCTCCGGCCCGTCGATCAGCATCCAGTCGGCCACAACGGCGGTGTTCGCCGCCCATTCGACATAGGTGACCGCGATGCTGCCGTAGGCGGTGCCGCCGATGGCCGCCAGCACTTCCGGGTCGGTGATGGCCTGCGCGTAGCCCTGCCGCTGGAAGGCAATCTCGCGCGAGTCGATGCTGCCGGAGGCGTCCGCCAGCAACACCAGTTCGAGGTCGGTATCCTGCGCCTGCGCCACGCTGGCGCTGAGCAGAAATGCCAAAACACGTGCCAGCATCCGAAGTCCCCCACATATGATCCGGAAAAGGCTAGCACGGCGGCCGCGCACCTCTAGCCTTGATGCGTGTCAAGGCACGCAGAGGTGATCCGCGCCATCGTAGCCAGAGGGAGACCAAGGAGACCGCCATGACCCGCCTCGCCATTCTGCTCTGCAGCCTCGCGCTGCCCGCTTTCGCACAGGATGCGGAGGTCGGGCGCGACCTCTTCACCCGACACTGCGCCACCTGCCACGGCCTCGAAGGACGGGGCGACGGACCGATGGCGGGCGTGATGATGATCAAGCCGGTCAACCTGACCGAACTCGCCGCGCAGAACGGCGGGACCTTTCCGATGGAGAGGGTGGTCAAGCGGATCGACGGTCGCGATCCGCTGGTCAGCCACGGCTCTCCCATGCCGGTCTACGGCGACTTTTTCGAAGGGGTTTTCGACGTACCAATCAAGACCCCGGCCGGACAGCCCGTTCTGACCTCGCGCCCGGTCGTGGACCTCGTGGCCTTCATCACGCAGATCCAGCGGCAGGAATGAGTCAGCGGCAGATGCCCTCGGTCTCCACGTCCTTCCACGGCACCCGCACGCGCGGTGTCGTGATGACATGGTCCAGCCGGTCGATGGGCATCTCGGCCGCGATCAGGCTGCGCAGGCGGGCGGTGCGCGGCGCCTCCGGGTCCAGCAGACGGCAGCAGACGTATTCCTCCACGATGCTGCCCTGCTGTTCGTAGCCGTAATCGAGAAAGCGCGTCGTGTTGTCCGGATCGAAGAGATAGGGGTCCTTCGATGCGACGTGCTCGTTCAGGGCCTTGAGCGGCGTGTAGCCGGTGCGCTTCCGGTTCTGCCATTGCCAGACATGGGTCGCCTCGTGGGCGAACAGCATGGCGTCCAGCAGGTCGACCTCCTCTGGCCAGCCCTCCAGAAAATCGGGGCGGTAGATGTCGTCGCGGATCATCACCTTGTTGAAGAGCACCGTGGCCGCGGGCGCGACGGTGACCTCGGTGGTTTCCGACAGCGGCGGCCAGATGCGTTCCTGGCACGTCGTGCGCGGGCGGACCGGGATCCGGTAGGTCATCGCACCTGCGAAATGGCCATCGACCAGCCGGATCTTCGAGGTGTCGAGGTCCGGGCCGTGGATGGCAGCCAGGTACTCGGCCTCCGACGGGGTCAGGGGCCGGCCACAGGCCGCGAGGAGAAGAAGGAATAGCAGGGCAAGGCGCATGGCCGGAGGATGGCGCGACGACGGGCGGATTGGCAAGCGGTGTCGGAGCGGCCACGCAAAAAAGAGCCAACCGTCTGGCGCCCGCGAATCCCATTCGATCCATCGACCCTTTCCAATTGGCCGCGCACTGGAAAACAGGGCAATTCACACGGTCCCGGTGTGGGGACGAATTGCCCGCAATCTGTGATTGTCAATCCGTGACGCAATCATCGCATAAGGCCCAATTACCGCATTCATAGACAAGTTCAAAACTTGCGCGAATTGACCGAAATCGGGCAGAACTTTGTGCAATTTATGTCTCAGTGCCCCGTTTTTCCGTGGGCCGTTTTGAGGAAATTTTTCTCTTGCCCACGATTTCCCAGTCGCAGATCGACGAGCTTCGCACCAGCGCGTCGACCGCCCTCTCCGCCCTGAACACAGCCTATGCCACGCAGGCGCTCGCCGAAACGCTCCCGCTGATCGGGACCAGCCTCGGCGGGTCGGTGAACGATGCGACGCAGGTGGTCGGTGACGTCCGCACCGCCCTTCTGAACGCGCTGTCGGCGTTGTCGGGGGCGGCCTCCTACACCGCCGCGGAACTGGAAATCGAGGTCGCCAACGCCCTGTCCTCGCTCGGCCTGTCCGGCGTCGTGGTCAGCGCCAGCGTCGGCACCGACAGCGTCACGCTGACACTGGGCGCCAGCGGCGAGGAAACCGCGCACCTCGGCCTTGCGGGCGACCTCGCCCTGCCCGGCCTGGGCCTGTCGCTTTCGGGCACCGCAGAGGTCGCCGCAGCCGCCGCGCTAAACCTGACGCTCGGGGTGGATGCGGCGGGCTTCTTCATCGAAACCGCTGGCTCGGGAGTGAATCTTTCGCTGGGGACGACCTCGGTCGATTTCGCGGCGGCCGCGAATATCGGCGTCCTGAATTACATCGTCGCCGATGCCGGGTCCGATCTCGACCTCGACTTTGCCATCGACCTGATCGACCCGAATGGCGACGGCATGCTGCGCCTGTCGGAGCTGTCGCAGGATTTCCTGAACGTCCTGCTGAGCGGCGACGCCGATATCGCGCTTTCGCTCGCCGCCGATTTCGGCACCGGCGCCCTGCCCTCCGTCTCCACCGTGCTGGATGTGGACTGGCAGTTCGTCAACGCCACGGTGACGCCGGGCGATCAGAACATCAGCTTCGGCAACCTGCCGACCGTCGTCCTGAGGGACGTGACGCTGGACCTTGGGACCTTCCTCGAAAACGTAATGCTGCCGATCTTCGACGCGATCGAGCCGCTGATCGAACCCGTGGGCAAGGCGCTTGAGGTCATCACCGCCGACATCCCCTTCCTGAAGTACTTCCCCGACTGGCACGAGACGCTGGACCTGACCGGCGACGGCACGGTCAACCTCCTGGATCTCGTCAAGCTGGCGGCGCCGAGTTTCGACCTGCGTCCGCTTGAGGACTTCATCGAGCTGGCCGAAGACGTGGTCAAATGGGCGGAATACCTGTCCTCCGTCAACCTCGGCGAGGCGGGTCTCAACTTCGGCGATTACGCGCTGGAGACCGGGCAGGACGTACGGGCGCTTGCGTTCAAGCTGGCGGATTCGGACCTCGACCTGCAGGGGCTGGCGGACAACCTGTCGGACGTGGTCGCAAACGTGTCCGGCAGCGACTGGGGCGCCGCCGGGGCGGATGGTACGACGCCGAAGGACATGCTGCAGGAGATGATCGAGGGCACCAGCTTTGCCCTGCCGATCCTGCAGGATCCGGGCCAGGCGCTGTCCCTGCTACTGGGCGGCGACGCCGACCTTGTGGAGATCTACTTCCCCACGGTCGACTTCGAGGTGGGCGGCGACAGCCTGGTCAACCTGCCGATCTTCCCGGGCATCACGGTCAACATCGGCGGGTCCATCGGCGCCGCCTTCGACCTCGCCTTCGGCTACAGCACACGCGGACTGGCCGCCCCCGGCGCATCCGTTCTGGATGCACTCAACGGGCTCTACATCATCGACGGCGCCGGGCCGGAGGCCTCCGTCTCTGCCACCATCGACCTCGGCGCCTCGCTCGACGCCTATATCGCCAGCATCTACGGCGGCGGCAACATCACCGGGACGATCAACCTCGACATCGCGGATGGCATCCAGAGCGAACCGGGAAGGCTGTACTACGACGAGTTCCTGACGGCGATCACATCCAACCCGTTCAGCGCCTTCGACGCCTCCGGGTCGATCACCGCCGGGCTGTCGCTGGCCGCGAAAGTGCTGGGCGGCGACCTTTTCCGGCTGGAGACACCGCAGTTCACCCTGGCGGACTTCAACTTTTCCGGGCGCGCGGCGCTGGCGACCTCCACCTCCACGCTGGGGCTGGGCGCACTGTCGGGTGGCACGCTGACCCTGAACACCGGCGCGCTCGCGGGCAACCGGCTGGTCGGCGACGCCGCGGATGGCGCAGAGGTGGTCTATGTCAGCTCTGCCGGCGGCAGCGACGTCACCGTCTCGATCAATGGCTATGCCGAGACCTACGGCGGCGTCGCGCTGCTGCTTGCGGCCGGAGGGGCGGAGAGCGACCAGCTTGTTCTGGCCGAGACGCTGTCCATCGCCGCGCAGCTTTCGGGCGATGCCGGCCACGACATGCTCGCGGGTGGCGCCGGTGACGACACGCTGGAAGGCGGCGACGGCAACGACACGCTCTTCGGGCGCGACGGCGACGACAACCTCTCCGGCGGGATCGGCGACGACCTGTTCTATGGCGGCAACGGTGCCGACACCATCGTCGGCGGCGACGGGGAGGACATGGTGACCTATGTCCTGTCCTCCGCCGGGGTGAACGTGAACCTCGGGACCGGGAACGGCACGGGCGGCAGCGCCGAGGGCGACAGCCTGTCCCAGATCGAGGTGCTTCAGGGCTCCAACCACCGCGACACGCTGACCGGCAGCGCCGGGAACGAAATGCTGATCGGCCTGCTGGGCGACGATTCCGTCGCGGGCGCCGGGGGCGACGACGTGCTTCTGGGATCGGAGGGTGCCGACACGCTGGACGGCGGCACCGGCGCAGACACCATGGTCGGCGCGATGGGCGATGACGTGTACTTCGTCGACGATACCGGCGACGTGGTGGACGAGAACCGCTACGGCGAGATCGGCAACGGGACGGTCAGTGCCGCGGCGGGCGGTGTGGACGAGGTGCGCGCGGCGATCAGCTGGTCCATCGCCACCGGCAGCCAGTACCAGATCGAGAACCTGACCCTGATCGGCAGCGCCATCTCCGGCACGGGCAACGATAACGCCAACGTGCTGACCGCGAACCAGTCGGCATTGCCCGGCGGATCGCTCTACGGCGGGGCAGGCGACGACACGCTGAACGGCTCGGCCGCGGGCGAGTGGCTGGACGGCCAGTCCGGTGCCGACAGCATGATCGGTCTCGGCGGCGACGATACCTACGTGGTCGACAATCTGGTCGACGAGATCGTCGAGACCGCCGGGAACGGCGCCGATGCTGTGATCTCCAAGCTCTCGACCTTCGCGCTCGACGCCTGGCACGACATCGAGACGCTCTATGTCGACGCCTCGGTGACCGACGGCGACCTGACCGGCAACGCGCTGGACCAGACGCTGGTTGGCGCGCATGGCGACGACACGCTCGAAGGCAAGGGCGGGGCGGATGCCTACTTCGGCGGCGCCGGACGCGACCGGGCCAGCTATCGCAGCGCGGCCTCGGCGGTGCTGATCGACCTGACAGAGGCCACCCAGTCCGGCGGCGATGCCGAGGGCGACACCTATGTCAGCATCGAAGAGATCGAAGGTTCCGCCCACGGCGACACGCTGATCGGCGACGGCACCGACAACGAACTCTACGGGCTAGGCGGCGGTGACACGCTGCTGGGCGCGGCGGGCGGCGACACGCTCTGGGGCGGCACCGGCAACGACAGCCTCGACGGCGGGGCGGACGCGGACACGCTGGTCGGCGGCGATGGCGACGACACCTACGTGGTGGACCACGCCGCAGAGCAGGTGACCGAGATCGGCACCGGCACCGACCTTGTCGAGGCCTGGGTGGACTGGTCGCTCGACACCTCGAGCCAGCAGAACATCGAGAACCTGACCCTCTTCGGCTCAGCCCGCACCGCGACCGGCAACGCGCTCGACAACACCCTCACCGGCACGGCGGGCAACGACCGGCTGAACGGCCTCGCCGGAGAGGACACGATGATCGGCGGCGGCGGAGACGACACCTACGTCGTCGACAACGCACTGGATTCGATCGCGGACAGCGACGGCCACGACCTGATCGAGCTGCTCTCTGCCGGGACGGGCAGCTTCGACATGTCGGTTCAGGCCGTGGCCGTCGAGGACCTGACCGTCACCGACAACGCCCGCGCCATGGCGATCACCGGCAACGCGCTGGACAACCGGATCACCGGCAACACCTACGGCGACACCATCAGCGGCGGAGACGGCAACGACACGATCATCGCGGGTGCGGGCGGACGCGCCGTGATGAACGGCGACGACGGCGACGACGATTTGCGTTTGTCGCTCGTCTCGCTGGGGTCGAACTACATCCACGGCGACCTCGGCACTGCCGACATCATGCGGATGGACTGGTCCGACGCGACCGGCACCATCAACTACACGAGCAACTCCGGCGGCACCTATTATCGCACGCACGTCGACAACTTCGGTTACACCTACGTCTACTTCGACGGCATCGAGGCCTTCGACCTGCAGGGCGGCGCCGGATCGGACACCTTGGTCGGCGGCGACCTCGACGACACGCTGCACGGCAACGGCGGCAACGACCGGCTGTACGGCTATCGCGGCGCGCTGGACGTGTCAGGCGGGGCGGGGCATGACCTCGTCTACGCGACCGTGCGCACGGCAGACGACGTGGACCTCGGGCTCGACTTCACGCTGCGGCTTGCCGATACGCAAGACGGGACGGTCACGGTCAATGCCGGCACCGCGGTCGAAACCCGCTGGGAGGGGATCGAGCAGATCCGCCTGAGCACCGGGTCGGGCAACGACCTGCTGGACACGCGCGGCGTCGCCTCCAGCAGCAACCACTTCAACACCTCGAACGCCTTCGATTCCGGCGATGGCGACGACACCTTCGCCACCGATCTGCTGGCGCTCGGGGCCACCGTGTTCACCGCAGGCGCGGGCTATGACAGGCTGATCCTCGACTGGAGCACAGCCAAGTACCTCGTGAACCTGACGTCGAACTCGGGCGGCACCTTCTACCGGACCTACGCCGACAACTTCGGCTACGTCTACCAGCACTACTCCGACATCGAAGAGATCGACATCGAGACCGGCGCAGGCAGCGACGAACTGTATGCCGTGGGCGGCCGCGACCGCTTCATCACGCAGGGCGGCAACGACCGCATCCACGGCGCGGACAAGGGCGACACAATCGTTGCGGGCGAAGGTCACGACTGGGCCCACCTCGACCTGCGTTTCGACCCGACGACAGAGACCGACCCGGCGGAGGACATCTCTCTCGTCCTCGCGGACACCGCCTCTGCGGAGGCTGTTTTCTTTGCCGGCACCGGCGACGAAACGCACGTCCAGGGCCTTGAGCAGTTCACGCTCTACACCGGCGCGGGCAACGATACCGTCGACACGCGCGGCGTGGGATCGAACTACAACGTATTCAATAAGAGCAACTACTTCGACGCAGCCGATGGGGACGACCTGTTCGCCACCGACCTCAGCGCGCTCGGTTTCTCGCGGTTCGTGGCCGGTGAGGGCTACGACAAGCTGATCCTCGACTGGAGCGCGACGCTCCACGCCACCACGCTGTTGTCCAATTCGACCGACACCTTCTACCGAACCTACGTCGACAACTACGGGTACACCTACCTCTACTATTCGGACATCGAAGAGATCGACATCGAGACCGGCGCAGGCAGCGACATTCTCTATGCCATCGGCGGCCGCGACCGCTTCATCACGCAAGGCGGCAACGACCGCATCCACGGCACCGACAAGGGCGACACCATCATCGCGGGCGAAGGCCACGATTGGGTGTCGCTCGACCTGCGCTTCGATCCCGCGACGGAGACCGATCCGGCCGAGGATATCACCGTCAACCTGCTCAACCTGCAGTCGAACACCGCGACCTATTACGCGGGCACCGACGACGAGACGCAATTGCAGGGGATCGAGCAGATCCATCTCTACACCGGCGCGGGCAACGACACCTTCGACGCGCGGGGCGTGGCGTCCTCCAGCGATTACTTCACCTACAGCAATCACTTCGATGCGGGCGAAGGCGACGACGCCTACCTGACCGACCACCTGTCGCGCGGCACAGGAAACTTCGTGGCCGGGGCGGGCTACGACAAGCTGACCATCGACTGGTCGGCCACCGCCAACGCCGTCGAATTCCAGAGCAACTCCAGCAGCACGTGGTATCGCGGCTACCTGAACGGCTGGGGTTACATCTACCAGTACTTCTCGGACATCGAAGAGATCGACATCACCTCCGGCTCCGGCAACGACAGCCTGCGCGCCATCGGCGGCCGGGACCGTTTCGTCACCAACGGCGGCAACGACCGTATCCACAGCGCGGACAAAGGCGACACGATCATCGCGGGCGAGGGCCACGATTGGGTGTCGCTCGACCTGCGCTTCGATCCCGCGACGGAGACCGATCCGGCCGAGGATATCACCGTCAACCTGCTCGACCTGCAGTCGAACACCGCGACCTACTACGCGGGCACCGAGGACGAGACGCAATTGCAGGGGATCGAGCAGATCCACCTCTACACCGGCGCGGGCAACGACACCTTCGACGCGCGGGGCGTGGCGTCCTCCAAGGATTACTTCGCCTACAGCAACCACTTCGATGCGGGCGAAGGAGACGACGCCTACCTGACCGACCACCTGTCGCGCGGCACGGCGAACTTCGTGGCGGGTGCAGGCTACGACAAGCTGACCATCGACTGGTCGGCCACCGCCAACGCCGTCGAATTCCAGAGCAACTCCAGCAGCACATGGTATCGCGGTTACGTGAACGGCTGGGGTTACATCTACCAGTATTTCTCGGACATCGAAGAGATCGATATCACCTCCGGTTCGGGTGGCGACAATCTGCGCGCCATCGGCGGGCGGGACCGTTTCGTCACCAACGGCGGCAACGACCGTATCCATGGCACCGACAAGGGCGACACCATCATCGCGGGCGAGGGCCACGACTGGGTGTCGCTCGACCTGCGCTTCGATCCCGCGACGGAGACCGATCCGGCAGAGGACATCACCGTCAACCTGCTCGACCTGCAGTCGAACACCGCGACCTACTACGCGGGCACCGAGGACGAGACGCAATTGCAGGGGATCGAGCAGATCCACCTCTACACCGGCGCGGGCAACGATACCTTCGACGCGCGGGGCGTCTTTTCGACCTACGATCTGTTCGGCTACAACAACCACTTCGACGCAGGCGCGGGTGACGACGCCTATCTGACCGATCACCTGTCGCGCGGCACAGGAAACTTCGTGGCCGGGGCGGGCTACGACAGGCTGACGATCGACTGGTCGGCCACCGGCAATGCCGTCGAGTACCAGAGCAACTCCAGCAGCACATGGTATCGCGGCTACGTGAACGGCTGGGGCTACATCTACCAGTACTTCTCGGACCTTGAGGAACTGGACATCACCTCCGGCTCCGGCAATGACAGCCTGCGCGCCATCGGCGGGCGGGACCGCTTCGTATCCAACGGCGGCAACGACCGGATCTACGGCGCGGACAAGGGCGACACCGTTCTCGCGGGCGAAGGCCATGACTGGCTGCAGCTCGACATGCGGTTCGACCCCGCGACCGAGATCGACCCGGCAAAGGACATTTCCCTGATCCTGGCCGACGCGCAGACCGCCGAAGCGTTGTTCTACGCCGGAACGGAGAACGAGACGCGCGTCTCCGGCATCGAACAGATCCACCTCGCGACGGGTGCGGGCAACGACACGCTCGACACGCGGGGCGTTGCCTCGCACGTCAACTGGTTCAACCTGTCGAACTGGTTCAGCAGCGGCGCGGGCGACGACCATTTCGCCACCGATCTGCTCGCCATCGGATCGGGCTACTTCGATGGCGGCACGGGCACCGACCTGTTGACCCTGGACTGGAGCACGGCCACCAACGGCATCACCTACCATCCGCAGTCCGACGGGTCGGTCTATTACCGGGTTTATGTCGACGCATACGGCTACGTCTACCAGACCTTCGCCAACGTCGAGCAGTTCGACCTCGAAGGCGGATCGGGCCACGACAACCTGCGCGGCGGCGCGCTGGACGACACGCTCACCGGCAATGGCGGGCGCGACACGATCGGCGCCGGGGCCGGAAACGACAACGTGTCCGGCGGGGCCGGCAACGACCACATCACCCTTGGCGCAGGCAACGACACGGCCGAGGGCGGCGCGGGCGACGACACCATCCTCGGGTCGACCGGACCAGACGACAACGTGGCCGTGTACCGGACCCCGCTGTCCGGCCTTTTCGTCACCGACCTGGGCGGCGGCGTGTACCAGGTCAGCTCGGCCGGCGAGGGCACGGACCGGCTGGAGAACATCCAAACGCTGCGCCTGACGGACGGTGTGACGACTTCGGATCATGCCATTGCTGACCTCCTGAACACCGCCCCAGCCCTGCCCGCCGACACGGCGGTGACCCTCACGCAGGGACAGGCCGGGCCGGTCTACACCGCCAGCGCCACCGACGCGCAGGGCCACGCGGTCACCTTCTCGCTTTCGGGTGCGGATGCGGGGCTCTTCACCATCGACCCGGCGACAGGTGAGATCGCCTATGCCGGCAACGTGGCCCAGCTCCTGCCCGACAGCGCGGCGGGAACCTCCGACTACGCGCTGATCGTGACGGCCTCCGACGGAGTGGCAAGTTCGGCGCAGACCCTGACGGTCACGGCGGTGAACACCTACCTGCCCACCGCGCAGGACGACAGCGTGACCACCGCGCAGGACAGCGCCGTCACCATCGACGTGCTGGACAACGACGCGGACGGCAACGGCGGCGTGCCGACCATCTCCTCCGTCGCGCAAGGCAGCCACGGCACCGTCACCGCGCAGGATGGCCGGATCGTCTACACGCCCACCGCCGGCTACCATGGGGCGGACAGCTTCACCTACGAGATTGCCAACGCGCTTGGCCACCGCACCTCGGCCAACGTCGATGTCTACGTGAACCGGGTGACGACCCTTATGGATGGCGAGGCAGAGGACAACCTCCGCCCGTGGACAAGCAAGGCCACGACCTTCAACGCGCAGGGGCGGAAATCCCAGGTCCAGGTGACCTTCGACAACGGCCGCGTCGCCGAGACCACCTACGAAAACGGTCGCCGGGCCGCCTATTCCGTGGTGGACAGCGACGATGTCTTTGCCTGGGCGCGGCAGGACCGCACCTACGATGCAAACGGTGCGCCGCTGGAATACGCGATAACCTACGACGACGGGCGCATCCGCACCGGCACCCTGATCGAGCCGGGCCGCTGGGAAACCGTCATGCGCGGCCCCGACGACAGCATCCGCTGGAGCAACGAGACCACCACCACATTCGACGGCGAAGGCCAGCTCGCCACGCGGCAGACGGTCTTCGACGATGGCCGCACCGCCACCACCACCTACGTCGACGGCACGCGCGCCACCTACACGATCAGCGACGGAGGCGACAGCTTCGGCTGGGCGCAGAAGACCCGCAGCTTCGACGCGGACGGCACGCCGGTCGGTTTCTCGACCACCTACGACGACGGCAGCGTCCGGACCCGCACCTACCTTGGCGACGGACAGTGGGAAACCGTGCTGCGCGGCCCCGACGACGCAATCCTGAAAGGCAACGTGACCACCACGACCTTCGACGACGACGGCGCACGGACAGAGCGGGAGACCGTCTTCGACGACGGCCGTGTCGCCACGACCACCTTCACCGGCGGCAAGCGCGCGAGCCATTCCATCATCGACCACGACGACGCCTTCGGCTGGGCCCGCAAGGACCAGACCTTCGACGCCAGCGGCGCCCCGGCGGAATACGTGACGACCTACGACAATGGCCGCGTGCGGACCGTGACCTGCCTCGATGATGGCAGCTGGGAAACGGTCCTGACCCGGGCCGACGGCAAGGTCCTGTCCAGCAGCGTGACCACGGACACCTTCGACGCGAACGGCGTGCGTCTGTCGCGGGAAACCGTGTTCGACGATGGCCGCGTCGCGACGACCACCTACACCGATGGCATCCGCACCGCCCACAGCGTGATCGACGCCGAGGACGCCTTCGTCTGGGCCCGTCAGGACCGCACCTTCGACACCGCCGGCACCCCGGAAGAGTTCGTGACAACCTACGACGACGGGCGCATCTACACGGAGACCTTCGTCGATGGCCTCCGGACCGAGGGCACGACGGTCGACTCCGACGACGTTTACGACTGGATGCAACGCGTGTTCGAGTACGATGCGAACGGCCAGTTGGCGACCACCACGACAACCTTCGACGACGGGCTCATATCCGTGACATGAGGGGGGGACGCCGCTTTGCGCGGCGTCTGCCTTTCCTGCCCCGGTCCCGCAAGCTGCCGTCGCAGCTTTCTAAGGTTGCGCAGCATGCGGCACGTCCCGATCTTTCGGATGCGGCACGTCACGATCTTTCACTGGCCGGGAGTCGTCCCAAACGAAAACTCCCCTTATGCAATCGGCACCAAAAGTACACGATTCGCATACGTTGGCGCTCAACGCACCGCCGCCCGGCAAGACCCGTTTGCTCCAAAGCCCGCCGGACGCCACACGCTCGCCTGGACGCAGCCCTTAAGGCACCAGAACCACGGTCGGTCATGTAAGGAAGGTACGGTCGCCCGGCGGACACTGCAGGAGCATGACGCGACCCTGCCCTATCGGGTCACGTCCCGACAGCACACCGCCCGACAACTCCTTTTGCCGCTTGCGGTCGATGGTGATGTCATGGCCCAGCTTCATCCGGTCGCGGGCACCGGCGATCACAGTGTTGGAGGCTTCGATGATGTGCCGTGTCGAGCGGTAATTCTCGACCAGATACTCCGGCTTCGCGCGGTATTCCTGTTCGAACTGGCGGATGTAATGGATAGACGCCCCAGCAAAGGCATAGATATTCTGATCGTCGTCGCCCACGGCGAAGAGGCTCAACTTCATGTCCTCATCCTCGATCGTCCGGCCGGCGACAGCGGCGATCAGAGCGTATTCCTCCGGTCCGATGTCTTGGTATTCGTCCACGAGGATCCAGCGATACCCTTGGATCAAGGTTTCGCGCTGCGCCTCTGCCTCGGTCTTGCTCAACCCTTCGCGGTTCAACTGGCGGACGGCCTCCATGACGACGTTGTCGAAATCGCGACTCTCGGCCTGCGACCCGGAGAAGCTTGCCCCGACCAGCCGCATGGCCATCGCGTGGCACGTGGATACAGTCACGCCAAAGGCCTCGTCGCCGATCAGGTGCCGCAGGCGCGCCCGGATTTCCACCGCGGCGTGGCGGTTGTAGCTGAGGACGAGGATGCTGCGCGGGTCTTCGCGGCGGACGCGGATCAGGTAGGCAATCCGGTGAACCAGCACACGTGTCTTGCCCGATCCCGGGCCGGCGAGGACCAGAACATTGGTCGCGTCACGATCATCGGCGACGATCTTTTGCTGGACGGGGTTGTCCAGTGCCTCGACAACGGCGGCCCAAGATTTGCCGGTGGTTTGTCGTTTGACCTCGGTCGTCTTACCCTTCATCCAACGACCCATGAAGGCGTCCTGATCCAGCGCGAAGTAGTCCTCCGACAGGCGCATCGCGTCCTGCATCGACGCGAGACCGGTTTCCGCATAGGCTGCCATGACGTGCGTTTGGACGGTCTGTTCGTTGTAGTGCTCCTGCAAGGGCGCAAAATCCTTGACGAGAAACTGCGTCTTGCCGGGTGCCAGCTGCACCGTCATCGCGGGCCGGAAAACTGTCATGCCTTTGCCCAGGGTCACGACCTCCTGCTCATGCAGCCAGAGCAGCGCGCGATCCATGAGCCGCGTCATTTCCTTGACCTGACCGCGCAGGAACGCATCGCCTGTCAGACTTGCCAGCATGTCACCCAAGGTTGTCTCAACCTGCTGGTCCTTGCCGCGCTGCCCCTTGTCCAGACGCCCAACCAGGTGTTCGACCAACGCCTCTCCCGCTTGCCTGCGCAGATTGGCGGACTGTTCCAACACCGACCAGGATCTCTGTAGCGCCATGAACAGTGTATCGCGAGAGGCCTTGCGCAGTCGCACGTTCCCCTTGCCGCCGTCGAGATCCCGCCCGTCCCGCGCCATCCCGCCCAGCAGCTTCTCGACCACGTCGGGGCGGACGTGGCTATGCCCACCGTCGCGCAGCTTCTGGCAGGCCAATTGCAGGTTGAATGGCGTGCTGACCTGGTCCTCGGCATCCGGGGCCTCCTCGCGCATCAAGGCGATCAGGTCAGTTTCGAGCCGCGTCGCCTGCGACAGCCGCCTGCGCGAGTCGTCGGCAACACCGGAATGCACGAAGACCGTCACCACCGTATCATTGCGCGCGATCCCAAGGGTCTCGAGATCGGCCAAAGCCTTCGTCAACTGCCCGCCCGTCAGACCGCTGATCCCGGTCAACTCGTCTGTCGAGATCCCCTCGTCAGGCGGGGCGTTCATGAGGTGGCGGACGATGTCCATCAGCTGCGCGCGCCGCATCCCGGTGACGTCCGCCCGCTCCAGTCTCTTACCGGCCTCGTCGATGTTTCGAATACGCAAGGAGGACGGGAAGACCTGCACACGGTTTTCCTCTCGCGACAGGAGCTTGGCTTCTTCCAACCAGGACAGCGCGGTCTTGACCCTCGTGTCATCCGTCGCGCTCTCGCGCTGGAATTCGCGGTCATGTTCCTGCCGGACAATCTCACCCGTTGTCGCGACGACCGTTCCCGTGCTCCGCGTCCGCGCATCCATGCGCCTGACCGCTTTGAGGATCGCGCCGATTTCCTTTCGGTCCAGCCGGGAGCGGGCCGACAGTTGGAACTGTCGTTCGACATCATCGGGCGCAAAGAGCAACACGCAATTGGCATGATCCCGATCCCGGCCCGCACGCCCAGCCTCCTGCAGGTAATTCTCCAAGGATCCGGGAATGTCCCCGTGGACGACAAGCCGAATATCCGGCTTATCGATCCCCATGCCGAACGCGTTGGTCGCCGCAATCACGCGCAAGTCGCCAATGCGAAATCGTTCCTGGATCGTCTTCTTCTCATCCGGTGTCAGGCCCGCATGATAGCGCTCCGCCAACAAGCCTTGGCTCTGCAGGAACTGTGCCACCTCCTCCGTTGCTTTCCGGGTCGCGCAATAGACGACCGCACCGGAAGCGCCCTCCTTTGGCAATCTTTGTTCGATCACGTCGAGGATATCGGCCAGCTTCGTTCGCCGAGCGGTCGAGCGCACCTCGAAACTGAGGTTCGTGCGCGACGCACCACCATCCAACAGAAGGAGGTCCGTTCCAAGCCGCTGCTGGAAATGGTCGCGAATGTCACGCACGACCTCGGGCTTGGCCGTGGCCGTCAGACAGATGACCGGTGCCGGTTCCTCGTCCCCTGCAGTCTCACGAATGAACCGCGAGATGTAGCGATAGTCTGGACGGAAATCGTGCCCCCATTTCGATACGCAATGCGCTTCGTCCAACACCCAAAGGCCGATCTCCCTTTGCCCCAGGACAGACCGGACCGAGACGCTGCGCAGCTGCTCGGGCGAAATCAGCAACATAGCCGCGTCACCCATTCGCACCTTTTCGAGCGCATCCTCTCGCTCTGGCAAAGACAGCATTCCGTTCACGGTCACCGCGGACGAAATGCCCGACCGTTCCATTCCCGCCACCTGGTCCGCCATCAGGGCGACGAGCGGCGAAATCACCACTGTCAGCGCGCCCGTACGGTCGAATTTCGTCAGCGCCGGAATCTGGTAGCAGACCGATTTCCCGGTGCCGGTCGGCAGGATGCCCAGCACACTCTTGCCACGCATCCCCTCGTCTACGATGCGCTCTTGCAGTGGCCGACCATCCGGGGCCGTGGGTGTCGGGCGGAACCCATCAAAGCCGAACCACCTCGTGAGGGCCTTTACCGGGTCGCTCTTTTCCCGGCACCATGAGCACTCTGGCGCCTCGCAGGCTGTATCCCGCAGGCGTTTCACCATCTTCGCTGCATCCGGGAACTGCATCCGCACCCAGGGCGGCATGACGGAATCCCCGCCAGCGACGGATATCCAGGCCAAGGCATAGGCCAGCGGCCATCCCAGGAAGGGCGACGCGATCTCGCGCAGCACGTCCTCGCAAGCGCCCTTGCACACCTCCCCTTCCAAAATCTGCCTGATCAACTGCCGCGCCTCTCCCGACGACGGCACGGACGCGCCTCGGACGTAGCGGAAGACGGCATTGAAGCCGAGATCCCGCTCGCCCCGCGTCGTCAGGTAATGATAGGCTCCGACCACATCTGGTGACACGGCATTCAATCCGCGGAAGGCCTCCAGCTGATTGCCGAGAACGGTAAAGACCAAGCGGGCATCGGCCTCGGGATCACTGACATGCCCGGACAGCAAGCGGCCGTCATGGTAGTGTTTGACCAGATGGTGATAGGGGTTGCGCGGAAAAGCCAACGGATTGAGCCAGAGCGTGTCGATCGGCTCATTCGTCAGGCGTGCCAGCCTCGGTCTCATGGCTGCGAGGTGCGGCAAGTCATGGCGCAGGATATTGTGGCCGATGAGGTGCCGCGTTTCGCCCAACTCCGCTTCCAACCGATCCAGCCCGTCAGCCATTCCAGCATTCTTGCAGCGGATCGCCGGAGCATCGCCGATCCGGACCGCTGCCAGGTCAAAAACGCGCGACGTTTTCGGGTCGACCTCAAGGTCGACGGAAAGGCAATGTGCCAGAAACGGGTCAGGTTGATCGACGGTCTTTAACAGGGAGCGCACGTGAAGTTCTTCAATTTATTGGGTTATGTGACCTGCAATTACCACTGTGGTCAAGGGATCAGCAAAGTCGGGCTATCAAGTGGAAACCCTCAAAGCAGTGCGGGCCGGGATTGACAGGGCAAGCCGCACTTCCGACAGTTCGCTCGTTCGCGTCGACCGGATTGAAGGAATGGCCGACTATTACGAAGCAAATGCGCAGAACTTCATTGCCGCCACCCAATCGGTCGACATGTCGGAACTGCGCGCCCGGTTCTTGGCGCAACTGCCTCAGATGCCCGGGGGCCAATGCCGCATTCTCGACGCAGGCACCGGTTCCGGACGCGATGCCCGTGCGTTCCGCTTTGCCGGCTATGAGGTTGAAGCCTTCGACGCCTCCCCAGCGATGGTTCAGGCAGCCACTCTCTTCAGCGGCGTCCCGGTCCGACACCTCAGCTTCGAGGAATTCCAATGGGAGCAATCGTTTGATGGCATCTGGGCCTGTGCGTCGCTCCTACATGTCGCCCGCGCTGATCTGCCCGCCGTCGTCCAAAGCCTCGCGGATCACCTTGTCTGCGGTGGCATTCTCTACGTCTCATTCAAATTCGGCACCGGTAACCGCCGAAAAGACGGCCACGATTTCACCGATATGACCGAAGAAACTCTCTCGGCCCTCCTGGACGAACTTCCTTCTCTGCGGCAGGTTGAAACTTGGCGATCCGAAGATCGCCGCCCTGATAGGAAAAAAGACATTTGGCTAAATGCCTTGCTGAGAAAAACCTGACACTTGCCCGCTGAATTGCCTTCCGCAGACAACGCCCCCTGCCCATGCTGTAGCCCGGCCATGGACAAGGTGGTCGAATGCGACGCTCAGGTCATTCTGATCCGCCACGGGGCAGGCCTGATCCTCGCTCCGCGGCGACACGCGAGACGGTGGCGCGACCTCGACGGGGCCGAGCAATCGGCCCTGATGGCGCGGATCACCCCGGCTCAGACCCAGCTCGAGACCGACGGTATTACCGCCTCGGTCGCCCTTATCGAGTCTGGGCCGCATTTTCATTTCCGCCTCGAAGCCCCGGCATCCTCGACAGGTCCGATCCCCGGCGCCCCGCACGACCGACCGCTTATTTCTGGCGGAGACGACGCGCTCCATGCCCACCTCCGCCCCCTGATCGACCAGGCGCAGAGCGTCGATCTCGCCGTGTCCTTCCTGATGACCTCCGGCGCGCGACTCGTCCTTCCCCACCTGCGTGACCTGCTCGAACGCGGCGGGCGGTTGCGGCTACTCACCGGCGATTACCTGGATGTCACAGAGCCGACCGCGCTGCGCCTCATGCAGGATCTCGACCACGACCGGCATCTCTACATCTTCCGCGCGGCGCGCATCCCGTTCCACCCCAAGGCCTGGATGTTCTCCTTTGCCGACGGCTCTGGAGCGCTGATCGTCGGCTCGTCGAATTTGTCACGCTCGGCTCTGACCGATGGCGTCGAATGGAACCTCCGCCACTTCGACAAGTCGGACGCCCTGCCGCTGACCACTGCCCGCGCCGCATTCGAAGATCTTCTTGCCCGGCCCGACGTGACGTGCCTTTCGCCCGAGTGGATCGACAGCTACGAAACGCGACGGATCGCCCCGACGCCGATGACTTCCGGCGTTGCGGAGGAGCCGCCCGAAGACGCACCCAAACCGCACGCCATCCAACTGGAGGCTCTCGCTGCCCTCGCCGCGACGCGCGCCAAAGGATACCGCGCTGGTCTGGTCGTGTTGGCAACCGGCCTCGGCAAGACTTTCCTCGCCGCCTTTGACAGCCAGTCTGCCGCGCGCGTTCTATTCGTCGCGCATCGTGAAGAGATCCTGACGCAAGCCATGGAGGCGTTTCGTGCAGTCCGCCCCAAGGCCCGGCTTGGCCGGTTCGGCGGAGGTGAGAAGGACTTCGACGCCGACGTGCTCTTCGCCTCGATCCAGACGCTCTCCCGCGCCGAACATCTGAACCGCTTCTCGACGGATGCCTTCGACTACATCGTCGTCGACGAATTCCACCACGCGGCCGCTGCGACCTATCGGCGGATTATCGACCATTTCACACCTGACTTCCTGCTGGGCCTGACGGCAACGCCTGACCGCTCCGATGGTGGTGACCTTCTTGGCCTCTGCGAAGAAAACCTCGTCTACGAATGCGACCTCTGGTCGGGCATCGACAGAGAATTGTTGTCGCCGTTCAAGTATTTCGGCGTCCCTGACCCTGTCGAATACGCGCAAATCCCTTGGCGCAGCGGACGGTTCGATGAGGCGGCACTGACTGAGGCTGTCGCCACGCAAGCCCGTGCTGAAAACGCGCTCGACCAGCTCGCTCAGCGGGGCGGCAAGAAGGCCATCGGCTTCTGCGTCTCGCGTCGTCATGCCGACTTCATGGCCGAGTTTTCAAGAGCCCGCGGACTACGCGCCGTGGCCGTGCATTCCGGCGAAACCTCTGCCCCACGCGCCAGCGCCTTGAAGGCCCTTGAAGAGGGCGACCTAGACATCGTCTACGCAGTCGACATGTTCAATGAAGGCGTGGATGTGCCATCCATTGACACGGTCTTGATGCTGCGCCCCACCGAAAGCCCAGTGATCTGGCTGCAGCAACTTGGCCGCGGGTTGCGACGGGCCGCCGAGAAATCCCACCTTGCTGTGATTGATTACATCGGCAACCACAGGATCTTCCTGACCAAAGCCCGTACCCTACTGCGCATCGGCGCGGGCGAAGGCGCGCTGCGGATCGCCCTGGAGCGCTTCGCCCGGCATGAAATTTCCTTTCCGGCAGGCTGCGAAGTCACCTACGACCTCGAAGCACTCGACATCCTGAAATCTTTGATACGCCAACCCCGTGATGGCGAAGAGCTGACCGCCTTCTATCGCGACTTCCGCGATCGCCACGGCGTCCGCCCCACCGCGTCCGAGGTTCAACACGCCGGCTTCAACCCAGGCCGCACCGGCCACGAAGGATGGCTCGGCTTCGTCAACGACATGGGCGATCTTTCCGCCGCCGGCCACGCGGCGTGGATCGCGAAAAAAGGGTTGCTCGATGAGATCGAAACCACCCGCATGACCCGCAGCTACAAGATGTTGGTCCTGCGCGGCATGATCGAGGCCGGAGCCTTTCCGGGACGCATCGCCATTTCCGAACTGGCCGACCGTGTCGCGCGCCTCGCGCGTCGCAATCCGGAGATCAAGGCAGACCTCAGCGTCGATCCCAAAGATCCCGCCGCACTGCGGGCCCTACTGACACAGAACCCGCTGAAGTACTTGTCCGAGAAGGGGTGGTTCCAGCTCGGTCCCGGCACGTTTGAGACGACCTTTGGCAACGCGCCTGATCCAGCACTGGCGGAACTCGCATCCGAGATCGTCGACTGGCGCCTCCTACGCCACCTGCAGAACCGCGCCACGACTTACAGTCAGGACGAAGCCAGTCCCGTCGCGAAGGTTGCCGAGCGCCAAAAACCATACATCGTCACGCCAGCACCGCCAAAGATCTGGGACGAATATCCCCGCGATCGCATCCCTCCACTGTTTGGAGAGAGGTTCAATACGGGCTCCTGGAACTCCGGAATCGTTGTCATCCCAAAGGCCAAGGTCATGGTCCTGCTGGTCACCATGGACAAACGCAGCATGTCTGTCGGAGACCACTATGCCGATGCTTTTGCCACTCCGACGCGCTTCATCTGGCAAACCCAGACAAGCACCCGTCGTGAAAGCTCACGAGGACGCATCATCTCAGGGGACGAGCCCGGCTGGACGATCCACCTCTTCGTCCGAAACTCCAAACTCCGTGATGGCCGCGCCGCTCCGTTTCGCTATGCCGGCCCGGTAATGTTCGCAGGCTGGGAAGGCGAAGCCCCAATCACCGTCCAACTGGATTTGACCGAACCCCTTCCAGCAGGTTTGCAGTCGCTGTTTGGCTTGGGGTAACGCACCGATATTGGTTTGAGGCAGTGAAGGGTGGACCGCCGACCTTCGCTGAGCATCGCATGGATGGCCAAGTTGCGCAGGTAACGGACCTGGCACCTGGAAGAGAGCTGCCAGGTTTGGCCGGGAATTCCGGCCCAAACCTGCCGTTCGCCTGGGCCACCAACGCTGCGGCGCGGCTTCCCCAAACCGGCCATCAGTGGCACCGCGCAGCAAGATCCGGCAAGCCAAGGTCGGCAGTGCGGACTAAACGGGCTTTCGCTTCATGGGGCATGAATGTCCGTATCAATCAGATACACTTGGGTTACGTTGCGGTCCTTCGAAGGAGTTGGCCCGCGCGGCGCTGTCTGCTATCGTTATTTTACGGTCGGCAGACACCGAGGCGTCGCTGCTCCTTTTGGAGAGCTAAACCTGCCATCACCATCGAACGGCACTGCACCCATGAGGCGCTGCGTCGTCAAGCCAGCGACCGACGACCGTGGACGGCGCCCGACCTGGATGTAACATGCCCAAGACACCTCTTCCGCTCCGAGCGGATGACCTGACACCCTTCGCGCGCAGGCTCTCCCAGCAGCTCGGCAAGGCAAGCCCATCGCACCTGACACTGATGAACATGCTGGCCCGCGCGGCTGGGTACGAGAACGTCCAGCACATGCGGGCCGCGCAGGCGGCTGCGCAGCGGCTCGACCGGATCGCCGACGAGCGGCTCACCGATCCAAGAACGGTGGAGCGGGCATTGCACCAGTTCGACGCTGCCGGCCGCCTCCGGCAGTGGCCGTCCAAGCGGAGCGTCCAAACGCTAGCGCTTTGGGCGCTCTGGGCTACCCTCCCGTCAGAGCGGTCGCTCCACGAGCGCGAGGTGAGCGCAATGCTGTGCGCGGAGCATCTTTTTCAGGACCCGGCTACCCTGCGCCGGACCATGATCTCATGCGGTCTGCTCACCCGTCGGCCCGATGGCTCGGATTACCGTCGGCGCGAGCAGGAGCCCCCCGCAGAAGCCAAGGCGCTGATCCGCGCGCTTGGGCCAAGACGGCGGACGCGGTCCAAGGCGGTGGCCATGGAACGGACCGGTGCATAGAGGTTCGTGCCTCTGCGGAGCCGTGAAGATCGCGGTCCAAGGCGATCTTCCCCGACCGAACGCCTGCCACTGCGTCGCCTGCCGGAAACACGGAGGCCACTACGGCGCTTCCCTCGACGTCCCCCGAGCCGCCTTGCGCGTGGAAGGTGAGGATGCGGTACGCTGGTATCAATCCTCAGAGAAAGTTCGGCGCGGGTTCTGCGGCATATGCGGCTCGACACTGTTCTGGGCCCCGATCCACCACGACTGGACGGCCATCGCGATGGGGGTATTCGACGGACCGACCGATACGTCTCTTTCGATGCATATCTTCGTTTCGGAGAAGGGCGACTATTACGAGATCGCTGACGAACTGCCGCAGAACGAGACATGAGGCCTGCCCGTGGGAGACCGCTCTTGCCCGACCATAGAGCACACCGTTTTGCAACCACGGCGCAATCACTGAACCCGACATCCATTGATTGCGCAGCATCACGCAATTTGGGCTCATTGCCGACATGCCGCCCCGCGGCAGGCTCCGCGCCTAGGTGAGCCTGCCGCGGGGCGTGGACGGCCCAAACTTGCCGATTATCCAGTTTCAGAGATTTACAGGTTGCGCTATCGGCTCGAAACAGGACGGAACATTTATCACGGAACGGCCGCCCCTAAATCTTTCGAAAATCTGTCGCAATGAAGGCGAAGTTTCGACTTTCTAGTTTCATCACAAAACGCTAAGTCGATAGAATCGTTAATGATCAGCCACTGCTCACTCACTGACAATCGTACGTGCTTTTTCGCTACTTCCATTTCATGTGCAGGTGAAGTTCTGAAATAAGCCGGATCGTCAGTAGAAAATGTTACCCTGCAACCAGCGTCGATCATCTTTCTCACTGGGTGTGTGTCGTAGCTTTGAGCAGAACCAAGAAAAACATTGCTTGACATGCAAACTTCAAAACCAATTAAGCGATCCGCAAGCTCGGACATAACCTCGGAATTATGAGCCACAGATATCCCATGCCCAACTCGACTCAAGTTTAGAGCATTGACTGTACGAAGAACAGATTCTGCATTAAGCCACTCTCCTGTGTGTGCAGTCAAACCAAGTCCAGAGTATTCTGCAATCAAAAACGCCCCTTTAAAATCCTTTGCGTCAAATTTTCTTTCGTTTCCTGTAAGCCCGAAGCCGCGTATATGACCGCTGCCGTTGGATACAGCCATTTCGGCCACAGTAACAGCTTCGTCCGGCCCGCGATGCCGGACGCAGGTTACGATAATGCAGCTAAAGATCCCGAACTTCTCTTCCGCCTCCTCGATAGCATCCGATATAGCTGAAATTTGGGATTCAAATGGTATGCCATTTGCGATTGAATGGCCCGGTGAGAGCATGAGCTCAACATAGATGGTACCGTTTCTTGCGACCGCTTCAAGATAAGCGAGTGCAATGACTTTCAAGTCCTCTGCGGACCTAACGACGTGACCCACCTGATCATAGACAGACAAGAAGTCTTCGAAATCTGAGAACAGGTAGTGTTCGTGTTCCAGTCGAAGAGGAAGTGGCACGCCATGCTTCTCCGCAAGAGCTGCCGCTTGATCAGGTTTCATGGTGCCGCGCAGGTGGCAGTGCAAGTCAAAGTAGACCGGTGGCACGCCACCGATCCGAGACTCTGAATTTCGAGTTGTCATGTCGCCCTACCAATTATAGCTTGGCATGGTTAACGACTGAGCTTGAGGAGTTCAATGCAGGCCCTACGATTTCTGTCCGGGAACCCCTTCAAGATCGAAGAGGTCAAGAAGATCATGGATGCGATCAATGTTAAGGTCGTTCCAGTGGATTACAAGATCAACGAAATCCAAACAATTGATGTTCCCGAGCTGGTCCACGATAAGTGTATCAAGGCATTTCAACGGGTTCATAGGCCGATCTTCGTTGAGCATACCAGCCTGCACATTGAGTCGCTTAATGGCTTCCCTGGCGGCCTCACACAGGTCTTTTGGGACACATTGAAAGCTGAAAGTGTTGCCGATATATTTGGAAAAACAGAGAACCCCGAGGTAAGAGCCACAACTCGAATCGCATATTGCGATGGCCGCAAGGTTCACCAATTCGAAGGTGAAATTCTTGGGAAGATCTCGGATACTCCGCGTGGGAACAGAGATTTCCAGTGGGATTGCATATTTATTCCAAATGGGGAGACTGAGACATTCGCCGAGATGGGAGATCGTAAAAATGATATATCAATGCGTCGACTTGCGCTGCAAAAATTTGCAAACTTTCTAGAGGCAAAGCCCAGATGACCAGTGCGTTGAAAATTGCGATTAAGAATAGGCAAGCCATTCTGTTTGCGGGTGCAGGTGTCTCCGCTGTGTTAGGGGCTCCATCGTGGGGTCAGCTAATTGAACACATCGGTGAAGACCTTGGATTTGAAAAGGACGTGTTCCGCGCTCTAAGCGACAGCTACTTAACTCTTGCAGAATATTACAAAATTCAAACAGGTAGCATCGGGCCCCTGAGAAGCTGGATGGATAGAAGCTGGAGCTTCTCTGACGCAATTATAGAAGCTTCTGGAGTGCATAAGCACATCTCGGAACTCAACTTTCCCGTGATATACACTACCAATTACGATAGAAATATTGAGAGAGCCCTGCACCTTAATGATAAAAAGGCGCGTAGGATTGTGAATGTGAAAGATTTCATAAAGGTTGAGGATGATGAAACCCAGGTCATCAAGCTGCATGGCGACTTCGATGATGATGACTCTATCGTCCTGACTGAGACCGATTACTTCAAGCGGCTATCCTTTGATTCTCCGCTAGATATAAGGTTGCGTTCAGACGTCTTGGCTAGGCCTGTTCTGTTTATTGGGTACAGCCTTTCAGATATAAACATCAGAATTCTCCTTCACAAGCTTTGGGAAACGTGGGAGGCATCGCCCCACAGGAGTCATAAGCCGGAGATTTATATTTTTCTCCCGAGGCCAAACGAAGTTGAGGAGGCGGTATTAGCCAAGTGGGGTGTAACCACTATAGTTGGTGATGATCCTGATCCGGCTAAAGCTCTTGAAAGCTTTTTAGCGGACCTCGCCAGCTAAATGCATCGTGCTGAAGCGTGGCTCTCTCATAGATCGCGAGCTTTCCGTACTTGCCTTGGGCGTCTCATAGACTGCCGCTGTCTTCTTGGATGCCCGCCTATAGAGAGCGGCAATTTTCTGCGCTTCGCTGCCGTTCGTCCAGGACGCAGCGAAGGTCGACTCTCCGCCCAGCCTCCCTCGACAGCACTACCTGCGCAGAGCCGCCGCTCGTCCAGCCGTCATCTGGCTTTAGGGATTGAGACGAGCCCTTGCTTGGACCATCCGTAGATCGTTGCGCGTGAAACGCCGATCATCTTTGCGACGTCTTCGGCACGGGTCCCTTGATCCAGCGCTGCCTGTGCTTTCCGGATATTCTCAGGCGTCGCGAAGCTTGGAGCGCCGACACCCGGTCGTTCGGACTTCGCGGAAATACGCAAGCGGGCTGCGCCTTTGGCGTTTGTCGGATCAACAAGGTGAGGCTCAAGCCATATTGCCCACCTACGCAAGGCGTTACCCACCCGAAGCTTCGAAGCCTCGCTGTTGTAGTTACGCCTGAAACGCATGCCGATCTCCTCGCCGATTTCGACACCTGTCCTGTGCGGGTCTTCGAGTAGAATTTCCCGTGTGGATTGCAAGGTAGGAGCTTTCATGGCTGCGTGCCGAAGTGTGTCTTCAGCAGATGCATTGTCAGGTACAAGCGAGTGAACTTTACCGTCGCGGACCTCGATCAGCCCCAGTGCAACCAAGTCGGTGCGGCTTCGATTTTTGTTCTCCGCGTCCCAATGCGACGTGGGAACAGCTTCACGGGACATAGTGAATTCCAGCGATGCAAGAGCTGATGGCGGGGCGGTGCCAGCGATGAAGAGGCGTTCGGAGCGCGGACTTTGACCACCGTTCTCGCTAAGGATCCTCTGTAGCTCTTCTGAGGGCGCGCCCAGCTGCTTCAACACAGCGACGCGCCCCTGGCTGTCTGTATCAAGGAAATTGTCGATTACTGCTGAATCTACGCCGATTGAGCGAAGGGGTGTCCCTGCGGGAACCGCCATAGGGCGAGCACCACTTAGCCCATCGAGCGCAACGGGTTTGCGCAATACGTGGGGATAGACCGCAAGCGCCGCATCCCGGCTCAAAGCGTTCTGCAGCCCCCGTGCTGCGAGGGTCCGGAGCAAAAGGCTGAACAGGTCCTTGTCGCGTGACCTCTTACCTTTCAGGAACCGGGCGGCTCGCTTTCCAATTCCGCCGCGTGGTTCGACATCGTCGACCCGACCGAATTGGATCCATTCGGCGCGGGTCGTGAGTGTCGCGACCACCGCTGAAGCATCACAGGACGGGTTTGGCTTAACGAACCATCCTTTCTCTCTATCGACTAGCTGTCCTTCTAAAATGCGCCCCGCATCCTCCACCACAATGGTCTGTGGTCCCATTTGCTTCCATCGACGCGTTCGCCTTCGAGTTTCGGTAGTAGAAGACTCGCCGCCATAGTTTGCCTCAAACTTGGCCGCGCCCTGGACTTCTGGAATAGGCAAACTTGTCGATGCGGTCGCTTCTACTTCCGCACCGATACCAAACCCTCGCCGGGTTCGGTCGACTTCCTCTCTGGCATACGTGTCGCTCGATCTTTCGAAAATCGAGTCAGGCTGGCAGTTGATGAATTGCAGGTTGATGGAAGCCTTCTTGATGGAAAACGAAACCGAGAGGGAAAAATCGTCGCCTTCGAGTGGAATCATTTCCTCTCCAAAAGACGCTGAAACCTCCAATTCGTATCCATCCATGAAACGGTTTGACGTGGCACGAAGCCAGACGTTGGCAATATGCGGGTCTAAAGGTGGCGGTGCTTTGGCGTCGTAATCGACTATAAGATCCGGTTCTTCCATGAATAACGCGCTCACTGCTGCAGTAGCCCAGTATCAACCTAACCAATGCGGCGGATCAAGGCTCCAACTCCGCCAAGCTCCACGCGCACCTAATCGCAGGTTTGACTGTGCACAAAGTAGTGCGCAGCTGCTTATGAATAGATACCTCGTTCGAAAAGCGCGACGGTTGCGTTCATGCCGCCACAACGAAGTGCCAGCTAGATGCGCTTCTCGGCCGTTCATGCGGTGCGCAGCGAACGGCCGCTCTCCGCCCTTCGAGCAGTACGTGCCGTCATGCTGCGGCTCGCTTGAGTGACCGCATACGGCTGACAGTGAGCGTAGGCCAAACCAAGAACAATGCGCGTTGGAAGCCGTGCAAGTCCACCTCATCGGCCATGCTGCTTCAGAAGCGCGGCGCCCGTAGCTCACCGCGGCCACCTGCGCCCCTCCAATCCCTCATCGACGCGCCTCTGCCAAGCCGCCTCGTCACGCTCATACTGCTCGTACTGATCTTCCCCATATGCCTCAGCGTCCGGCGGCGCCGGGATGTTCTCCGGATGGAACTTGTACACCATCTCGCTCGCGACCACCTCATCGACCAGGCGCTTGTCGATCGTGAGCCCGCGCTCCTGCGCATAGCCGATCGTTTCATTGATGATCTTCTCCTGCCTCGAAAGGGGTATCCCCTTGTAGTCGGTCAGGAGAACGCGAAGCATCCAGATCGTCGTGGACACGACCCGCTCGTACCCCTCGCTTGACGGGCGGCCGGTCAGGATCTCGTTCAGATCAACCCCGGTGTACATGTTCAGGCGGACGAGCGCCTCGGTCGGGATCGATCGCTTCCCGCTTTCATAGGCGTAGTAGCTCCGTGGCGTGATATCCATCATCTCCGCCATCTCGGTCTTGGTGAAGCCGCGCTTCTTCCTGAAGCGTTCGAGGTTGGCGTGGGGCTCCACCGCCAGCGCGGCCGCCAGGGCCTCCTCCTGGATTCGGGCCTCCTCCTCTTCCTCGAAACCACGGGCATACTCGTCCGGGTCGACCGGTTTGAATTTGAACGCCATTGTCACGGCCTCGCAGGATAGGAACAATCGTTCCGGCAATTGTGCCCGAAAAAAGAAAGCCTGTGAAGCCGTGCATTTGGCTGGTAGCATCAGCCCGACAGCGTATGAAACCGGAGGCACCGATGTCGGAACTCTTGATGGAAGGGAAAACCCCGGAGAACTGGGCGAAGCAGTTGCTCGAGCACGGTGTGCGGGTGTCGCCGCGCCTCATTCGCACGAGGGCGCGCGAGACCGGCAACTACTACCAGCTCGGCAACCTGATGCTCCTGTCTCCGGAGCAGATCGAGGCACTGCTGATGCCGGGGCGGCCCCAGGCTGACCAGAGAGCCTGAGGAGGCGAAGATGGCGGCAGAGAAGGCACGCATCACGCAATCCGAGCTGACCCGATACCTGAAGGCGTATCGGGATGCCGGGATCCCCATCGAGCGTTCAGAGATCAGCCGTGATGGCACCGTCGTTATCTACACGGCCACGCCGAAGGCACAGGAGGAGGAGAACCCGTGGGATCAGGCCTGAAACGCAGCCGCCAGTATCCCGGCGCGACCTCCTATTTCGACCGGCACGGCAAGCGCCGCTGGCGCTTTCGCAAGGGCGGCTTCTCGGCCGAGCTTGGATCGGACTACGGCTCCGAGGATTTCATCCGGCGATACGAGGCCGCGCTGGAGGGGCATCGGACGCGCGGAGGCGTTGGCGCCGGCCGCGCGAAACCCGGGAGTGTCGGTCTGCTCGTCTCGAAATGGTACCGGTCGCAGGACTTCCTGGCGCTCGAGGCATCGACGCAGCGCGTTTACCGCGGTGTGGTCGAGAGCTTTCGCCAGCAGCACGGCGACAAGCCCGTGCACCTGATGCAAGTCCGCCATGTGCAGGACCTTCTGGCTGCCAAGGCGGACACGCCTGCAGCGGCCAACAACCTGCGCAAGAGGCTTATCCAGCTTCTGGACTACGCAATCACGCTGGAATGGCGGGCCGACAACCCGGCGCGCGCCACGAAGCCCTACAAGGTCGCCACGGAGGGCTTCCACACCTGGACCGAGGCGGAGATCGCGAAATTCATCCAGGCGCATCCTGAGGGCACTGAGGCGCACAGGGTGATGACGTTGATGGCCTACACAGGGGCGGCCCGCGTGGATGCGGTGCAGCTTGGCCCCTGGAACATCAAGGATGGGCGGTTTCAGTACCGTCGCCAGAAGACGAAGAAGACCAACGGGCGCCTGATCTCGATTCCCGTGCATCCGGACCTGGCGGCGGTCCTGTCCAAGCTGCCGACCGACCGCCCCTACATCTCCACGAGGCGCGGTACGGCGCGCACAGCGGCCGGCCTGGGCAATCTCATGCAGCGCTGGACCCGGGAGGCGGATTTGCCCGCCTGCTCCTCTCACGGCCTGCGGAAGGCCTGTGCGCGGCGACTCGCAGAGGCCGGAGCGACCACGAACCAGATCGCCTCGGTGACGGGCCACAAGACGCTGGCGCTTGTGCAGCACTACACGGCTGCGGCAGAACGCGAAGGATTGGCTGATTCAGCTTTCGAGAAGCTGCTCGCACGTCCGAATGGAGAACAAAATCTGGCGAACCTTCCTGATTGGTTCGCCAATATCGACACCAAGTCCCTCAAAGGAAAGGAAAACTGATGTTCAGTGGTGAGCCGTGCAGGATTCGAACCTGCGACCCACTGATTAAAAGTCAGTTGCTCTACCAACTGAGCTAACGGCCCACTGTGTGGAGCGCTGTCTAGTCACAACTGCGAATCCCGTCAACCCCGATATCCGGCTTTTTCTCTGCCCAAGGTCAGTATCGTCGAATGGCTTGTGTATAAACGAAAAAGCACAGGTCCGGAACGTCTATAGCGCCGCTGTCACAGGGAATCAGCCGCTGGCGACATGACCGTCCGGTCGTGCTGCCGCTCGTCTTCGTCGGGGTGCTCCACCGGTCGCTCTCTCCCGCGTCGACCAGACCGATGAATCGCGGACACAGACCCAGCCACAATCGCCATGGGCACCCGGGCTTCGCAGGCATCCCGAACGTGTCGGCTGCCCTCCTCTGCCCGACCGCGGCCCGGCCCACCAACGGCCAGGAACCACCAAGCTTCCGCCGATACCACCGAACGGCGTTTCCTCGTCGCGACGGAGTGACCGCCGGCCTTGCCACCCCCTCTGGCGCGCGTCGGTCTTCGGGCGTATATGCGCGCCATGGACAACGCGCGCGACACAGGCTTGCCCTTCATGAAGATGCACGGGCTCGGCAACGATTTCGTTGTCATCGACGCACGTGCGCGCGCCGTTCAGGTGACACCCGAACTGGCCATGCGGCTGGCGGACCGGCACATGGGCGTGGGTTTCGACCAGCTTGCCCTGATCAAGCCGGGCGGCAACGCGGACGCGCACCTCGTTTTCCTGAACTCCGACGGCTCGACCTCGGCGGCCTGCGGCAACGCCACCCGCTGCATCGCCCGGCACCTGATGACCGAGACCGGCAAGGACCGCCTTGTCCTGACCACCGACCACGGCGCGCTGCATGCGGTGGATGCCGGGAACGGGCTGACCTCGGTGAACATGGGCGCGCCGGTCCTCGACTGGCAGCGCATTCCGCTGGCGGAGGAGGTGGACACCCTGCACCTGCCCATCGACGGCGATCCGGTGGCGACCTCCATGGGCAACCCGCACTGCACCTTCTTCGTGGCGGATGCAGAAGCCGTGGACCTCACGACCTTCGGCCCGGCGATCGAGCATCACCCGCTTTATCCGCAACGCACCAACGTGCAGGTGGCGAGCCTTGTCGGCCCGGACCACCTGCGGATGCGGGTCTGGGAGCGCGGCGCGGGGCTGACCCTGGCCTCCGGCTCCTCGTCCTGCGCCACCGCCGTCGCCGCCGCCCGCCGGGGGCTGACCGGGCGCACCGTGCGCATCGACCTCGACGGCGGCACGCTGCAGGTCGACTGGCGCGAGGACGGCGTCTGGATGACCGGCCCCACCTCGCATGTCTTCACCGGCACGCTGACCGCCGAATGGCTGGGCCAATGACCGACGCGCCCCGATTCACCACGCTGGGCTGCCGCCTCAACGCCTACGAGACGGAAGCGATGAAGCGCCTCGCCGCCGACGCCGGCCTGACCGACGCGGTGATCGTCAACACCTGCGCCGTCACCTCCGAGGCCGTGGCCAAGGCCCGCAAGGAGATCCGCCGCCTGCGCCGCGACAACCCCGACGCGCCGCTGATCGTCACCGGCTGCGCCGCGCAGATCGACCCCGACAGCTTTGCCGCGATGGACGAGGTCACCCACGTCATCGGCAACACCGAGAAGATGGCGCCCGAGACGTGGCGCCGCCTGACCCCAGATTTCATCGGCGACACGCCCCGCGTGCTGGTCAACGACATCATGTCGGTCGAGGAAACCGCCGGCCACCTGATCGACGGCTTCGGCACCCGCTCGCGCGCCTACGTGCAGGTGCAGAACGGCTGCGACCACCGCTGCACCTTCTGCATCATCCCCTACGGCCGCGGCAACTCGCGCTCCGTTCCGGCAGGGGTGGTGGTCGACCAGGTGAAGCGGCTGCGCGACGAGGGCTACAACGAGGTCGTGTTGACCGGCGTCGACCTGACGTCCTGGGGTGCGGACCTGCCGGGGCAGCCAAGGCTCGGCGACCTTGTGCTGCGGCTGATGAAGCTGACGGACATCCCGCGCCTGCGGATCTCCTCCATCGACTCGATCGAGGCGGACGACGCGCTTATGCAGGCCATCGCGACCGAGCCGCGCCTGATGCCCCACCTGCATCTGTCACTGCAGCACGGCCATGACCTGATCCTGAAACGGATGAAGCGCCGCCACCTGCGCGACGACGCCATCCGCTTCTGCGAGGAGGCGCGCGCCCTGCGCCCCGACATGACCTTCGGCGCCGACATCATCGCGGGCTTTCCGACCGAAACGGACGAACACTTCGACGCCTCGCTGCGGCTGGTGGAGGACTGCGGCCTGACGTGGCTGCACGTCTTCCCCTACTCGGCACGGCCCGGCACACCGGCCGCGAAGATCCCCAACCGGGTGGACGGCACCACGATCAAGGGCCGCGCCGCCCGCCTGCGGGCCGCGGGCGATGCCGCCGTGATCCGCCATCTCGCAGCGCAGGAGGGGCGCACGGCGCAGGTGTTGATGGAAGCGCCCGACATGGGCCGTACGGAACAGTTCACCGAGGTCACCTTCGCGACGCCGCAACTCACCGGCCAGATTGTCGCCGCGCGCATCACCGGCAGCGAAGGCACCCGGCTGACCGCCACGCCGCTCTGAGCCCTCGGCACCACGCCGCCGCCTCCGACCCGACGCCCGGCACGATCCACGCTTTACCCGGCGCACGCCACATGCGACGAACGCCGCGGCCCCAGACCGGATCCCAAGACCCCATGCACACCAATCCCGCCTTCCGTCAGACCGAAGAGACCGTCGCCCTCGACTTCGCGCGCAGCCGGGCCTTCGGCACGCTCTGCCTCTCGACCGGCGCGGCGCCGCACCTCGCGCATGTACCCTTCCTGCTGTCCGGGGACGGCCGGACGGTCGACCTGCACCTGACGCGCTCCAACCCCATCGCCCGCGCCTGCCGCGAACCGCGCGAAGTGACCCTGGCCGTCACCGGGCCGGATGGCTACGTCTCGCCGGACTGGTACGGCCTCGACGATCAGGTGCCGACCTGGAACTACGTAGCAGTGCACCTTTCAGGCACCCTGCGGCCGCTGCCGCCCGAGGACCTGCCCGACATGCTTGCCCGCCAGACCGCCGCCTTCGAGGAGTTCATCCCCGGCAAGACGCCGTGGACCATGGACAAGATGTCGGAGGAAACGACCGCCCGCTTCCTGCGCATGATCCTGCCTTTCCGGCTGCAGGTCGCGCAGGTCGACAGCACGTTCAAGCTGAACCAGAACAAGCCCGAAGACGCCCGCCGCAGCGCCGCCCGCCACGTTGAAGAAGGCTTCGGCTCCGATCTGGCGCATCTGGCCAACCTCATGCGCACTCCGCCGTCCGGCACCTGAACCGGGTTTCACCTCGCGTTCCGCGAGGCGACCCGCGCGCCTTCGGCGCGAAGTCAGGTATTTTTGCCAAGATGAAGGCGAAAGCGCCGTCCCTGCCCTTCATCTTGGTCCAAATACCTCGGGGGAACGGCCTCTTCGGAGGCCGCAGGGGCGGAGCCCCCATCCAACAGTCGGCTGCGGCACGCCCTTCTGATCGTTTGCTTTCCCACCCGATTTCCTTCATGACGGGTCGATGACCCCGAGCCTGAAGTCCACCGTGACCGTCGAAGCCCGCGCCCTCTGTGTCCACCTGCTGACCGCCACCGGCGCCGTCTTCGCCATGCTCGCCCTGCTGGCGGCCGTGCAGGAGAACTGGCCGGTGATGTTCCTCTGGCTGGTGATCGCCTTTGCGGTCGACGGCGTGGACGGACCTCTGGCCCGGAAATACGACGTCAAGACCAACGCGCCGCGCTTCGACGGAGTGCTCCTGGACCTGATCATCGACTACCTGACCTACGTGTTCATCCCGGCCTTCGCGCTTTTCCAGAGCGGGCTTCTGCCCGGCTGGACCGGCTGGTTCGCGATCATCGTCATCACCTTTGCCAGCGCGATGTATTTTGCCGACAGCCGGATGAAGACGACCGACAATTCATTCCATGGTTTCCCGGGCTGCTGGAACATGCTCATCCTCGTGCTCTTTGCGATCAAGCCGGGGTTCTGGGTGATCCTCATGCTGATCACCGTTCTGGCGGTCGCGATGTTCCTGCCGCTGAAGTTCATCCACCCCGTCCGGACCGAGCGCTGGCGCGCGCTGTCCCTGCCGGTGGCGCTGGCCTGGACGTTCTTCGCGGGCTGGGCCGCCTGGGTCGAGTTCCACCCGGAAAGCTGGGCCCACTGGGGTCTGGTCGTGACCTCGGTCTACCTGATCGCCGTGGGCATCGTTCAGCAGATCGTGCCGGCGCGGAACAAGTCGTAGGGCGGGGCTTCGCGCCGCCTTTCCCGGTACGGTTCAGTGCAGCGACAGGCGTCAGGTCTTCCGCAGCAATCGGGGTCTGCGACATTTTCCTCCCGCATGGAAGAGCCCGTTCAAACATCGGGTCCGCAGGGAGGCGCCACGCCGTTCCGGCAAGCACCTGCAAAGGCGCCCGCCTGACCGACGCGCGCCTTCGCAACCTGCCCAATTACCCCGCCAGCCGCGGCCGTCAGACGAAGCGGTTCACGTAGTTCTCCAGCCGCTCCTGCCGGCCGGAGCGCGGTTCCGGCTCGATCCGCTCGTCCAGCACCCGCTTCTGGATGCTCTCCAGGTCGGAGCCCAGCATCGCCCGCGCCTCCTCGCTCTGCCAGCCCGCGTACCGTTCGTCCAGCGCCTGCTCCAGCCCGCCGTCCTCGATCATCGCCCCGGCCGCCTTCAGCCCCCGCGCGCAGACGTCCATGCCGCCCGCGTGGCCCGCGATCAGGTCGATCGGGTCGATGCTCTGCCGCCGCAGCTTCGCGTCGAAGTTCGTGCCCCCGGTGGTGAAGCCGCCGCCCTTCAGAACGTGGTAGTAGGCCAGCGCCACCTCCGGCACGTTGTTCGGGAACTGGTCGGTGTCCCAACCGGACTGGTAGTCGTTGCGGTTCATGTCGATGGACCCCAGCATCCCCTCCGCCGCGGCAAGCGCCAGCTCATGTTCGAAGGAATGCCCGGCCAGGATCGCGTGGCCCTGCTCGATGTTCAGCTTCACCTCGTTTTCCAGCCCGTACTTGCGCAGGAACCCGATGCAGGTGGCCACGTCGAAGTCGTACTGGTGCTTCGACGGCTCCTGCGGCTTCGGCTCCACGAGGATCGCGCCCTCGAACCCGATCTTGTGCTTGTAGTCGACCACCATCGACAGGAACCGGCCCATGTGGTCCAGCTCCTGTTTCAGGTCGGTGTTCAGCAGCGTCTCGTAGCCCTCGCGCCCGCCCCACAGCACGTAGTTCTGGCCGCCCAGCTTGTGGGTCGCGTCCATGCAGCCCTTCACCGTGGCGGCCGCATAGGCGAACACGTCCGGATCGGGGTTGGTGGAGGCCCCGCCCATCCAGCGCCGGTGCGAGAACATGTTCGCCGTGCCCCACAGGAGCTTCGCCTTCGAGGCCGCCTGCTTCTCGCCGATGTAATCGGTGATCTCTTCCAGCGTGCTCAGGTTCTTCGCGTAGTCGCCCTGTTCGGGGCGGAGGTCCGCGTCATGCCAGCAGTAGAACGGCACGCCCAGCAGGTCGAACATCTCGAAGGCAACATCGGCCTTCATCTTCGCCCGGCCCATGTCGTCCTGCGGATGCCAGGGACGCACGAAGGTCTGCCCGCCGAAGGGATCGCCCCCCTCCCAGGCAAAGGAATGCCACCACGCCACGGCAAAGCGCAGGTGTTCCTCCAGCCGCTTGCCCAGCACCACCTCGTCCGGGTCGTAATGCCGGAAGCAGAGCTCCGACGCACTGTCGGCCCCCTCGTACCGAAGCGGCGCAATCCCCTCGAAAAATCCGGTCGTCATGTCAAATCCCCTCCCAAGGATACGTGTTACGGCAGGTCCTTCACCGCCGGATAGGTCGCGCGGTAGGCCGCGAAGGCCTCGGCATAGGCGTCCGCGAGGGCTGCCTCCGGTGCGACGGTCTCGCGCACGGCGGGGGCCACCATGACCTCCTCGACCGTGCCCGCACCGCAGCCAACCATGGCCAGCCGCGCCGCCCCCAGCGCCGCGCCGAAATCCCCGGCCTCCGGCAGGTCAAGCGGCACGCCCAGCACCGTGGCGATGGTCTTCACCCAGAAGCGCGAGGCCGCACCGCCGCCGATCGCCAGGAGGCTCTGCAGCCGGACCCCGGTCTGGCCCAGGGCCAGCGCACAGTCGCCAAGCGCAAAGGCCACGCCCTCCATCACCGCCTGCGTCATCGCGCGGCGGTCCGTCGCCTGCTCGATGTTCAGGAAACCGCCCCGGATGCGCGCGTCGTTGTGCGGCGTCCGCTCGCCCGAGAGATACGGCAGGAAGCGCAGCCGCCCCGGCCCGGCGATCTCGTCGCCCAGCTCGCGCGCCAGGTCGGCGGGTGACGTCCCCGTGACCCGCGACAGCCAGTTCAGCGAATCCGTCGCGGCGAGGATCACCCCCATCTGGTACCACTGCCCCGGCACCGCGTGGCAGAAAGTGTGGACCGCGCTCTCCGGCAGCGGCGCATAGCCGTCGCGCCCGGTCAGCAGCACGCCAGAGGTGCCAAGCGACACGAACCCCTGCCCTTCGCGCATCGCGCCGACCCCGCAGGCCGAGGCCGCATTGTCACCCGCGCCGCCCACGACGGCCACGGTGCCGGTCATGCCCCAGCGCTCCGCCAGGTCGCGGCGCAACTGCCCGCCCACCTCGGAGCCTTCGACCAGCCGCGGCATCTGCGCCCGCGTCATGCCGCCCGCCTCCAGCAGCCGCCCGGACCAGTCGCGCGCGCCCACGTCCAGCCAGGACGTGCCGGCGCTGTCGGACATGTCGGCGAACAGCTCTCCGGTCAGGTGGAAGTTCATGTAGCCCGCGGGCAGCACAACGTGGGCTACACGCGCGAAGGCCTCGGGCTCATGCGCGGCCATCCACGCCAGTTTCGGCGCGGTGAAGCCGGGGAAGACGATGTTGCCGGACAAGGCGCGCACATCGTCGGCCGCATCCAGCGCCGCCGCCTCCGCAAAGCTGCGGGTGTCGTTCCACAAGATGCAGGGCCGCACCACCACACCCCCGGCATCGAGGCACACCGCCCCATGCATGTGCCCGGATACGCCGATGCCCCGCACCGCAGCCATGTCCGCCGGACGCTCCGCCGCCATGCGCGTCAGCACGGCATCGACCGCCGACACCCAGACCGCCGGGTCCTGCTCCGACCAGCCGGGATTGGGATGCGCGGTTTGATAGCTTTCCGACACGCTCGCGACCGGCGCGCCGTCCTCGCCCACCAGAAGCGCCCGCAGGCCCGATGTCCCGAGATCCAGACCGAGATACATGGCTCACCTCCCTGTTTGCGCTGACACAAACACCGAAGCGGCCCGCCAAGTCAAACGGTATACCAGAAACCGGGCGCCCGCCCCGTTTCACCTTGTCCAAATACCTCGGGGAGCGCGAGGGGCAGGCCCCTCGCAGCACGGCGCCCCAGAAGGCGCCCCCGCACATCATGCGCCGGACAGCCCAGAAAATGCCGCGGGCGCGGGGCGTCAGCCCCGCGCCCGCCCCGTGGCGACCTGCGGCAGCAGGGCGCAATCCCTTACTTTGAGGACGCCTCCAGCTTGTCCAGCCGCGCCTTCAGCGCCTCGTTCTCCTCGCGCGCCTTCTGCGCCATGGCGCGGACGGCGTCGAATTCCTCGCGGGTCACGAAATCGCGGTCCGCCAGCCAGCGGTCCACCATTCCCTTGAAGGCGGTCTCCGCCTCTTCCCTCGCCCCCTGTGCCACGCCCATGGCGTTGGTCATCAGCTGGCTAAGATCGTCGAAAACCTTGTTGCGGGTTTGCATGAAAGTCACTCCGGCTTTGCGTTTCATACCTATATGGACACCAAAGGCCCGACGCTCAAGGTTGACGGCATCCCCGGAGCACAGGCAAGAGGCATCCATGATCGCAGCCATCCCCTTCCCGAACCTCTCGTCCGAGGTCTTCTCCGTCTCCGCCTTCGGCATGGAATTCGCGCTGCGCTGGTACGCGCTGGCCTATATCGCGGGCATCCTGATCGGCTGGCGGCTGGCCGTCAGTGCGCTGAAACGCGCCCCGCTCTGGCCCGCCGACACGCCGCCGATGACGCCACGCCAGGTCGAGGACCTGCTGACCTGGATCATCCTCGGTGTCATCATCGGCGGGAGACTGGGCTTCGTGCTGTTCTACATGCCGGGCTACTACCTGAGCCATCCGCTCGAGATCCCGATGATCTGGCAGGGCGGCATGGCATTCCATGGCGGCCTCCTCGGGGTCATCGTCGCGACGCTGATCTTCTGCGCCCGCAACCGCATCCCCATGCTGCCCACCGCCGACCTGCTCGCGCTGGCCACGCCGCCGGGGCTGCTGCTCGGGCGGCTCGCCAACTTCGTCAACGCCGAGCTCTGGGGCCGCCCCTCCGACGCGCCCTGGGCGGTGATCTTTCCCGGCGACATGGCCCAGTCCTGCGGCCAGCCCATCGGAGAGCTCTGCGCCCGCCACCCCTCGCAGATCTACGAGGCGACGCTCGAAGGGCTGCTCCTCGGCCTCGTCCTCCTCGTGCTGGTGCGGCGCGGGGCGCTGAAGACGCCGGGCGTGGTCGCCGGGACGTTCTTCGCGGGCTACGGCCTTGCCCGCTTCGTCGTGGAGTTCTTCCGCCAGCCCGACGCGCAGTTCGTCAGCCCCGGCAACCCCACCGGCCTTGCGCTGCACATCGACGGCTTCGGCCTGACCATGGGCCAGCTCCTGACCCTGCCGATGATCCTCGGCGGCCTTGCCCTGATCCTCTGGGCGCGGCGGCGCAGGTCCGGGGCCGGTGCGCGCACCGCATGACCGCGCTCAAGGATATCGTCACCCGCCAGATCTCGCGCACCGGGCCGCTCACGCTGGCCGATTACATGGCGCTGTGCCTCTCGCACCCGGAGCATGGCTATTACGCCACCCGCGATCCGCTGGGGGCCGGGGGCGACTTCACCACCGCGCCGGAGATCTCCCAGATGTTCGGCGAGCTGATCGGCCTCGCTCTGGCGCAAAGCTGGCTGGACCAGGGCGCGCCCGACCCCTTCGTGCTGTGCGAGCTCGGCCCCGGACGCGGCACGCTCATGGCCGACGCACTGCGCGCCACCGCCCGCGTGCCCGGCTTCCACGATGCGCTGACCCTGCACCTGGCGGAAACCTCGCCCGCACTGCGTGCCGAACAGGCTGGCCGCCTGCCCGGCGCGACATGGCACGATTCGGTTGTTTCCCTCCCCGAGGCGCCGCTCTTCCTGATCGCCAACGAGTTCTTCGACGCCCTGCCGATCCGCCAGTTCCAGCGCCACGCGAAAGGCTGGCAGGAACGGGTCGTCGGCCTGAAGGACGGCGCGCCCGTGCTCGGCCTCACCGATCCCGCCCCGCACGAGGCGCTCGACCACCGGCTGGCCGATACCGAGCCCGGACAGATCGTCGAAACCTGCGCCCCGGCACAGGCCATCGCGCAGGAGATCGGCCGCCGCATCGCGGCCCACGGCGGCGCGGCGCTGATCGTCGACTACGGCGACTGGCGCTCTCGCGGCGACACCTTCCAGGCGATGTACCGGCACAAACCCGCCGAACCTTTCGACAGGCCCGGCGAGGCCGACCTGACCGCGCATGTCGACTTCGAGGCGCTGGCAGGGGCCGCGCACCCCGCCGCCCACAGTGCCCTGACCCCGCAGGGCGTGTTCCTCGAACATCTCGGGATCACGGCGCGTGCGCAGGCCCTGGCGCGCGGGCTGGGCGGGGCCGCGCTGGAAAGCCATGTTGCCGCACATCGGCGGTTGACGCACCCCGCGGAAATGGGGTCACTGTTCAAGGTGCTGGCGCTCTTCTCGCAGGATGCGCCGCCGCCCCCCGGAACCGGTTTGCCCGATCCGTCCTGATGTCCGCCGCGCCGAAAGCCATGTATCCCGCCCCCGCCGCCCCTCTGCCCGCACGCACGACGACCCCGGATTGACGCCAGCAATGACGCTCGAGATCATCACCGCCGACAGCCTTTCACCCTTCCGCCACGGCTTCTTCACCCGAAGGGGCGGGGCGTCCTCGGGCATCTTCTCGGGGCTGAACTGCGGCCCCGGCTCCTCCGACCAGTCGGAGATGGTGTCGATCAACCGCGCCCGCGTCGCCGACGCCCTGGGCGTGGAGCCAGGCGCGCTTGTGACCGTGCACCAGGTGCATTCCGCCGATGCGGTGACCGTCGACGGACCGCTGGACGAGCCGCGCCCAAAGGCCGACGCGCTGGTCACCGCGACCGAGGGGATCGCCCTCGCCGTGCTGACTGCCGACTGCCAGCCGGTGCTCTTCGCCGATGCCGACAATGGCGTGATCGCCGCCGCCCACGCGGGCTGGCGCGGAGCACTGGGGGGCGTGCTTGAGGCGACGATCGAGGCGATGGAGGCCCTGGGCGCCGAGCGTGACAGCATCCAGGCCGTCATCGGGCCGTCGATCAGCCAGGGCGCCTACGAGGTCGGGCCGGAATTCCTCGACGACTTCATGGCCGAGGACCCGGCCAACTCCCGCTTCTTCGCCAGCGGCACCGGCGACCGGATGCTGTTCGACCTGCCCGCCTACGGGCTGCACCGCCTGCGCAGCGCGGGGGTGGAGGCAGAGTGGACCCGTCACTGCACCTACGCCGACCCGGACCGGTTCTATTCCTACCGCCGCGCGACCCACGCGGGCGAGGCGGACTACGGCCGGTTGATCTCGGCCATCCGGCTCTGATCGCGGGCGCCCGTAGGCGGCGGCACCTTCCGGAAACAATGCCGCCCGGGTTCGCGATATTATCCCAACTCGGTCACAAGTCCGCCCCATTTGGCCGCGACATTCGGGGGCAGAGAACAGGCGGACAAGCCGCCCGACAGAGCAGTCAGAGAGAAGAGCCGGGATCATGAAACAGCGTCGCTTCATCAAGTCGATCATCGAAACCGCCAAGGCGAACGAAAGTACTCGTATGCCTTGGGAGCGTGGCGCGCCCCGCGCCGCGATGATCGCGAACCGCAAACCGGCGGCGCAGGTCCTGAAGCGCGCCTGAGCGCATCTGACCTAAACGGGCCCTTCCGGCCCGGACCGAAGACCGGATGACAGGCCGGAACAGGGCGGGGATTTCCCCGCCCTTTCCGTTTCCGCCACCCCGGGACACGTCGCGCAGCACGCTCCACAGCCAAGGAACTGCGGCGGCGAAACCGCGGACGATTCGGGGCCGCGCGGGGCAAACTGTGGCAAAACCGTTCACCCTCCACCGACAATCCCCGCCTCGCCCCGAGGATTGAAGACGCAACACCCGGGTGCGCCTCTCCAATTTTGACCTCCGGGAAGAATTGGGGCTAATTCATCATCAGCGAAGACGCGAAATCATACGTCCTTCTGTCGTTGTTGGTGGGGGCCAGCACGGTTGTGACCGACCTTTTTAAGGGGTGCTCACATGTCCAGTCTCCACCGCGGGTTTTCTCCCGCAGCCTACGCAGGCACTGCTTCCATTTCTCCGGCCCGTGACGCTCACACGGACGGGCGGCCTCGGCGTGCAAGTTCTCTCATGCGCAAGTTCGAGGTCGCCACCCTGCGGCCGGACCTGACCGTCGATTTCACCCAGCACGTCGCCCCGGCGACGCCCTTCTTCGAGGAATGCGCCTCGGCCTTCGCGCGCGGCACGCTGATCGACACCGTGCGCGGCCCGGTCGCGATCGAGGACCTGGTGCCCGGCGACTACATCCAGACCGCGCTCGGCTCCGAACCCGTCACCTGGATCGGCTCCACGACCTACGTGCCCGGACGCGCGACAGAGGACACATCGCTCACCCACCTGACCCGCGTGACCGCGGATGCCATGGGTCTCGGCAGCCCGCCGATGGACCTGCTCTTCGGGCCGGCGGCCCGCATGGTCGTGCGCCACGCGCGGCTGAAGGCGCTGCTGGGACAGGCCGCCGTGCTTGCCCGGGTGGAGGAATACACCGACGGCGACCGCTTCCTGCAGATCAGCCCCGCCGGCACGGTGCAGCTGTATCACCTGATGGTGCGGCGCCACACGACGCTCAAGGTCGGCGGCGTGGAGGTGGAGACGTTCCACCCCGGCAATTCCGCCAGCCAACAGCTCGGCGCAAAGACGCGCGAGCTGTTCATGTCGATGTTCCCGAACTTCGAAACACTGGGCGACTTCGGCGAGACCTGCGCCACGCGCACCTCCCGCGAGGTCATCGAGGGCCTGATCGACGCCTGACGACCGCACCCGGCCCGACCGGGGGGAAGGCGGCGCATAGCCCCGCCCTACGACCCGTCGCGACAGCTTGTAGGGTGGGGCTTCGCGCCACCCTGCGCAGCATGTGTCAGGCGGTGCGGCTCAGCCGCTCTTCCAGCACGTCGAACGGCACGCCGGGCTCGTCCTTCGCGCCGCGGATCACCAGCGAGGTCTTCACGCTGGCCACGTTCGGCGCCGTCAGCAGGTCGCCGGTCAGGAAACTCTGGAAGGTCGACAGGTCGGGCGCCACGCACTTCAGGATGAAGTCCACCTCGCCGTTCAGCATGTGGCACTCCCGCACCAGCGGCCAGCCGCGGCACCGCGCCTCGAAGGCCGACAGGTCCGACTCCGCCTGGCTCTGCAGCCCGACCATGACGAACACCTGCACCTCGAACCCGAGCGCCCGGGCGTCCACGTCCGCGTGGTAGCCCTGGATATAGCCCTGCTCTTCCAGAACCCGCACCCTGCGCAGGCAGGGCGGCGCGGAAATGCCCACCCGCCGCGCGAGTTCCACGTTCGTCATGCGCCCATCCGTTTGCAGTTCGGACAGAATCTTGCGATCAATAGGATCTAGCCGATGCGTCGGCATGCCTCTCCCCCTGCCAATTTTCGCGTTTGTTATACCAGCCCCCGGACTGCGCGCAATAATATTTCGCAAAAGCGCAATATTCTTATCCCATGTTCGCTCAATCCTGACGCATTGCACCTGTGGTCCCGGTGACTATATGCAAGGCCCATCCCGAACGTATGGAGCGGCCCCATGGCAGAGACGTCCCAAACCCGCCACACCAAGGTCCTGATCATCGGTTCCGGCCCGGCCGGATACACCGCCGGTGTCTATGCCTCCCGCGCCATGCTGGAGCCGATCCTCGTGCAGGGGCTGGAGCCCGGCGGCCAGCTGACCACCACCACCGAGGTGGAGAACTGGCCCGGCAACACCGAGATCCAGGGCCCCGACCTGATGGTCAACATGGAAGCGCACGCGCGCGCCATGGGCACCGAGATCATCGGCGACATCATCACGAAGATCGACTTCGACGTCCGCCCCTTCGTGGCGCATGGCGACAGCGGCACGACCTACACCGCCGACAGCATCATCCTCGCCACCGGCGCCCGCGCCAAGTGGCTGGGCATGCCCTCCGAGGAGGCCTTCAAGGGCTTCGGCGTCTCGGCCTGCGCGACCTGTGACGGCTTCTTCTACCGCGGGCAGGAAATCGTGGTGATCGGCGGCGGCAACACCGCGGTCGAAGAGGCGCTGTTCCTGACCAACTTCGCCTCCAAGGTCACGCTGATCCACCGCCGCGACGAACTGCGCGCCGAGAAGATCCTGCAGGACCGCCTGCTGAAGAACCCGAAGATCCACCCGCTCTGGTTCCACCAGCTCGAGGAAGTCATGGGCACCGACATGCCCAAGGGCGTCACCGGCGTGAAGGTGAAGAACGTCAAGACCGGCGAGATCTCCGAGATACCCTGCGCCGGCGTCTTCGTCGCCATCGGCCACGCCCCCGCCTCCGAACTGGTGAAGGACGTGCTGGAAACCCACATGGGCGGCTACGTGAAGACGAAGCCCGACAGCACCGAGACCTCGATCCCCGGCGTCTTCGCCGCGGGCGACCTGACCGACCACAAGTACCGGCAGGCGGTGACCTCGGCCGGGATGGGCTGCATGGCCGCGCTCGAGGCCGAGCGCTGGCTGTCCGAACAGGACCTCGACGACGGCAAGGACACGGTCGAGCCGCTGGGCTACGGCGTGCCCGTCGAAGCGGGACACTGATGGACCACGACTTCGCCGCCCAGCGGGCCGAGACCCGGGCCACCTATGCCGAACTGCGCGACGGCCCGGGCCTGCCGGAATTCGCCGACGTGGACTATTTCCTCGTCCCCGAGGGCGAGGCCGACTGGCGCCCGCTGGCCGATGCCCTCTCGAAGGAAGGCTTCGACTGCGACTGGGTGGAGGACGACGAGGAAGGCCGCTACCTCGTGGCCACCCTGCCCGACCAGATCATCTCGGCCGACGGCATCTGGCTGGGCGAGGAAGTGGCCACCCGCCTCGCGCTGGACCACGGCTTTGCCCCCGATGGCTGGGGCCTCATGGGCGACGGCGAAGACTGACGGCGCGCGCGTGCCGCGCTGTCGCATGAACGTCATCCGCCCCGGTTAATCACGCCCCGCAAGGCGGGACCGGAAAACGGAGACGGCACATGCGCTGGCGCGGCATCAATCACATCGAACTTTCCGTCCTCGACTACGACACCTCCGTGGCCTTCTACGACCGGCTTTTCGGCTGGCTCGGCTACAGGAGCTTCTGGACGATGGATGTGGGCTACCGCTCCACCTATTACATGGCGCGGTTCCCAGCGCCGCATTCCTACATCGGCATCCAGCCCGCGCGGTCGGGCGGCAAGCTGGACCACGCCGCCCGCGCCACGGGCCTGCACCACATCGCGCTCTGGGCCCGCAACCGGCGCGAGGTCGACGCCTTTCACCGCGATTTCCTTTTGGCGAACGACATCCCCGTGACGGAGGCGCCCGCCGAATACGCGATCTACGCGCCCGGCTACTACGGTGTCTTCTTCGACGACCCGATCAACGGCTTTCACTGGGAACTGGCCCACATCCCGATGGTGCCGGGCCTCGGCATGGTCCGCCGGTTCCGCGCCGCATGGAAGGACGCCGCCCGAGAACACCCGGAATGGCCCGGCGACGGGATGCAGCAGGCGATGAGAAAACTGCCGGGTCGCGACAAAAAGTGACGCTGCGGCAGCGGATCGTGACCTATCGGCCACGGCGATCCGCGCGGATGGGCGAAATTTCTCCTAACCCGGATTTTGGGGTTTGCTGCAGGTGCGAAATGATGCGATGCGTTCAGCACTGAACACACTTTGAGTCGCCGGTTTCATGACTTCGCTTTCTGCCTCTTCGACGCTTCGGGAAGACGATCAGCTCTTCCGCCTGCTGCGTCAGCTTGAAAAGGCACCCGAGGCCTCGCAGCGGGCCACGGCGGAAGCGCTGGGAATATCTCTCGGCACGCTCAACACGCAGCTCAGGGCGGCGCAGAACGCGGGCCTGATCGTGGTCAGCAACCGGCCCGGGCCGGATCGGCGCCAGCGCTTCGCCTATGCGCTGACACCCGAAGGAACGGCAGTCAAGAACCGGCTGATCGACGCCTTCCTTGCACGGAAATTCACCGAATACGCGGCGCTCCATGCCGAGCTCACGGGCTCTGCCAGCGACCTCGTCCCCCTCAAATACAGGAGCAAACTGATGCAATCCAATCTTGCGCCCATCCCGGAGCTGTACGTCTCCTACGACAGCGCCCAGAAGCTGAAGATCGAAGCCGGCGAGCTGACCTCGCACGATCTGACCCCCCGCCAGATCTGCGACCTCGAGCTGCTGATGAACGGCGGCTTCTACCCGCTGAAGGGCTTCCTGGGCGAAGACGACTACAACGGCGTCGTCGAGAACATGCGCCTCGCCGACGGCCAGCTCTGGCCGATGCCGATCACGCTGGACGTGTCCGAGGACTTCGCCGCCAAGATCGAGGAAGGCCAGGACATCGCGCTGCGTGACCAGGAAGGCGTGATCCTCGCCACCATGACGGTCACCGACAAGTACATCCCGAACAAGTCGAAAGAGGCCGAGAAGGTCTTTGGCGCCGACGACCTCGCCCACCCGGCGGTGAACTACCTGCACAACTCCGCGGGCAAGGTCTACCTCGGCGGCCCCGTCACCGGCATCCAGCAGCCGGTGCACTACGACTTCCGCGCCCGCCGCGACACCCCGAACGAGCTCCGCGCCTACTTCCGCAAGCTCGGCTGGCGCAAGATCGTCGCGTTCCAGACCCGCAACCCGCTGCACCGCGCGCACCAGGAACTGACCTTCCGCGCCGCGAAGGAAGCGCAGGCCAACCTGCTGATCCACCCGGTCGTCGGCCTGACGAAGCCGGGCGACGTGGACCACTTCACCCGCGTGCGCTGCTACGAGGCGGTGCTGGACAAGTACCCGGCCTCCACCACCACCATGTCGCTTCTGAACCTCGCCATGCGCATGGCCGGTCCGCGCGAAGCCGTCTGGCACGGCCTGATCCGCAAGAACCACGGCTGCACGCACATGATCGTCGGCCGCGACCACGCGGGCCCGGGCAAGAACTCTGCCGGCGACGATTTCTACGGTCCCTACGACGCGCAGGAACTCTTCCGCGAGCATCAGGCGGAAATCGGCTGTGAAATGGTCGACTTCAAGCACATGGTCTACGTGCAGGAACGCGCCCAGTACGAACCCGCGGACGAGATCGAGGACAAGGACAACGTCACCATCCTCAACATCTCCGGCACCGAACTGCGCCGCCGTCTGGCCGAGGGCCTCGAGATTCCGGAATGGTTCTCCTTCCCCGAGGTCGTGAAGGAACTGCGCCGCACCAAGCCGCCGCGCTCCAAGCAGGGTTTCACCGTGTTCTTCACCGGCTTCTCCGGCTCCGGCAAGTCGACCATCGCCAACGCGCTCATGGTCAAGCTGATGGAGATGGGCGGCCGCCCGGTGACGCTGCTCGACGGCGACGTCGTCCGCAAGCACCTGTCGTCCGAGCTGGGCTTCTCGAAAGAGCACCGCGACATCAACATCAAGCGGATCGGCTACGTCGCATCCGAGATCACCAAGAACGGCGGCATCGCGATCTGCGCACCCATCGCGCCCTATACCGCGACCCGTCGCGCCGTGCGCGAGATGATCGAGGAATACGGCGCCTTCTGCGAAGTGCACGTCGCGACCACGATCGAGGAATGCGAAAAGCGTGACCGCAAGGGCCTCTACAAGCTGGCACGCGAAGGCAAGATCAAGGAGTTCACCGGCATCTCCGACCCGTACGAAGAGCCGCAGAACCCCGAACTGCGCGTCGAGACCGAGAATGTCGAAGTCGACAACTGCGCGCATCAGGTCATCCTGAAGCTGGAATCGATGGGCCTGATCGCGGGTTCCTGATCCGCCAGATCCAGACCGAACGCGAAAGGCCGGGGCATGTCCCCGGCCTTTTTCATGTCCGCCTTGGCCCGACGGGGCAGAACACCCGGCGCCCCAGCATCACAAATCGCGGAGAACCATGCACCGGGCGCAAAGCGGATATGCGTTTACGTTGCATTTACCGCCCGGAGGGATATTCTTTCTCAAGCCTTGCCGCTCACCGGCAGCGCCGGTTCGCACGTGTTCCGGGGATCAGCATGAGACTTCTGCCTCGAATATCCGCCTGTGCTGCCGCCTTCCTCTCCATCACTGCCATGAACGCGGGGGCGGCCCTTGCCGGTTGCAACAACGAATTCTTTTCCGTCGACTACAATTACGGCGGCTCGCAATCCTACGGGTTTCCCGGCGACCTGCAAAGCGGCGAGGACGCGACCTTCACCGCCGCGGGCGACTTCCAGTTCTTCAAGATCGAGCTGAACGGAAAGGTGCTGTGCAACTCCGCCGCCTCCTGCAACGGCTACACCTACACAGCGCCCGCGACCGACAGCTACTACTTCCTCGCCACCGGACAGAGCGGGCCGGGCACCGGCAAGTCCGGCACCGCCACCTATTCCTGCACCGCCGCGACCACCGGGGCGGGCACCGGCGGCGGGACCGCGAAAAGCGCCACCGCCACAGGTGGCGGACTTCCCGCGGCGGCGCAGGGCGCGGGCTCCACCGTCGCGGCGGCCGGATCGGCCGCCGCCGTGGGCAACGCCATCAACAACGCCATCACCGGCACCGGGCCGAACCTCTCGACCCAAGGGCTGTTCCTGTCCGGCGGCGGCACGTCCTCCCCGCTGCAGGCCTGGGCCTCCCTTCAGGGACGCAACTACAGCGGCGACATCGACGGGCGGTCCTTCGAATTCACCCTCGGCGCGGATATGGAGGTGGCCGCAGGCACCCGGCTCGGCCTGTTCCTCTCCTCCGGCCGCGCCGACCTCGACGTTGCGGGCATCGACGTGGAAACCGACGCGCTGTCCTTCGGACCCTACTTCAAGACCCGGCTCTCCGACACCTACGAGGTCACCGGCTACGCGCTTTTCGCCAAACCCGATTACGAGGTCGGCGGCACCTCCTACGAGGCCGAGCGCCGCGCCGCGGGCCTGACCGCCAACGCGAACTACATGTGGGGCAACACGGAGATCGAGAGCTTCCTCGGCGTCTCCGGCTTCTCGGAGGATCATCCCTCCGCCGGCGCCCTGTCGTCGCGCACCGTCAGCGCGCTCACCGGCTCCATCGGGACAAAGGCGATCTTCGGCCAGGGCGCCCCGCTCCGGCCCTACGTCAGCATCGGCGCCGACTTCAACCGCTACGACGACGGGGTGAACGGGCGGACGACGCACAACACGCCGCGGCTCGGCACCGGGTTTACCTACCACACCGGCAGCGGGTCGCTGTCGATGGACCTCAACGGCGGCCAGATCTTCGAGGACACCCGCGATGTCGAACTGCGGATGAACTACAACTTCAACTTCTGAGGCCCGCTTGCCGACATTCAACCGGGCGGGGGCCACGGCCCTCGCCCTTTCCTTTCCCGAAGACCTGAAGGACGCCCGCAGCGTCATCTCCCTGACGTCGATCCCGCCGCGTTTCGCAACGCTCGGCCCGGTGCTTGAGACGCTGACCATGCAGGGCGCCGATGCCGTGGTGCTCGCCCTGCCCCGCACCTTCCGCCGCTTCCCCGGCCCGACAGAGGCGCCGCCGCTGCCCGGGGGCGTGACCCTCCTGCGGTCCGAAACCGACCCCGGCCCGGCGCTGAAACTGCTGGGTGCGCTGGCCGCCTGCCCCCACGCGCGCATCACCGCCTGCGACGACGACACGCTGTATGGCGACGGCTGGCTACGCGCGCTCCAAGAGGCGGGCACCGGCCGCATCGCCACCACCGGCGCGGGCTGGTCCGTCACCCGGCTGAAACGCCGGGGCTGCGCCCCGCCCGCCACCGACATCGCACAGGGGTTCTCCGGCCTCAGCATCACCCCCGGCATGTTCGGGCCCGAGGTTTTCGATATCCCGGAGGTGGCGTGGCCGGTGGACGACATCTGGTTTTCGGGTCACCTCGCGCAGCGCGGTATCCCGATCCACGCCGTCCCCGCCGCCCGCACGCTCTGCACGCCGCTCGACCGGCCCGCCGCGCTGCAATCCGCGCAGGACCTGCCCGACCGCGCCACCGCCAACGCGGCCACGGCCTTGTGGCTCAACGACCGCTACGGCATCTGGCCGTCTCAGTTGCTCTGAACCTGCGCTGTCTCCGCGGCCGGCGGCAGCGTCTCCTGCCCCGCGATCAGCCCGTCGCCGTCGATGTCGATGTCCTGCACGAACTCCAGCCCGTATGCCCGGCTCTCCAGCATCCCTGCATAGAGCGCCTCGAACTCCTCCACGCTCATGCCATAGACCTGCGCAAAGGCCTCGTACCAGTTGTCGGTCTCGCCCACGGCGCGCCAAAAACCGATCAGGCTCTGGTCGCCGAAACGCCCGGCCAGAAGGGCAGCGGCATAGTGCGACACCGCGTAGGCCCCGGCGGTCCGCACCTCGTCATCGGTGCGCACGCTGGCCAGCGACTTCTGCGCCGCGACGGCCCGCGCCCTCAGCAGGAACAGCGCGTCGCCCGCTACATGCGCGTCCCGGGTCCAGTAGCGCGACTCCAGCACCTCCGCCGTACCCTCAACCATCCAGGCCGGCCCAAGGCGGCGGCGCACCGTCTCGCCCTTGCGCACCCAGCGCTCCACCTTGTCGTAGGCCATCTCGCGCTGCATGTGGTGGACGTACTCATGCACCATGACCGAGGTCAGCGTGTCCCGCGCCAGCCGGAGCTGCGCGGCATCCTCCACCCCCATCGCCAGCCCGCAGAAGGTCATCACGTCGCGGTACATGCTGCCGCCCAGCCCCCGCGTGCCAAGGCAGTTCCGCTCGGCGGAGGCGCGCAAGGTGGTGCCGGGGATCTGCTGCCCCTCCTCCGTCGTGCGCACCAGTTCGCGGAAGGCCTCCGGGGTGACGGCGGCAGCGATCTCCACCCGGCTGGCCAGCCGCACGCCGTACTGCTCCGCCATGTAGGTGCGCGCCTGCGCATGCGCCGCCAGCAGGGCGCGGCGCATCTGCGGGCTGACCTCGTCGGAGACATGCACCTCCGGCATCCTGTAGGACGGCATGAACGGCAGGGCATCGAGGTGAAAGCGCCCGATCTCGCGGCACCAGCCGACGGCGGCCCGGCGCGAGAACTCCGGCAGCCGCCCGTAGGCCTCCCGCGCCTCGGGCGCGCTCTCCGCCACCAGCGCCGCCACGGCGGCCTTTGTGCGCGGGCCCGACTGGCCGTCCACCGGCCCCGGATCCTGCCCCAGCGCGGAAAGCTGGTTCTGCACGCAGGCGACATGCGCGTCGCCCGCAAGGACCGGGCCGGACAGGCCGCACAACAGGAAAAGGATCGCTGCGACGAAGCGCATGGCACCTCTCTGGACAGAACGCACCCGGGGGCACGCCGGACGAGCCAAGCGCATGTGCCCCGACCTGTCAAATCAAAGCGGGGTTAGCCGCCGGGGTCATCCGGCAGGGCACGCGACTCTCGGCTGTGGGAAGGAAAGCGCCCGGGACATCGGGCCATCGCCCGCTGCGGGCACACCGGAAAACGGCGCGCCGCGCGGGGACACCGGGCCGGGCGCCACAGGGGCGCCCGCCGGCTGGTCTCAGTGCACCGTCACGGGTGCCAGGTCGTTCTGACGGGCCAGCGCGAAGGCCAGGCTCCGGTTCTTCACAAGCGCCAGACGCTCGCCATCGGCGCGGTGCACGGCATAGATCGTCTCGCGGCCGTCCATCTGGTCCTGCATCTCTTCCGGCAGCTCGTCGCGCTGCACGGGACGCACGTAGACCGTCCGGCCTTCGTCCATCAGCTTGGAAATGTCGTACTTGGTATGCATCCAGTTACCCCTTCCTGATCTTGATCGTCTGAACCACGGTCTCCGGCTGGTTCTGCGTCAGGTCGACGTGCAACAGCCCGTTTTCCATCACCGCTTCACCCACCTCGACGCCGTCCGCCAGTACGAAACTGCGCTGAAACTGCCGCGCGGCAATGCCGCGGTGCAGGAAAATGCGCTCGGCCGAGTCGTCGCGCGACCGTCCGCGGATCACCAGTTGCCGGTCCTCGACCGTGATCGAGAGGTCCTCCTCGCGGAAACCCGCGACAGCCAGCGTGATGCGGAAAGAGTGTTCGGACGTCTGTTCGATGTTGAACGGCGGATAGCCTTCCGACGTCTTCGCGGTCCTCTCCAGCAGCCGTTCCAGCTGCTCGAACCCCAGCATGTGCGGGTAGGACCCCAGTGTGAGTTTGCTCATGGACGCATTCCTTTCAGTCCTTGATACAAGCGACCGTTTCGCGCGTGTCCCTGTCGGCAACCCGCACACCCGGAATATGGGAACAGCCGATGGACCGCGCAAGGGTCTTTGCGCAGAGCCTTCTCTTCGCTATGTTGATGTTTCACGGAGCTTTCAGGAGTCGGCAGATGAACGCCCCAACGGACATCTCCATGAAGAACGACGAGGTCCTGCGCGTCGAACTCGAGGTCTTTCGCAGGGAACACCGCGACCTGGACGAATCCATCCGTGCGCTGCAGACCACCGGCACCGCCGACCAGATCACGCTGCAGCGCCTGAAGAAGAAGAAGCTGCTTCTCAAGGACCGCATCGCGCTGATCGAGGACCGGCTGACCCCCGACATCATCGCCTGAGGAAGGCCGCGGCGCCCGTTGCACCCGGCGCCCGGCCCCCTATAAAGAGGCTTTCCCGCACAGGATCAGGGGCAGCGGCATGACAATCGAGATCGGCATCATCATGGGCAGCCAATCGGACTGGCCCACCATGAAGGAGGCCGCCGAGGTGCTCGACGAACTCGGCGTCCCGCACGAGGTCAGGATCGTCTCCGCCCACCGCACCCCGGACCGGCTGTGGGAGTACGGCAAGACCGCGGCCGAGCGCGGGCTGAAGGTCATCATCGCGGGCGCCGGCGGCGCGGCCCACCTGCCCGGCATGATGGCGTCGAAGACCCGCGTGCCGGTCATCGGCGTCCCGGTCGAGACCAAGGCGCTCTCAGGCGTCGATTCGCTCTATTCCATCCTGCAGATGCCGCGCGGCTTCCCAGTCGCCACCATGGCGATCGGCGGCGCAGGTGCGAAGAACGCGGGCCTGATGGCCGCGGCCATCCTCGCCAACACCGACCCCGACCTCGCCCGCCGCCTCGACGACTGGCGCACCGCCCTCGCCGCCTCCATCCCCGAGGAACCCGTGCGCGACTGACCCTGTCCGGGAAAGTCCCGCGCCCGCCCTTCATCTTGGCAAAAATACCGCGGGGGAGTCACCGCAGGTGACGGGGGCAGAGCCCCCGCTTGCAACGCCGGCCATCCCGCGCCAGACAGCCGAAAACACGGAGATCAGCCATGTCCCCTCTCCCCACCGGCGCCACCATCGGCATTCTCGGCGGCGGCCAGCTTGGCCGCATGCTCTCGGTCGCGGCCTCGCGCCTCGGCTTCAGGACGGTGATCTTCGAACCGGGCGGCGACTGCCCGGCCTCGCACGTGGCGAACTACCACCTGCAGGCCTCCTACGAGGATGAGGACGCCCTGCGCCGCTTCGCCGAAAGCGTCGACGTCATCACCTACGAGTTCGAGAACATCCCGACCTCGGCGCTCGACCTGCTGGAAAGCCTGAAGCCCATCCACCCCAACCGCGAGGCGCTGCGCGTCAGCCAGGACCGGCTGACCGAAAAGACCTTTCTCACCGGCCTGGGCCTCGCCACCGCCCCCTTTGCCGACGTGCCCGATGCGGCGGCGCTCGACGCGTCGCTGGAAACCATCGGCGCGCCCGCGATCCTCAAGACCCGGCGCTTCGGCTATGACGGCAAGGGGCAGGCCCGTCTGAAGAGCGCGGACGATGCCGCAGAGGCGCTGGCCGACATGAACGGCGCCCCGGCGATCCTCGAAGGCTTCGTGGACTTCTCGAAGGAGATCTCGGTGATCGCCGCCCGCAGCCAGGACGGCCAGGTCTCGGCCTTCGACCCCGGCGAGAACGTGCACGAGGGCGGCATCCTGCGCACCACAACCGTCCCCGCCGAGGTCCCCTCGCGCCTCATGACCGATGCCGTGCTGCTGGCGGGCCGCATCCTCAACGCGCTCGATTACGTCGGCGTGATGGGGGTCGAGCTGTTCGTCACGCCCAAAGGCCTGATCGTGAACGAGATCGCGCCGCGGGTGCACAACTCCGGCCACTGGACGCAGAACGGCTGCCTCGTCGACCAGTTCGAACAGCACATCCGCGCCGTGGCGGGCTGGCCGCTGGCCAACGGCGAGCGTCACTCCGACATCGTGATGGAGAACCTGATCGGCGACGACATGGACCGCCTGCCCGATCTGATGGCCGACCCGGCGGTGGCGCTGCACCTCTACGGCAAGGCGGAGGTGAAGCCGGGCCGCAAGATGGGCCACGTCAACCGGCTGGTGAAGGGCTGAGCCTCCGGTAGCCGGGTTTCGCTGCCTCCGGCAGCGACCCGCCGGGGGTTTCACCCCCGGACCCCCAAGGTATTTCGGCCAAGATGAAGGGGGTCCGAACCTTTCCGGAGAGGCCGGGTGTTTCTTTGGACGGGCAGTTCCGGGACCGGTGTTTCAGCCGATCTCCCGCACCAGCTCCGGCAGGCCCGACAGATCCGCGATCTCGCGGAAGCGCGCGGCGTCGGGTGCCTCGGCGTGTTCCAGCGCCCAGGCGAGGTCATGCGGCACATGGACGCCCCAGGCCCCGGCCGCGATGGCCGGCACCACGTCGGACTTCATCGAGTTGCCGACCATCATCGCCGCCTCCGCCCCACCCGGCATCGCCCCGAAGATCCGCGCGTAGGTGGCAGGCCGCTTGTCCGACACGATCTCCACCGCGTCGAACAGATCGCCGAGGCCCGAGGCCGCCAGCTTGCGCTCCTGGTGCAGGAGGTCGCCCTTGGTGATCAGCACCAGCCGGTGGCCCGGCGCCAGGGCGTGCACCGCCTCCTCGGCATGGGGCAGAAGTTCGACGGGATGGGCCAGCATCTCGCGCCCGGCCTCCAGCAGTTCGCCGATGACGGAGGCGGGCACGCGGCCGTCGGTGACCTCGATCGCGGTCTCGATCATCGACAGGGTGAACCCCTTCACGCCGAATCCGTAATGGCCGATGTTGCGCCGCTCCGCCGCGACCAGCCGCTCCTCGAGGTGCGCGCGCTCTGCATGATCCTTGAGCAGGTCGGCGAATTTCTCCTGCGTGCCCACGAAGAACCGCTCGTTGTGCCACAGCGTGTCGTCCGCGTCGAAACCGATTGTTAGCAGATTTTGCGCCATTTTGTATTCATCCTCCGTGCCCCCCTTTTCGCCGGAGGCCTCGCGGCTATATAAAGTGGCCGTATACCGGAACGCAAAGCGCGACAGGCACATATGACAGACGCCCCGCAGAAGTGGACGATGGCCGCAGACGAGCCGGATGATGGTCAGGGTGAAACCGGCGTCGTCACCAAGACGAAGCCGAAGACCAAGCGCCCTCCGCTCTACAAGGTCCTGCTGCTGAACGACGACTATACGCCGATGGAATTCGTCGTGCACGTTCTCGAACGGTTCTTCGGCATGACCCACGCACAGGCGTTCGAGGTCATGCTGACCGTGCACAAGAAGGGGGTCGCCGTGGTCGGCGTCTTCAGTCACGAGATCGCGGAAACCAAGGTCGGGCAGGTCATGGATTTCGCCCGCCGCCACCAGCACCCCTTGCAGTGCACCATGGAAAAGGAATAGGCCCCCGGTTTCACGGGACGGGGCCACACATGCCTTGTCCCCCAGAGACAAGGGAACGGTCTTTCCGCTCATGACATCCGAACGCCTCCGCTTCGCCATAGAGACCGGCGGCCTCGTCCTTCCGGACGACGGGCCGCTGGCCCTGATCGGTGCGCCCGCCGATGCCCCCGTCGACATGCTGGACACGACCCGCGTGACGGTGATCCAGACCGATGCCGCCGCGCATGACGGCTGGGCCGCCCGCGGCCTGCCGACCGCCACCGCGCCCGAGGGCCGCTATGCCGCCGCCATCGTCTCCCTCCCCCGCGCCCGCGACGCCGCCGAGGCGCGGCTTGCCCTCGCCGCGCAGCACGCCGAGATGGTGGTGGTCGACGGCGCCAAGACCGACGGGGTGGAGGCGATCCTGAAGGCGCTGAAGCAGCGCGTGACGCTCGACGGACAGGTGTCCAAGGCGCACGGGCGCTGCGCATGGTTTCATCCGGGCGAGGCGCTGGCGGACTGGGTTCGCCCCGCGCAGGCGCGGAACGCCCATGGCGACTGGGTCGCGCCGGGCGTCTTTTCCGCCGATGCGCCGGACGAGGCCTCCGTCGCGCTGGCCGGGGCCCTGCCGCTGCTCAAGGGCGACGTGGCCGACCTGGGCGCCGGCTGGGGCTGGCTCTCGCGCGAGATCCTGCGCCACCAAGGCGTGAAGACCCTGCACCTCGTCGAGACGGAGAAGACCGCCCTCGACTGCGCCCGCCTGAACGTCACCGATCCGCGCGCCGTCTTCCACTGGGCCGACGCCACCACATGGACCCCGCCGCAGCCGCAGGGTGCGCACGCGCCCCGCAGGCTCGACGCGGTGGTCATGAACCCGCCGTTCCACGCCGGCCGCCGCGCCGATCCCGCGCTTGGCCGCGCCTTCATCGAGGCCGCCGCCCGGGTGCTTGCGCCGCATGGCCAGCTCTGGATGGTCGCCAACCGTCACCTCCCCTACGAGACCGCCCTCACCGCGCTTTTCCGCGATGTGGCCGAGATCGGGGGCGACTCACGCTTCAAACTGTTGCACGCTGCCCGGGTCATCCGGACGCGGCGCTGACCGCCGAACGAGGAAAGGCGCGAACCATGAGTTTCTCCATCGAGGGCAAGACCGCCATCGTCACCGGCGCCGCGAACGGCGTCGGGCTCGCCATCGCCAAGCACTTCGCCAACAACGGCGCCAACGTCATGCTCGCCGACATGGACGAGGTGCGGCTGGCCAAGGAATGCGAGAAGGGCGACGAGGACAGCATCAAGTTCTTCGCGGGCGACCTGCGGGAAAAGCTGACGCTGGCCAACCTGCTGTCGGCGACGCTGGACGCCTACGACCGCGTCGACATCCTGGTGAACGGGTCGCGGCAGATGCTGCCGACCGACCCGCTCGACCTCGAGGACAACACCCTCGACAAGCTGCTCGACCAGAACCTGATGACCGCCTACCGGATGAGCCAGCTCGTGGCGCGCCGGATGATCAAGCAGGCGGAGGGCCAGACCGAAGGCCAGGTCGGTGCCATCGTCAACCTCTCGTCGATCGCGGCCCGCCGCACCCATCCGGAGCTTCTGGCCTATTCCGTGTCCTGCGCCGCGCTGGACCAGATGACCCGTTCGATGGCGGTGGCGCTGGCGCCCAGCCGCATCCGGGTGAACGCGCTGGCCTTCGGCTCGGTGATGTCCGCCAGCCTGAAGGACACGCTGAAGGAACACCGCGACTACCGCTCCGACATCGAGAACCACACCCCCCTTGGTCGCATCGCCCCCCCGCGCGAGCTGGCCGAGGCGGTGCAGTTCCTCTCCAGCGACGGCTCGGGCTTCATGACCGGGCAGGTCATGACGGTGGACGGCGGGCGCACCCTGCTGGACCCGGTGGCCGCGCCCGCGCACTGACCGCAGACCCCCGGCTGTCTGCACCGCCGGCACCCTCGCGTCGCGTTGCCCCTGCCCCGGCCCGCCGCTAATGTCCGCCCGAATGCGAGGAGACACCGCCATGATGACCGCCGAAAAAGACCGCGCCAGCGCGTGGTTCCGTGACCTCCGCGACCAGATCGTCGCGGCCTTCGAGGCGCTCGAGGACAGCCATGAGACAGGTCCCTTCGCCGAAGGCAACGCCGGCCGGTTCGACGTCACCCGGACCAGCCGCCAGTCCGACGACGGTTCCGACGCGGGCGGCGGGCTGATGAGCGTGATGCGCGGCGGGCGGGTGTTCGAGAAGGTCGGCGTCAACGTCTCCACCGTCTACGGCACCCTGGGCGTGCCCGCGCAGCAGGCCATGGCGGCGCGCGGCGTCCCGGGCATCGCCGACGACCCGCGCTTCTGGGCGTCCGGCATCTCGCTGGTGGCGCACATGCAGAACCCGCACTGCCCTGCCGTCCACATGAACACCCGCATGTTCTGGACGCCCGGCGCATGGTGGTTCGGCGGCGGCTCAGACCTCAACCCGTGTATCGAGTACGACGAGGACACCGCCCATTTCCACGCCACCCAGAAGGCCCACCTCGACCCCCACGGGACCGAGCACTACCCGGCGCTGAAGGCCTGGGCGGATGAGTATTTCTACATCCCCCACCGCAAGCGCGCGCGCGGCGTCGGCGGCATCTTCATGGACGACCGCAACTCCGGCGACTGGGAGGCGGATTTCGCCCTGACGCAGGACATCGGCCGCGCCTTTCTGCCCGCCTACCTGCCGCTGATCGAGAAGCGCCGCACGCAGCCCTTCACCGATGCGGACAAGGACGTGCAGCTCGTGCACCGCGGGCTTTATGCCGAATACAACCTGGTTTACGACCGCGGGACGAAGTTCGGACTGGCCACCGGACACGACGCGAATGCCGTCCTGATGAGCCTTCCTCCGCTGGCGAAATGGGTCTGAAACATTCGTGAACACCCACCTTTGAGAGGGCTTGCAAGACACCTTGCAAAATCATAAATCACCCGCCGTGACCAAAGGGAAATTCCCGGTCATGGCCGGAGATTCTGGCGCCTCCGAACGCTGCCAATCGTTCGCGCCCCGTGGCCCCGGCCCCATCTCATGGGGCTTATCTTGACCTATCACGACATCGACGCGTCCGCTCCGGTTGCTGCCCGCGCGGACATCCTTATCGAGGCACCGGCTTCGGCCGTATGGGCCGTGCTTTCCGACGTCCCGAGCTGGCCCGCGTGGTTCAGAAACGTGGAGTGGATCAGCGCCCACATCCCGCTGGTGCCCGGCACCGCCTTCGAGATGCGCGCCAACCGCCAGACCGTCCGCGCACGCCTGCAGGTGGTCGACCCGAAGCATCAGCTCGGCTGGACCAGCGCCGCGCTCTTCGTATCGGCGGGGCACCTGATCACGCTGGAGGACCACGGCAAGACGACCCACGTCCATGCCACCGCCTCCTACCGCGGCGCCTGGCCGATGGCCCTGCCGAAACAGGCGAAACGCCACGCCAAGGCGGTCCTGATCGAGGGGCTCGCCGATCTCAAGGCCGCCAGCGAGGGCAAGAAGCCGACGCTGCACCGCGCCGCCTGAAACATCCCTGAACCAGACGGCCGGGCGGCGGGACACCGCCCCCGGCCAGACACTCCGGCCACACGCCCCGGCACCACCGCTCAGGCGTCCCGCCACTCCCCCGGCGCGAGCCCTTCGACCGACCAGTCGCCCACCGACCAGCGCACCAGCCTGAGGCAGGGCAGGCCCACATGCGCCGTCATCCGCCGCACCTGCCGATTGCGCCCTTCCGAGATCGTCAGCGACAGCCACGCATCGGGCACCGACTTGCGGAACCGCACCGGCGGATTGCGCGGCCAGAGGTCGGGCGGGTCGATCGCCACGCACTCCGCCCGCCGGGTCGGCCCGTCGTTCAGCTCCACACCCTCGCGCAGCGCCCGGATCTGGTCCTCGGTGGGCGTGCCCTCCACCTGCACGAGGTAGGTCTTCGGGCGCTTGAACTTCGGCGAGGCGATGCGCGCCTGCAGCCGCCCGTCGTCCGTCAGCACCAAGAGCCCCTCGGAATCGCGGTCGAGCCGCCCTGCCGGGTAGACGCCCTTCACCTCGACGAACTCCGACAGGGTCGAACGCGGGCTGTCCGCGTTGCCCTTGTCGGTGAACTGCGACAGCACGCCCATCGGCTTGTTGAACAGGATCACCCGCGCCATCACCGCCGCTCCCTGAAGAAACCCGTCAGCAGGGCCGAGGCCGCCTCTGCCCCGATCCCGTCGTAGACCTCCGGCACGTGGTGGCACTGGGGGTGCGAGAAGATCCGCGGCCCCTGCGCCACGCCGCCCGACTTCGGGTCCGCCGCGCCGTAATACAGCCGCGCCACCCGCGCGAAGGAGATCGCCGCCGCGCACATCGGGCAGGGCTCCAGCGTCACGTAGAGGTCATGCCCTGGCAGCCGGTCCGACCCCGCCGCCGCGCAGGCCGCGCGCAGGGCCAGCACCTCCGCATGGGCCGTGGGGTCCGACAACTCCCGCGTGCGGTTGCCCGCGCGGGCCAACACCTCGCCCGAAGGCGCCACGACGACCGCGCCCACGGGCACTTCGCCCCGGGTTGCCGCCGCGCGCGCCTCTGCCAGCGCCGCGTCCATGTGCGAACGAAAGACCATGTCCCCCCTTAGCGCGCGGGCGTGAGGCAGGAAAGCCGCTTCCCCCGGCCCCTGCCGACACGGTAAGAGGCCCCATGGACAACAAGACCCCTCCCGGAGACCGAATCGCCAAGGTCATCGCCCGCGCCGGCCGCGCCAGCCGCCGCGAGGCAGAGCGCATGATCGCCGAAGGCCGCGTTGCGGTGAACGGCACGGTCATCGACAGCCCGGCCCTGAACGTCACCGACAAGGACCGCGTCACCGTCGACGACGTGGCCCTCGACGGACCGGAGGAGGCGCGGCTCTGGCTGTACCACAAGCCCACCGGCCTTGTGACGACCACCAAGGACGAACAGGGGCGGCCGACGATCTACGACGACCTGCCCGACGACCTGCCGCGCGTGATGTCCGTGGGCCGGCTCGACCTCAACTCCGAGGGCCTCTTGCTGCTGACCAACGACGGCGGCCTGAAGCGGCGGCTGGAGCTGCCCTCCACCGGCTGGCTGCGGCGCTACCGGGTGCGGATCAACGGGCGCCCGACCGACCCGATGCTGCAACCGCTGCGCGACGGTCTGACCGTCGACGGCCAGACTTTCCAGCCGATGATCGTCAGCCTGGACCGCCAGCAGGGCGCCAACGCCTGGCTGACCGTGGGCCTGCGCGAAGGCAAGAACCGCGAGATCCGCCGCGCCATGGCCGACCTCGGCCTGTCGGTGAACCGGCTGATCCGCATTTCCTACGGGCCGTTCCAGCTTGGCCAGATGAAGCCGGGCGAGGTGCAGGAAGTGCGCCGCAAGATCCTGCGCGACCAGCTGGGTCTCGGACTGGACGCCGAACCCGATCCGGAGGCAAAGCCAAAGCCGCGCCTCCAGCCCCGCGCCCGCAAAGCGGCCGACCCCACCGGCGCAAAGCCCGTTCCGGCACGCTCCGGCGGCGGAAAGCCCTCTGCAAGCGCGGACGGTTCGTCCCGGCATCCGGGCAAGCCGGGGGCGAAACCCGCAGGCAAGCCCGCCGGTAAATTTGCTGGTAAATTCGCCGGCAAATCCGGCCCCAAACCGGGCACCCGGGCAGATGCGAAGGCCGGTCCGTCGAAGGGCAAACCCGCACGCTCCGGGCCGTCGCGCCCGGGGAGCGGCCCTAAGTCGCCAAGGCCGCGCCGGGACTAGACGCCTTAACGATCTGTTCACCATTTCAAGGTTTTTCCCGGACAGCGCCGCGTTTTCGCCCGGATTCGGCACGAGGTTGAGGTCATGATGACATCGACTCTCGCCCTTCTCATCCTGTTCGGCTCTGCGCTTCTGGTGCTGAGCTACCTGCGCGTCGTCGTGCAGGACACCTGCTCGATGCTGGCCCGATGCGCCGGGCGCGCGCGGGACAGCGGGCAGATGATCTCGCGCGGGGCCTTTGTCACGCTCTGGCTTCTGATCTTCTTCCTGAGCTTCTACTGATGCGCAGACTCCTCGCCATGCAGCGCCCGGCGGAGGCGCCCCCGGAATGCCCGAACCAGGACACGGGGCTCAACTTCCTGTTCCTGGCGGCCTTTCCGCTGTTCGCCTGGATGTTCTACGGCGGGTTCTCCGCCATGGCCACGGCCCTCGTCGAACTCTGGATCCTCTCCGTCGCGCTGCGGCTGATCGCGCACGGCACGCGCCTGCACGCCATCTACCGTGTCACTCCCGGCGCGAAGGCCCCGCGCATTCCCCGCAAGCTCCTCGGCTCGCTGCTGATCGGCACGATGATCGTCGTGCTGGCCAGTCACCGCTTCGAGGACATCGTCCTGCCGCTGCTGATCGGCGTCTGCGGCTTCGGCCTCGGCATTGCCGCCTTCGGGCTCGACCCGATGCGCGACAAGACCGATGTGCGTGCCGACAATGGCCGGCAGGAGGCCGACATCCTGCTGGAACAGACGGATCACCGGCTGGCGATGATCGCCGACCGCATCGCCATGCTGGAAGACGCGGAGATCACCCGCCGCACCGAAGCCGCCCGCACGCTGATTCTACGCCTGATGCGCGGCTTCGCCCGCGACCCCCGGTCGCTGGCCCGGCTGGCGCGCCCGGTCGACAAGTTCGTCAGCCTGCTCGACGCGGAATCGAACCGGCTCTGCGACGCGCGCTCCGGCGAGGGTGCCCAGTTCGCCCGTCGCCGCTACATCGCCAAGCTGGACGTCATGACCGAAAGCTTCGAGACAAGCGCCCGCAGGACCCGTGTGCGCGGCGACAAGGACGATTTCGAGATGGAGGCCGACCTCCTGCTCGACCGGATGCCCACCAACAGCGCCGCCTGACGACCGCCCCGCGGCCCTTTCCTTCCCCGCCTCCCGGCAGGTCAACGGACAGGTCGTCCGTGGGCAAGGTGACGCTGACTGTGGATAGTTCCCCCTAGCAAGTGCAGCATTTAGCCCCTAAGTTTCGGTCACACGCAGACCATCGGGGGCCTGGATGTCCGGAAACGCCTTGCAGAAGATCAGCTATATCCTGCTGATCGTCCTCCTCTTCGGAGTGTCCACGGGCTGGCTCGGGGGCCTTTGAGCGATGGCAAAGCGCTATGGCGGAAAATACAGCCCCGACGGGGACATGGCGGGAAAACCGACGCTTCGTGAGGACCGTGCCGAGGTCCGCGCCTACAAGGGCGCAAAGGTCGCGCCGGCCGGTGCCCGGTCCAACGTGCTGTTCATTCCCGGGCTGCTCCTCGCCTTCTTCTCGATCAACGAAGCGCCGGCCGACATGGCCGTGGGCCTTCTGGGCGCCGGGTCGCTGATCCTTGGTGCGTGGCTCCTGCGCGACGGGCTGCAGGCCGAATCTGCCTACCACGAACGCAAGATCGCCCGCCGCCCGTCGATCCCGCGCAAGCTGTTCGCGGCGGGCCTCTGCGGCATCGGTGCCGCACTGGCCGCCTGGACGTCGCAGCACGGTGTCGCGGCCCCGGCGATCTACGGCGTCGTCGCCACCGCACTGCACATCGGCGCCTTCGGCATCGACCCGATGAAGGACAAGGGCATGGAGGGCATCGACACCTTCCAGCAGGACCGCGTGGCCCGCGTGGTCGACGAGGCGGAGCGCCACCTCGCCGCCATGAACGAGGCCGTGAAGCGCGCCGACGACGCCCAGTCCGAGGCCCGCGTCGAACGCTTCACCGTCAAGGCCCGCGAGATGATCCGCACGGTGGAGGAAGACCCCCGCGACCTGACCGCCGCCCGCCAGTTCCTCGGCGTCTACCTGATGGGGGCGAAGGACGCCGCCATCAAGTTCGCGGATATCTATTCGCGCACCCGCGACCGCGGGGCCAAAACCGATTTCATGATGTTGCTCACCGATCTCGAAGAGAGCTTCGACAAGAAGATCGAAAAACTGCTTGAGGACGACAACGCCGACCTCAACATCGAGATAGAGGTCCTGCGCGAGCGCCTGCAGCGCGAAGGCGTGCATCTCGACCGGAAGTTGGGCTGAAATTTTAAACGGGGGATCCCTTAGATGTCTGAAAACGTTCGCCAGGAAGCTCAGAAGACGCTCACGATGGTCGATGAGGTCAACGCCACCATCCTGCCGGAACCGGCCGATGCCAATGCCATCGTCCCGCTGAAGGAAGCCCCGGCCGAAACCAGCGAGGAAATCCGCGCCCGGATGGACGAGATCGACATGAGCGACACGAACTCCATCGTGTCCTTCGGCTCCGCCGCACAGGCCGAACTCCAGACGATTTCCCAGGCGATGCTGACGGACGTGCGCAACAAGGACGTGGGCCCGGCGGGCGACAGCCTGCGCGGCATCGTCACCACGATCCGCGGCTTCTCCGTGTCCGAGCTGGACGTGCGCCGCGAACGTTCGTGGTGGGAAAAGCTCTTGGGCCGCGCCGCCCCCTTCGCCAAGTTCACCGCCCGGTACGAGACGGTGCAGGCGCAGATCGACAAGGTCACCGACGACCTCCTGAAGCACGAGCACCGGCTCCTGAAGGACATAAAGTCGCTCGACCTGCTCTACGAAAAGACCCTGCAGTTCTACGACGAGCTGGCGCTCTACATCGCCGCCGGCGAGGAAAAGCTGGAGGAACTGGACGGCATCGCGATCCCCGCGAAGGAGAACGAGGTCCAGAACGCAGACGAGGGCGACCAGGTGATGAAGGCGCAGGAACTGCGCGACCTGCGCGGCGCCCGCGACGATCTGGAACGCCGGGTGCACGACCTGAAACTGACGCGCCAGGTCACCATGCAGTCGCTGCCCTCGATCCGTCTGGTGCAGGAAAACGACAAGTCCCTCGTGACCAAGATCAACTCGACGCTGGTCAACACCGTGCCGCTCTGGGAAACCCAGCTTGCGCAGGCGGTCACCATCCAGCGTTCGAAGCAGGCCGCCGCCGCCGTGCGCGACGCCAACGACCTGACCAACGAGCTTCTGACCTCCAACGCCGCCAACCTGCGCGACAGCAACAAGATCATCCGCGAGGAGATGGAGCGCGGCGTCTTCGACATCGAGGCGGTCAAGCAGGCCAACGCCGACCTGATCGGAACCATCGAGGACTCGCTGCGGATCGCGGACGAGGGCAAGGCGCGCCGCGCCAAGGCCGAAGAGGAACTGAAGAAGATGGAACACGAACTGCGCGACACGCTGGCTTCCGCGAAGGCCCGCAAGACCGGGACCGGCGACGTCGCCGCAACCGCGGTGCCGTCCTGATCATGGGCGCAGCGCGCGACATTTCCCGGTCCGCAGCACGGGCCAGGCTCCGGGCCAATGTCCCGGCCTGGGTCCCGGCGCTCCTCTGCGTCGCGGCCCTCTCGGCCTGTGACGAGGCGGCGCTTGCGCCCAGCCAGACCGTCGTCACGCCCGAAGCCCGCCCTGCCCCCGTGGCCGCCCCTCCGCCGGTCACCGAAGCGGAGCCGACGCCGCCCTCCGCCGCCTCGCGCGAGATCGCGGCCTATTACTCGCGCGTGCAGGCCGACAACCTCGCCCGCGGCCTCCTGCGCACCGACGGCGGCGGCCCCGACACGCCGTTCACCGACACCATGCTGGTGCGCAACTTCATGGCCATCGCGCTGGAAGAGGAATACATCCGCGGCGAGGGCCTGCGCCCGGCCGGCCCCGGCGCCTCCTCGGCGGTCAAGAAATGGACCCAGCCGGTGCGCGTCACCACGGAATTCGGCCCCGGCGTCCCGCGCGAGCAGATCGACTGGGACCGCGCCGAGGTGGCGAAATACGCCGCCCGCCTCGGCCGCATCACCGGCCACCCGGTGTCGATGAGCAACGACAACCCGAACTTCTACGTCCTCTTCATGTCGGAGGACGACCAGCCGCAGATCGCCAACCGCATCCGCCAGCTCGTGCCGGACGTGAACCCCAACGCGCTGCGCATCTTCCGCAACCTGCCGCGCGGCATCCACTGCCTCGTGATGGCCTTCGCCACCGACTACGGCGGCTACGACTACGGCACGGCCATCGCGGTGATCCGTTCCGAACACCCGGACCTGATGCGCCGGTCCTGCGTGCACGAGGAAATGGCCCAGGGCTTCGGCCTGACCAACGACAGCCCCTCCGCGCGCCCGACGATCTTCAACGACGACGACGAATTCGCGCTGCTGACCCGGCACGACGAGCTGCTGCTCAAGATCCTCTACGATCCGCGCCTGCGCCCGGGCATGTCCGCCGAAGAGGCGCTGCCCATCGTGCGCGAAAAGGCCGCCGATCTCGTCGGATCCGGCAATTCAAGCTGACCGCGCCCCCGCCCGCCGCCGTCCGACCGTTTTGAAATAAGGAGAGATTTCAATGCCGATCTGGGATTTCCTCAAGGGACAGTTCATCGACGTCATCCACTGGACGGACGACACCCGCGACACGCTCGTCTGGCGGTTCGAGCGCGAGGGCCACGAGATCAAGTACGGCGCCAAGCTGACGGTGCGCGAAGGACAGGCGGCGGTCTTCGTCCACGAGGGCCAGCTTGCCGACGTCTTCACCCCCGGCATGTACATGCTGGAAACCAACAACATGCCGATCATGACGTCGCTCCAGCACTGGGACCACGGCTTCCAGAGCCCGTTCAAGTCAGAGATCTACTTCGTCTCGACCGCCCGCTTCACCAACCTGAAGTGGGGCACGAAGAACCCGATCATGCTGCGCGACCCGGAGTTCGGCCCGACCCGCATCCGCGCCTTCGGCACCTACGCGATCAAGGTCGCCGACCCCGCGCTCTTCATGCAGGAAATCGTCGGCACCGACGGCGAGTTCACCACCGACGAGGTCGCCTTCCAGATCCGCAACATCATCGTGCAGGAATTCAGCCAGGCCATCGCCCGCTCCGGCATCCCGGTGCTCGACATGGCGGCCAACACCGGCGAGGTCGGCGGGCTGATCGCCAAGGCCATCGACCCGACCATCGCCGCCTACGGCCTGACGCTGCCCGAACTCTACATCGAGAACATCTCCCTCCCCCCCGAGGTCGAGAAGGCGCTCGACGCCCGCACCTCGCGCGGGCTGGCCGGCAACCTCGACGACCACATGAAGTGGAAGGCGGCCGAGGCGATGGGCAAGGGCGGCGCCATGGACCAGTCGATGGGCATGGGCTTCGGCGCGGGCATGGGCATGAACATGGCCCAGCAGATGACCCAGCCCTCCGGCGGTCAGCCCGGTCCGTGGGGCGGCCAGCAGCAACCGGCCTCCGCCGCGCCGCCACCGCCTCCCCCCCCGCCGGTGGAACACGTCTGGCACATCGCCAAGGCCGGGCAGACCACCGGCCCCTTCTCCAAGGCGGACCTCGGCAAGATGGTCACCACCGGAGAGTTCGACCGCGAAACCCACGTCTGGACCCAAGGGCAGGACGGCTGGAAGAAGGCCGGCGAGGTGTCCGAACTGGCACAGCTCTTCACCGTCATGCCCCCGCCGCCGCCGCCGATGTAACCCCTTCGCGGCCCCCGCCCGGATACCTGGGGGCCGCGCCCCCCGTCACCGCGCGCAAAGCCGCGCTCCGACGCAAAAGACGCGCCCCCCTTCCGCCCGGCCATGACACCTCCGCGCGCCACAGGCCGCCGGGGGCCCTCTCCGCTGCCGGCGCCCCTGCCACATCAGGACGCCCCCCCCCCGCCTTCATCTTGGCCAAAATACCTCGGGGGGCCGCAGGCGGGGGCGGAGCCCCCTCCTCACCCGCCCGACAGCGCCCGCGGCAGGGCGCTCATCAGCGCCGGGGCGTTGCAGGCGTAGGGCGGAAAGGCGTGCTCCGTCACACGCTCCACCGGGAAGGGCCGGAACGGATCGACCTGGCTTTCATACAGCAGCGCGCCATCCAGGCAGAGGTCCTGCGCCGCGCTGCCGATGTTGAAGCCGAAGCCGCCCGCACCGCAGCTCGTGCCGAAGCCGTCCATGTTCCACGCCTGCGGCATGTCCACGCCCATGCCCTCGACCAGCAGTTCCGGCCCCTCGGGGTCGAGGAAGAGCCGCCAGTCGGTCTCCTCGTTCAGCATCCGCAGGCCCCAGTGGCCGATGGCTTCGCCGTCCTTCGTTCCGTCGACGTGAAAGCAGATCAGGTCGCTGTCCCGCACCAACGGCCCGGACACGTCCCGCGTGTCGTATTGCAGCGCGCCCGACACCGCGTAGCCGCCAGACCCCTCCCAGCGGAAGGCCATGGTCACCGTCTCCGCCCGGAGCGGCGCCGCCAGCAGGATCATCAGGGTCGTTCGCAGGTACACGCAGCAGTCCTCCATCGTTTGCCCCGAACCTAACCGCCTGATCCCCTGCGGCAAGAGGTCGTCTCCGGCGCGCTTGCCTTGAATCGCGCCGCCCGTAATCTGAACCCGGCAATTCACCGGTGCCGTGCGGCACCGCAGCTTCGGGGATTTCACGGCATGGCCCGCCAAGAGGGATATTCCGGCCTCCAGATCGGCCTTCACTGGACCGTCGCGGTGCTGATCGCCGCCGCCTTCCTGACCCACGAGGACATGGGCCGCGCCCTGCGCAACCGCCTCGAATCGGGGGAGGACACCACGCCGCTGCACGTCTGGCTGGGGATCGGCGCGCTGGTCTTCATCGCCATCCGCATCGTCGTGCGCGCCTTCCATGGTGCCCCGCCGCCGCCTGCCGGTCAGCCCCGCTGGGCCGACCTCGCCGCGCTCTGGGGGCACCGCGCGCTTTACCTCCTGATGATCGCGGCGCCGCTTCTGGGCATCGGCGCCTGGTACGGCGGGCTGCGCACGTCAGGCGAGGTGCACGAGGTCGTGGGCGAGGCGCTGGTGATCCTCGCCGCCGCCCATGCGGTCGTGGCGATCCTCCACGCGGTCGTGAAACGCGACGGCGTGCTGACCCGGATGTTCCGCCCGCAGGTCTGAGGACCCGCGTGGAGCCGCGTTAACAAAGATGACGCTACGTCACGAGGATCCGCGGCGGACCGCGGGCGCAAAGGTTAACAACCGGCCGTTTCGGACCCCCGGACCGGCCGGTTTACCCCTTACAGCGCGTTCACCTTTCCGAACGAATGCTTCCGCCCTTGTGGTCCCGCACCCGGAAACCCCAACAGGTGCCCAGCGCACGGCAGCTTAACCCTACCGCACGCACCGGTGATAAAGGCCAAATGTGAACGCGCGCCGCCCTGCCCCCTTCCCCTCCGCGCCAATCCTCCTAGGATGACCGCAACCGCCATTGATCCAAGACGATTTTGCCATGAGTGACACACCCCCGCCCTTCGATTCCGCGCCGCCCGAGAAAGGCACCACGGAGGAACACCGCTTCCCCTGCGACCAGTGCGGCGCCGACTATCGCTTTGATCCTGAACGCAATATGCTGATCTGCGACTTCTGCGGATCGACCCGTGAGGTTATCGAGCAGCGCAGCCCGTGGGAAGGCGGCCTGAAAGAGCTCGACTTCCGGGCGGCGATCGACAACCTCCTGCCGCTCCAGGAGATGGAGGAGACCCGCGTCACCACCTGTCCGAACTGCGCCGCGCAGCTCGAATTCGACCCGGCGGTGCATGCCACGGAATGCCCCTTCTGCGCCACGCCCGTGGTCGCCGACACCGGGACCCACAGGCATATCAAGCCACGGGGATTGCTGCCTTTTGCGCTGGACGAGGCCGCCGCCCGTGACGCCATGACCAAGTGGCTGGGCAAGCTCTGGTTCGCGCCCGGCGGGCTTCAGGACTATGCGCGCAAGGGCCGCAAGATGAGCGGCATCTACGTGCCCTACTGGACCTACGACGCCAACACGGCCTCGCGCTATTCGGGCGAACGCGGCACGGTCTACTACGTGACCGAAACCGTGGTGCGCGACGGCAAGCGCCAGCAGGTGCAGGTCCAGAAGATCCGCTGGTCGCCCGCCTCGGGCCATGTCTCGCGCTTCTTCGACGACGTTCTCGTGCTGGCCTCCCGGGCGCTGCCGAAGCGGTTCACCGACGCGCTGGAGCCCTGGGACTTGGCCGCGCTGGAGCCCTACCGCCCTGAATTCCTTGCCGGTTTCCGGGCCGAAGGATATCAGGTCGACCTCGACGAAGGCTTTGTCGAGGCGCGCGCCCACATGGACCGGCAGATCGAGCGGGACGTGAAGTTCGACATCGGCGGCGACCGCCAGCGCATCCACCGCATCGACACGAACGTCTCGGACGTGACCTTCAAGCACATCCTGCTGCCGGTCTGGCTGGCGGCCTACAAGTACCGGGGCAAGACCTACCGCTTCGTGGTCAACGGCCGCACGGGCCGGGTGCAGGGCGAACGGCCCTGGTCGGCGTGGAAGATCGCCGTCGCGGTGATTCTCGGCCTGATCGTCGCCGCAGGCGTGGGCTATGTCTTCGCCCAGAACCAGTGAGGGGAGGCGGCGCAAAGCCCCGCCCTACATCCCGCTGCGCCCCGTGGATTAACGGATTCGTAACCCGTGACGGGCAATGTGTGACCACCCCGCGATTTGTCCTGCCGGTGACGACCGGAACGTTAACGGCCCGGTGCGCCCCGATGCACCGGGCATGTTTCTCCGGCCCCGGATCCGCAACATGGGCTTGACCCCTTCCGCATTCGCGTCTCTTCCTGATAGATAGCGCAAACACGAATGCCAGAAGGGACCAGACCCATGATCCTCTGCTGCGGCGAAGCTCTCATCGACATGCTGCCCCGCGAAACGACGGCGGGTGAGGCGGCCTTTGCCCCCTACGCCGGCGGCGCGGTCTTCAACACCGCCATCGCGCTTGGCCGCCTTGGCGCCCCGGCGGGCTACTTCGGCGGGCTGTCGAACGACCTCTTCGGCCAGCTTCTGGCGTCCACCCTGACCGCCTCCAACGTCGATCACACCCCGGCGGCACGCAGCGACCGCCCGACGACGCTGGCCTTCGTCACGCTGGTGGACGGCCACGCCAAATACGCCTTCTACGACGAGAACACCGCCGGGCGGATGCTGTCCTCGGACCAGCTTCCGGCACTGGACGACACCTGCAAGGCCCTGTTCTTCGGCGGTATTTCCCTTGTCGGCGAACCGGCGGCCGACACCTATGCCGATCTGTGCGAACGCGCGGGCGACCGCGTGGTCATGATCGACCCGAACATCCGCCCCGGCTTCATCACCGACGAACCGCGCTACCGCGCGCGCCTGAGCGCCATGCTGAACCGGGCCGACGTCGTGAAGATCTCCGACGAGGACATGGAGTGGCTGGGCACAGCGCCCGAAACGCTGCTGAAGCAGGGCGTGGCACTGGTGCTGGTGACGCGCGGCGCGGAAGGCGTGGACATGGTCAGCCGCGAGGGGACGAAGCGCATCGCCGCGCAGAAGGTCGCCGTGGTCGACACCGTGGGTGCGGGCGACACGTTCAACGCGGGATTCCTCGCCGGTCTCGACCGGGCCGGGCTGCTGACCCGGGAGAAGCTCGCCTCCGCATGGCTCGACGATCTGGCGCCTGCCGCCGACCTCGGCGCCCGGGCCGCCGCGATCACCGTCAGCCGCGCGGGCGCCAACCCGCCGTGGGACAACGAGCTGTGAGAGCCCTGATCCAGCGCGTCACCAACGCTCGGGTCGAGATCGGCGGCTCCACCGTCGGAGAGATCGGGCCTGGCCTGATGATCCTCGTCTGCGCCATGCAGGGCGATACGGAGGCAGAGGCCGACCGCCTCGCCGCCAAGATCGCCAAGCTCAGGATCTTCCGCGACGACGAGGGCCGCATGAACCGCTCCGTCACCGACACCGGCGGCGCGGCACTGGTCGTCAGCCAGTTCACCCTTGCGGCCGACACCTCGCGCGGGAACCGTCCCGGCTTTTCCGCCGCCGCCAGCCCGGACGAGGGCGAACGCCTCTACAACCACTTCGCCGCGCAGGTCCAGAAGCAGGGCATCCCGGTCGCCACCGGACGCTTCGGCGCGGACATGGCGGTGAGCCTGACCAACGACGGGCCGGTGACGATCTGGATGGACACCGACAGCTGATCCGCGGCAGCCCTGACGGGAAGGCCTTCGACGAGACAGGCAGCGCACCACAGGCGCCCCGCCGGCTCACGGTTCGTGGAAGGCCTCGCGCGATTTGTAGAGCGGTTTCAACAGGTACTGGAGCACCGTCTTCTCGCCGGTGTGCAGCTCTGCCTGCGCCTGCATCCCGGGCCGGACCTGCATCGCCGCCTGCCGGTCGGTCATCGCGTCCCGGTCGACGCGCGCCGTCACCTTGTAGTGCGGCGGCATCTCCGGGCGGCGCTCGTCCTTGAAGGTGTCCGCCGAGATCACGTCCACCCGCCCCTTCAGCGCGCCGTAGATCGTGTAATCGTAGGCCGACAGCTTGATCGTGACTTCCTGCCCGGGACGGATGCCCGCGATGTCCTCGGGCTTCACCTTGGCCTCGACATACAGTTCCTCGTCCAGCGGGATGATCTGCATGATCTCCTCGCCCGGGCGCACCACGCCGCCGATGGTCGTCACGCTCAGCTTGTTCACCACGCCGTGCAGCGGCGACACCAGCACCGTGCGGTTCAACTGGTCCAGCGACGCCTTCAGGTTCTGCTTGAGCGTCGCAAGCTCCTTCAGCGTCTCGGAAAACTCCTCGGCCCGGGCCAGTTCCGTGCGCGTGACGATCTCGTCGTAGGCGTTCTTTGCGTCCGCATGGGCCTTGCGGGCCCGCGTCACCTCGATCAGCGCGACCACCTTCTTGTCCAGAAGGTTCTCCATCAGCGCCTTCTCTTCCGCCGCCTGGTCGAGCACCTTCTGCGCCCCCTGCCGCCGCGAGATATAGTCGGACTGCCGCGCCGCCAGCAGCGCCTGTTCCGAGGCGACCATGGCGGGCAGGCGCTCCCTAAGTTCGTCGGGCACCTCCACCACGGAACTGCCGGACAGCTCCGCCTCGAGGCGCAGCCTTCGGATTTCCAGCGCGGTGATCTGGTCGCGCAGATCGTCGACCGAGGACCGGAACTGCGTGCCGTGCAGCCGGGCCAGCACGTCGCCGCGCAGCACCTCGTCGCCTTCCTTCACCAGCAGCTCGGACAGGATGCCGCCTTCGAGGTTCTGGATGATCTGCGGACGGGAGGAGGAGATGATCTCGCCCTCCGCCCGCACGATCTCGTCCAGCCACGCCATCGACGCCCAGACGATGAAGACCCAGACCGAAATGGCGCACAGCCAGATGGTCATCGACGGGCCGCGCAGCGACTTCGACAGCTGCGCGCCGAGGTTGGTGGAGGACGCCGCCATCAGGCCGCTCCCGTCGCTGGCATGGACGCGGCCACGGGGGCCGGGGCACCCGCCACCTGCGCGCCGCGCAGATGCGCCAGGACCTGGTCGCGCGGCCCGTCCACGATCATCCGGCCGTTCGCCAGAATCATCGTCCGGTCCGCCAGTTGCAGGATCGGCACCCGGTGCGTGGCGATCACCGCCGTGCGCCCCTTCAGCCAGTGTTCCAGCCGGGAAATCAGCGTCTTCTCAAGCGTCTGGTCCAGCGCGGCGGTGGGTTCGTCCAGCAGGCAGACGCTCGGGTCCTGAAGCCACAGGCGCGCCCAGCCGATGGACTGGCGCTGCCCGACCGAAAACCCCTCTCCGCCGTCGCGGATGTCGAGGTCCAGCCCCTTGGGATGCGCCTTCACGAAGGGGCCGAGGCCCGCGAAATCCAGCGCCTCGAAAAGCCTGTTGTCGTCCCGCTCCAGCAGCGACAGGTTCAGGTTGTCCCGAAGCGTGCCGTGGAACAGCCGCACGTCCTGCCCGAGGTAGCCGATGTTGCGGCGCAGGTCCTTCGGTTCAATCTGCGCCATCTCCGTGCCATCGACCAGCACCTTGCCGGCCTGCGGCTGATAAAGCCCGGTCAGCACCTTCAGAAGCGTGGACTTGCCCGAACCGTTGGCGCCCAGCACCGACATCACCTGCCCGGGCAGTATGCTCAGCGCGTTCACGTCCAGAACCGCCGCGCCTTCGGGATCGTAGCGAAAACTCACACCCTGCAGGTCGAAGCGGCCGCCCAGCGTCTCGCGGCGCAGGTAGGTGCGCGTGGCAGAGCGGTCCTGCTGCACCTCGGCGATGGAGTCGAGCCCGTCGAGCGCCGCCTTGACGTTGCCCCAGCGGGCAAGGATGCCCGACAGCTGGGTCAGCGGCGCCAGCGTGCGCGAACACAGGATGCCCACGGCGATGATCGATCCGACGGTGAATTCGCCTGCAAACACAAGGTACGTGCCGGTGATGACCGCCGCGACATAGGTGGCCTGCTGGACGCCCTGGCTCCAGAACGTCAGGGTCGCGGCCAGCCTGCGCTGGTCGGAGGATTTCAGCGCCTGCACCGCGCTCAGTTCTTCCCACAGCCGGGCAAAGCGATCCTCGGCGCGCTGCGTCTTGATGGTGTCCAGTTCGACCACGGTTTCCTGCAACAGGCGCGACTGCTTGGACGAGGCGCCCTGCATTTCCTTTGTCAGGCGGATCATGCGGCGCTGCATGAAGAAGCCCGGGACGACCATCAGGACACCGCCCGCCACAAGCACCCAGACGACGCTGCCCGCGATCGACCAGACCATCAGCAGGAAGACGAAGATGAAGGGGATGTCGGCCAGCGCGCCCACGGTTGAGGCGGTGAAGAACTCCCGCACCGATCCGAATTCCCGCATGGAGGAGAAGAGCTGCGACGGCGTGCGCCCCGGCAGGTCGGACCGCATGCCCAAGAGGCGCTTCATCAGGAGGCCCTGCACGCCAAGCTCAATCTGCCGTCCGGCCCCGTCCAGAAGCTGGGACCGCGCGACCTTCAGGAACCCTTCGAGCAGCAGCGCCAGTCCGGCGCCCGCCGCCAGCACCCAGAGCGTCGCCTCTGACTGGTGCGGGATCACCCGATCGTAGACCTGGAGCGAGAACAGCGCGACGGACACCGCCAGCAGGTTGGCCACGAAGGAGCCCAGGGCCACCTCGCCAAACTGTTTGGAGAAATGGCCGAACTGGCCCCAGAACCAGTGCTGCTTGCGCTCGACCGCCGCGTGGGTTTCCGCTAGGTAGGCGACCGGCGCCTCCGCCCGGATCAACTGACCGGAAAAGAACCGCGCGAATTCTGCCAGCTCAACCTCGGAGGTGCGGGACACGGTGGTGTCGTCGTAGATCGTCAGCCAGCCCGCCTCCTGCGACAGGACCAGCACAGCCTGCCCGTTCTTCATCACGGCGATGGCGGGCCAGAGACCGGGCACGAGGCTGTCGGGTTCGTCCTCAAGAGCCAGAAGGCCCGCGGCCTCGACCCCTGTGCGCAGGGCGTAGGCATCGTAGCTGTCGTCGCATCCGGCGTTCTGGGACAGGGCTTCGAGGATGTCGGTGGCCTTGGCCTCCACCCCGAGCCGCCCGGCCAGCACGCGGATCAGCGTCGCCCGGGCGCGCCCCCGTGTGCTGAACCGCGACGACGCGCCAGAGCCGTGCCCCGAGGGCACCGCCCTCAGCACGGCATCGCGCGCCCGGCCCGCCATATGCAGGACCTGGCTCAAATCGCGCCGCCTTCGGCCAGCGCACCGCGCAGGCGGGCCAGTTCAAGCTCCGCGCGGGCGGCCTTGTACTTCAGCTCGATCTCCGTCTCCAGCGCGCGGGCGTAGGTCTCGTAGGTGTTGACCACATCCATGACCTGCCGCTGTCCACCTTCGAACTGGCGCTGGAACATGTCGAGGTTCTGTTTCGCCGCCGCGGTCAGGCCCTTCGCCTCGCCCGCCTGCCGCTTGTAGGCCACAAGCCGCGACTGCTGGCTGGCGATATGACGATCCGCGGTCTCGCGCGCCTCGGCAACCTTGCGGTCGGAGGTCTCCTTCGTGGCCTCGATGGCCTTGAACTCTGCCAGCGTGCCCAGCCCGAAGAGCGAATCCGTCGTCACCTCCAGCCCGCCGCTGGTATCGCCGTAACCGTCGACCGATCCGGTGGCGGCGAGCCCCGGCAGATGGCCGGCACGCTCGATCCGGGCCGTGGCCAGCGCCTGCTCCCGCTCGGCACGGGCGCGCAGGACGCCCAGGGCCTCGCCGGCGGTGTCGTCGCGCAGCCCGCCCAGCCCGCGCAGGTCGGTCAGGGAGGTCGCGGTCATGGCGTTCAGTTCGGCCAATGCGGTCGCCTCCGCCTCCTGCGCCTCGGCAGAGCGGGCGCGGATCGAGGCCAGCTTCTGTTGCAGGACGTACAGGTCGGACGTGTTCGAAACGCCGCCCTGCACCCGCTGCTGCATGACCCATTCGAACTTTGCCATGTCGTCGTAGGCGCGGTTGAGATGCAGCGACAGGTCGCGGTTCTCCTCGGCGGTCACGTACAGCGACAGCGCGTCGAACACCCGCTGGTTGCCGTCCTCCACAAGCTGCACGGCGGCGCGCTCCACGTCCGCCTTGGCAAGGTCGCGCTCTGCCACCTTGCGCCCGTTGTCGAACAGCACCTGGTTCACGACCATTTCCGCGACCAGATCCCCGAGGGAGATCAGCGACACCCGCGGCCCGATCGTGGGCATCCAGTTCTTGCGGGCGGCCTCTTCCCGCAGTTTGGCCACGCGCAGCTCTGCCTCCGCCACCCGCGCGTCGGAGGCGATGACAGCATGCGACACTCGGGCGTAGGGCGTGCCGGAAACGATGACCGACGGCCGGGCCTGAAGGGCGGCGATGATCTCCGAGGCGTCGCCCGGCCTGACCACGGCCTTCCGGACGCCCGCATCCTGTTCGGTCGGAATCGTCGCTTCGGCGCCCCTGAAACGTGACACGAAGCCTTCACCTATATCCGTGGAACACCCTGCCACGATTGCCGTCATGGCGATCATGGCCAGGCTCCGCCTGTAAACTACACTCATTTCGTGCCCCCGTTGTCGGCCCGACTGCTCTGATTACCGGGATTCGGGGCCCGGTTGATCCGGACCTCCGAATGTCTTGCTTGTGCACCCTTTGCGCGGGTGTCCGTCTTCAGATCACCACGTTGGTGATGTCGTCGTCGATCAGGACGGTGGACCCGCCCAGTTCGAAGACGTTGAAGGTATTGCCGTCCTGCGTCACCGTCCCGTTCGCGGTGGCGCCGGTGATCGTCACCATGTCGTCCGACCCGCCGTGGATCGCGACCGTATCGGTCGTGGACGACAGCGCCTGGATCTGGCTTTCGGTGATCGTCAGCTGGCTGTCCTCGGCGAAGTGCAGGTCGATCGTGTCGATGTTGAACTGCCGCAGCGCAGAGGCGATGTCGTCCGACATCTGCACCTGGTTGGTGTTCGGATCGTCCGTCACGAGATACGCGCCCGAGGTGTTGCCCGCCTGGTCGGTGGACGCCAGCACGAGGTGCGTGCCGTCCGCGACCGTGTTCTGCAGGAACAGGTAAGTGTCCTGACCCGCCGACACGGTGTTGGCGATCTGCACCTCCGAGACGTTCGGGTTGCCGGAAGGATCGCCGACCTTGCCAAGGAACAGATCGTCGGCGGTGGTGTCGGTCCAGACCTGCGCCACCCCGCCGCCGCTGCGGCCGTAGCCGGTCCAGCTCAGCGTGTCGGGCGCTTCGGTGTCGATGCTCAGCGTCTCTGTGATGGAGGCGGTGTTGCCTGCGGCGTCCACGGCAGAGATCACCACCGGCGTGCTCAGCGTGCCGGGCGGGATCGAGGAGGACGGCACATCCACCGTCCAGCTTCCGTTCGCGGCCACCGTTGCCACATGGGTGTGGCCGTCGATCTCGATCTCGACGGTCGAGCCAGGTTCGACGTTGCCGGTCAGGGTAATGCCCGCTGCGGCCTCGGCAAAGTTCACCACGCCGTCGCCCGCCACCGTGCCGGTGGTCTCCAGCTGGTTCACCAGCGTGTCGATGGCAAAGTTGACCTGCGTCGTCGCCGTGTTGCCCGCCGCATCGGTGGTGTTCACCGTGGCAGAGGCCGGCATCTCGCCCGACGGAACCCGAGCGGCGGAGAAGTCCACCGACCAGTTGCCCTGGCTGTCCACCGTCGCGTTGTGCGTGACACCGTTGAAGCTGACAGAGACCGTGGCACCCGGCTCCGTCGTGCCCTTCAGGGTAAAGCCGTCAGACGCCTCGGCGGCGTTGATGACGTTGTCGCCCTCGACCGGATCGGTGGAGGTGGCGAAGTTCTGCACCTCGGTGTCCACCTTCACGCTGTCTGTCCGGGTCAGCGTGTTGCCCGCGCTGTCCACGATCTGCGCGGTGATCTGCGCGGTATAGGTGCCGGGCGCGATCTCGTTCGCGGCGAAGGGCGCGACCCAGTTGCCGTTGGCATCGGTCAGCACCCGGTGGGTGACACCTTGCATGGTGACATCGACATACTGGCCCGGGGTGGAGGTGCCGGTCAGCACCACGCCGTCGGACGCCTCGACAAAGTTCACCACGTCATCGGTTTCCACCGGGTCCGGGTCGATGGTCAGGTGGCCCGCGTCGGTGTCGATCACCACGTTCTGGGTAATCGTCTGCGTGTTGCCCGCGCGGTCGGTCGACACGGCGGTCAGCACGGTGGTCGTCTCGCCCGTCGGCAGCTGCGAGGATGCGAAGGACGCCGTCCAGTTGCCGCTCGCATCGACAGTGGCGTTCACCGTCTGCCCGTTCAGCGTCAGCCGCACCGCGCCGCCGGGTTCGGTGGTGCCGGTCAGGGTCAGACCCTGCGAGACTTCGGCGGCGTTCATCACCCCGTCCGCGCCACCGGGCGTGGAGGTCAGGGCAAAGTTGCGCACAAAGGTGTCCACCTCGACGCTGCCGGATGCGGTGGCCGCGTTACCGGCGGCGTCGACGGAAGTGGCGCTGGCGGTCAGCGTCGTCTCGCCCGTCGGGATCTCGGCCGCGGCGAAATTCGTGCTCCAGGTGCCGTCTGCGGCGACGGTCGCTGCGTGGGTCACGTTGCCCAGCGTCACCTGCACCGAGGAGCCGGGCTGGGTCGTGCCGGTCAGCACTACACCATCCGCGCGCTCGGCGAAGTTGATGACACCGTCGGTTTCCACGGTGGAGGTGGCGATGGTGACGGTGTTCAGCGTGTCCACGGCGATGCTGCCGGAGGTGCTGGCGCTGTTGCCCGCCACGTCAGTCGAGGTGACGGCCACGTTCACCGCCGTTTCGCCCGCCGGGATCGACGCGGCGGGGACCGTGACGCTCCACGTGCCGTTCGCATTGGCCACCGTGTCGATGGCAAAGGGCGTGCCGCCCGCGGCGCCGACCGTGCCTGTGATGCGCGCGCCCGGCTCAGCGTTGCCGGTGAGGACAAAGCCGTCCTGCGCCTCGGTCGCGTTCACCACGCCGTCGCCTTCGACGGTCGCAGTGTTCACGGTCACGGCGGTCTGGGTGTCGACGGCGATGCTGACGGTCTGCGTCGCGGTATTGCCCGCAAGATCGGTCGCGGTGACGGAAGCGCCCAGCGTGCCGACCCCTTCGGGGATCAGCGCGGGGGGCACGGTCACGCTCCACGCGCCGGTGTTGTCGGCGGTGGCGCTCAGGGTCTGGCCGCCGATGGCGACGGCAATGGTCGCGCCCGGCTCTGCCCCGCCCGTCAGGGTCACGCCCGCCGCGCGTTCCGACGCGTTCACCACGAAGTCGGCATCGTCGAAGCTGGCGAAGAGCGAGGTGTTGCGGTCCACCGTCACGGTGCCGGATGTGGATGTGGTGTTGCCTGCGGCATCCACGGCCGTGGCCGTCAGCGTGCCGGTGTAGCCCAGCTCCGAATGGCCCGGCGCGCCGTCGATCAGCGACGGCGAGAAGTCGAGCGTCCAGGTTCCGTCCTGCGCCACGGTCGTCGTGCCCAGCGTCAGCCCGCCGGAGGTCACGGTGATCGCCGATCCGGCCTCACCCGTGCCGGTCACGGTCACGTCAGAGCCGTACTCCGCACCGTTCACCACGCCGTCGACGGCAACGCTGCCGGTGTCGATGGTCACGGCCTGCTCGGTATCCACGTCAAAGCTGTGCGAGGTCGTGGAGACGTTGCCCGCGGCATCGGTGGAGGTGACATCCGCCGTGGCCGTATAGGTGCCCGGCGCGAGGTCGCCGCTGCCGAAGGTCACGGACCACGCGCCGCTGGAATCGGCGGTCGCGGTCTGGGTCACGCCGGCGATCACCACGGAAATCGCATTGCCCGGCTGGGACGTACCGCTCAGCGTCACACCGGCGGCATGTTCGGCGGCAGAGATCAGGTCGTCCCCGGTCAGCGGCACGTTGTCGAGCGCCACCATGTTGACCGTGTCGATCTGAACCTGATCGGTGACCGTGGTGCTGTTGCCGAAGGCATCGGTGGCGGTCATCGAGAAATCGGTGACGTATTCGCCTTCGGGGAAGACGGTGTCGTCGAAGGTGAAGCTCCACGCGCCGTCCATGCCGATGATCACCGTTTCCGACACGGTGCCGATGGTGATCGTCAGTTCCGCGCCCGGCTCGCCGGTCCCGGTGATCGTCACGCCATCGGAATGATCGACCGCGTTGACGATGTCGCCCAGCGAGACGGTGCCATCCGTGATGTCGATGGCCGGGGGCGTCGTGTCGATCACGAAGGACGGGCCGTCGAGATCGGTGACCGTGCCGTTCGGATCGGTGACGGTGACGTCGATGTCCTCGTAGCTGCCGTCATCGGGAAACTCGGGGCCGGTGAAGATCACCTCCCACGTGCGGTCCTCGCCGGCGGTCGCGGTGACCGTGTCGTCGCCGATCACCACCTCGATCACCGAACCGGGGTTGGCCGTGCCGGTGACGGTCAGGGTGGGATCGTCGTTGCCGCTGATGCTGTAGGATTCATCCGGGTTGTCGACGGTCGGCGCGATCCAGTTGTCGCCCGAGGACCCGTCGCCGCCATCGCCACCGCCCTTGCCGCCGACAAGAAGCGGCAGACCCAGAAGCGCGCCAAGGCCGCCGGCCCCCGCGCCGCCAAGGCCGAGCAGCGGCAGAGCTGCGAGCATCGTGGCCTCTTCGCCCTCCCCGTCGAAGTCGGAAACACCCTGTGCCACGACTTCCGGATCGTCGATGAAGATAAGCGAGTCGGACGGGCTCCACTTGCCCCATGTCTCCGTCGGACCGTACTGAGCGAACAGGACGCCGCCCTCGGTCTCGACGAAGCTGACCTCGTTCAGTTCGCCGTTGGCGCTGATGAAGAGACGGCTGTTCGTGGCGCCCGCGCTGCCCGAACTGAAGTAGTCCTCCAGCACGATCACACGGCCATCGGCGAGGGTGATCAACAGGTCATTGGCCGCCCGGTCGTAGCCGCGCAGGTCGCTCTGACCGATGTTGAGGGAAATATCGTTACCTGCGCCGCCAGCAAGAAGAAAACCTTGTCCTTCACCACCAACGGAACCGCGTTCCACCGCACCCTCAGGGGTACGGATCACGAATTCAATCGCATTCATCACTACACCGCTCTTGCCTCTGCGCCCGTCGATTTTTTTATATGACGGGCATTTTTTGCTCTGATGACCGGTTAACTTATTTTGGTCTCAGTCGCTAGGCGAAATTGACGTTGGTGCCGCCTCACGTCGCTTTGATCAGGATAAATCGCAAGTTCTGCGTCATCTTGTGGCAAAAATGCGGCGGTCTCAGCAACTATCGAAATGCATCGCCTGGCCGCGTTGTGCCGCAAGTTGTGCGGCCAATCCCATTCTCACCGCCCAGGCCCCATCCTGCAGCGAGACCTCGCAGCGCGCGCCGTTCCGCACCGCGTCCAGGAATCGGACATGCTGATAATAGGTGGCACCGTTGTGGTCGCCCGCATCCAGAAGGGTCGGGTCGACGGGTATTTCCACGATGCGCGGCGCCTTCGGGCTTCGCGGGCTGACAATGACCAGCGGCACCGGCGCCTCCGATGCGGGGCCGGGCCAGAATCGGGTGGGTCCGGGCACCAGCGCCTCGATCTTGCCAGCGGGGCCGACAGCCGACAGCTCCTCCTGGTAGCGGGAACCTTCGGCGTACATGCAAAGCTCAAGCATGGCGCGGGCGCCGTTGGCGAAATCGACGATGACATAGGCGCTGTCCCAGATGTCGGGCACCTCCTCGCCATAGCGTTCGTCGAGGTGGTTCACCTCCTGCCCGGCGCTGGCCATGATCCGCACCGGGTCGGACTTCAGGATCAGGCGCATCAGGTCGAAGAAGTGGCAGCACTTCTCCACCAGCGTGCCGCCGGTGTTGCGGTTGAAGCGGTTCCAGTCGCCGACCTTCGGCAGGAAGGGAAAGCGGTGTTCCCGGATGGTCAGCATCTTCACCCCGCCGGTCGCGGCCTCCACCTGCTGCAGGAAGGTCGCGACAGGCGGCATGTAGCGGTATTCCATCGCCACCCAGATCGGCGCCGGGTAACTGGCCGCGATGCGCGCGACGCGTGCAGCATCCTCGGGCGCGGTATAAAGCGGCTTCTCCATCAGGATCGGCAGCGGCCTCAACTCTGCAATCCGTTCGAGCTGCGACAGGTGCAGGTGGTTCGGACTGGCGACCAGCAGCGCGTCGAGGTCAGGCTGGGCCAAAAGGTCCTCGACAGAGGAGACCTGCCCGGCCCCGGGGGCAAGGGCGCGTGCCGCGCCAGCCATCGCCTCCGAAGGCTCGTAGATGGCGGCGACGCGGGCATTGGGCAGAAGGGCGATGTTGCGCAAGTGCTCCTGCCCCATCATTCCGCAGCCGATGACACCGTAATTGACGGTCGCGAGAGAGATGTCCTTCATTTCAGCCGTGCCACGTATGTTGCAACTGTGGTGTCGATCCAGCCGCGCGACACCTCCGCGCGCGCGCCCTCGCGCGAGAAACTGATGCGCGAGGCCAGGAGCGTCGGTGTGCCGGCGGCCAGGCCGTAGGACGCTGGCGCCCAGTCGGGCACTGGCGCGACGGTCATCCGGTCCTCCACCCGGCCGATCATCAGCCCAAGCTTGTCGCGATAGAACAGGTACAGCGACTCCGACAGGTCGGCGCGGGTCATCCTTGCCGCGTAGGAGGCGTCGAGGAAGACCTCCTCGAGGATCGCGGGCACACGGTTCAGACGGCGCAGGCGGCGGATGCGCCACGCCTCCCTGTCCGTTCCGAACGCCGGGAGGTCATCGGGCTTCGGCACCCTTGCCACGTCGAGGACCTCGGCCGTGGGCAGGCCGCCGCCTTCCAGCAGTTCGACCCGGAAGAAGGCATAGACCGCCTGCACGTCGGCCCGCGCACGGATATAGTTGCCCGACCCCTGCACCCGATCCAAGAGCCCCTTCTCCGTCAGGTCAGCCAGCGCCTTGCGCAGCGTTCCGACGGAAATCCCCAGCTTGGCGGCGTAGTCGCGTTCGGGCGGCAGGCGCTCCCCGTCCGCGAGGCGCCCGGCATTGATCTCGCGGATCAGCATCTCGCTGATCTGGAGGTACAGGGGCAGGGCGTAGCGGTCGGTCATTGCGCGCAATCCGAAATTGATACACCATTGATCTACCCAAAATCCGCGGCTAAGCAATATGGAAAATGCGGACCGGAGACATCTTATGACCGTTGTGCCCATCACCTCCCCCGATCTCGACGCCGCCGAGGTGTCATGGTTCGCGGCGCTCTGTTCCGACGACTACGAATACCTCGGAGTTCCTGAGGGCCGGTTAAGGTCGTCCTGGGCGCATTGCTCCTCCATCGTGCGGGAGGCGGAGCAGCAGGGCTTCCGCAACATCCTCTGCCCGTCGAGCTACCAGGTGGGGCAGGATACCCTGTCCTTCGTCGCGGGCTGCGCGCCGATCACCTCGAAGATCAACATGCTGGCCGCCGTGCGCTGCGGCGAGATGCAGCCCATCATGCTGGCCCGCACCATCGCGACGCTGGATCACATGCTGGAGGGACGGCTGACGGTGAACATCATCTCGTCCGATTTCCCCGGCGAGAAGGCGGACAGCAGCTTTCGCTACCGCCGCAGCCGCGAGGTGGTGGAAATCCTGAAGCAGGCCTGGACCCGCGACCAGATCGACCACGACGGCGAGGTCTACAGCTTCCATGGCCTGACGACCGATCCCGCCCGCCCCTACCAGACCGGCGGACCGCTTCTCTACTTCGGCGGCTACTCTCCGGACGCGCTGGAACTGTGCGGCCAGCATTGCGACGTCTACCTGATGTGGCCCGAACCCAAGGACCAGATCGCGGAACAGATGAAGGCGGTGAACGCGGTGGCGGAACGTTATGGGCGTACGCTGGACTACGGCCTGCGCGTCCATGTCATCGTCCGCGATACGGAGGCCGAGGCCCGCGAATACGCCGAACACATCACCTCGAAACTCGACGACGAGATGGGCCGCCTGATCCGCGAACGTGCGCTGGACGCGGGCTCCCTTGGCGTTTCGCATCAGGCCCGCGCGCGCGAACTGGCGGACCAGTACGGTTATGTTGAGCGGCACCTCTGGACCGGCATCGGCCGGGCGCGGTCGGGCTGCGGGGCGGCGATCGTCGGCTCCACCGACCAGGTGCTGTCCGAACTGGAAGAGTACCGCCGGATGGGCATCCGCGCCTTCATCCTGTCGGGCTATCCGCATCTGGACGAATGCCGCCACTTCGGCAGCCGGGTCTTGCCGCACCTGAAGACCTGTTCATTGCCCGAAGCTTACGGCAGGGTGCCGGCCACAGCCCCCGACACGCCGCTTGCCGCAGGAGCCCGCCGATGACCCCCCGCATCCAGATCACCGACGACCTTTCATTCTCGCGCCTCGTCTACGGCATGTGGCGGCTCGGCGACGATGCCGACACCTCGCCGGAGCACGTCCGCAACAAGATCGCCGCCTGCCTCGACCAGGGCATCACCACCCTCGACCAAGCCGATATCTACGGCGGCTACATGGCCGAGGAGATCCTGGGCGGCGCCCTGACCACCGCCCTGCGCAAAGAGGTCGAGATCGTCACCAAATGCGACATCGTCGCGCCCGTGGGCCGGCACGCCGGGCACCGGGTGAAACACTACGACACGACGCGCAAGCACATCCGCAGCTCGGTCGATGCCAGCCTGAAGCTGATGCGGACCGATCACATCGACCTGCTGCTGATCCACCGCCCCGACCCGCTGATGGACCACGTGGAAACCGGTGCGGCGCTGGACGAACTGATCGACAGCGGCAAGGTCCGCGCCGTGGGCGTGTCGAACTTCCGCCCGTGGGACTGGGAACTGCTGCAATCCGGCATGACCACCCCGCTGGCCACCAACCAGATCGAGATCTCGCTGCTGCATCGTCAGCCGCTGACCAACGGCGACCTCGCCTTTCACCAGCGGCACGGTCACCCGGTCATGGCATGGTCGCCGCTTGGCGGTGGCGCCCTCTTTGCGGAATCCAGCGCGCCCCTGCGCGCGCGGCTGAACGGGATTGCCGAAGAACAGGGCGTTGATGCCGCAGCGGTCGCCGTCGCCTGGCTAATGACACATCCGGCAAGCATTCTGCCGGTCCTGGGCACGAACACCCTTGAGCGTATTGCCCGGATCGGCGATGCCTCCCGGGTGACGCTCGACCGGGAGACATGGTTTGAACTCTATACCCTCGCCCTCGGCCACGAAGTGCCCTGAGGCCCGCCGGTGACACAGTCCACCGGCCACGAGAGCTTTGATCCGGCGGATGCCGATCCCCGTGCCTTCCGCGCGGCACTGGGCCGTTTCGCCACGGGCGTGACCGTGATCACCTGCGAAACGCCAACCGGGCCACTGGGGATCACCGCGAACAGCTTTGCCAGCCTGTCGCTGGAACCGCCGCTGGTGCTGTGGTCGCCGGCGAAGGCTTCTTCGCGCTACCCGTTCTTCATGGCGGCCAAGCACTTTGCCATCCATGTCCTCGGGGCAGAACAGGAAAGCCTCTGCAAACGTTTCGCGCAGGCGGGCGACGCGTTCGACGGCCTGGATAGGGCCACCGGGCCGCACGGCGCACCGCTGATCGAAGGCTGCCTCGCCCGGTTCGAATGCGAACTCTACGCGGCACATGACGGCGGCGACCATTCGATCCTCGTCGGTCACGTCCTTCGGGTCACGGCCCGCCCCGGCGCGCCGCTCCTGTTCCATGCCGGCCTGTTCGGGCGGCTCGCCTGATCCACGACGATGCCTGAAAGGCGTATCCTGAACGGGCGCTTCGGTAGGTCAAGCATATCCCGAAATCGGGAGAGATTCCCAAATCATCAACGGAAATCGGCGAGTTGTGGGGTAACTCCGAAGATTTCCATTGCACACCTGCTACTTGCATTGTCTGGTCAACGAGATCACGATTTAGTCATCCATACTTCCTTCCCATTGATCAAAGGTCTGCCATGCCTCTGACAACGCATTTCCTGAAGACGCTGAGCCGCATCTTCGTCGCCTGCTGCGCCGCGGCGGTGCTTTCCGGCGCCCCCACCCATGCCGAGACGATGGACGCCGACGATTTCACCCAATTCGACCCGGCGCAGGCGCGGCTCGGGCGGTTGCTGTTCTACGACAAGATCCTGTCCGGCAACATGAACATCAGTTGTGCCACCTGCCATCACCACACTCTGCATGGCGCAGATGGCGTCAGCCTCGGCATCGGAGAAGGTGGGTATGGCCTTGGGCCCGACCGCCTGTCCGGCCTTGTCGGCACCACCCGTGTGAAGGCCCGCATTCCGCGCAACGCCCCGGCGCTCTGGAACCTCGGGCACAGCGACCGCCGCGTGCTGTTCCATGACGGGCGGGTCGAGGCGGACGCGGACCAGCCCTCCGGGTTCCGCACCCCGGCACAGGACCAGACGCCCTCCGGCCTGAACTCTCCCCTCGCGGCGCAGGCGCTTTTCCCGATGACCTCCGCCGACGAGATGAAGGGCCGTGCCGGCGACAACCCGGTGGCCGACGCCTTCGAGGCGAGCTTTACCGAAGGCTGGGACACCATTGCGCAACGCGTGCGCGACAACCCCGGGTACGAGGCCGCGTTCCTTGTCGCCTACCCGGAAATGACCAGCGCCGACGACATCGGCATCGTGGATATCGTCAACGCCATCGCCGCCTTCATCGGGACGGAATGGCAGAGCTTCGACAGCCCCTACGATGACTACCTGCGCGACGGCACGCCGCTCGAACCGCTGGCCGAGCGCGGGCGGGAGCTGTTCTTCGGCGACGCCGGCTGCGTGACTTGCCACAGCGGCCCGCTGTTCACCGACCAGAACTTCTATGCCGCGGGCGTTCCGCAGTTCGGGCCCGGCCGCAAGTTCGAAGGCAACCTCCTGCCGGTGGACATGGGCCGGATGGAAACCACGGGCGATCCGGCGGACGCCTACAAGTTCCGCGTTCCAAGCCTGCGCAACGTCACGCTGACCGGGCCGTGGGGGCACAACGGTGCCTACAGCGACCTGCGCGACATGATCCGCCACATGTGCGATCCGGTCACGACACGCGCCCGCTGGTCGCCCGGCATGGCCCGCCTGCCCGATGTGCCCTGGCTGAGTATCGAGGACTTCACCATCGTCACCCACCGCGAGGAACAGCAGCGGCAGGCCAGGGCACTGGACATCGTGCCCGTTGCGATGGTCGAGGAGGACATCGTCGCATTGGAGGCCTTCCTCGGGGCGCTGACCGGCAAGACGGCGCTGCAGCGCCCACTGGGCAGGCCAGCAAGGGTGCCAAGCGGGCTGCCGGTGGACTGAAGGCTTAGGGACCCGAAACATCCTGCGGCGCGGCTGCCATGGGGCCGCGCCTATTCCATGGCCGTAGTGGCCCTCAGACGCGCCGTTTCTTCAGGTCGCGCCACAGCATGCGGGAGCGCTGCTTGTCGTCGAGATCCAGAAGAAGCTGCGCCAGATCTTCCTCCACCACACACCTCGCCGCGCCCTTCATCGAGAACCAGCGCCGCTTGCGTTGCTTGCGCTCTTTCCAGTCGCGGCGCAGCGTTTCGACCAGCATGGGGTAGACGCGGACGGTGCAGGGCACGATGCACCCGTTGGACAGGATCTTTGCGTAGCTGAAGGACCCGATGGGCTGGCGCCCCACGTGACCGACCGCGCCTGCCTCTTGCAGGGCCTCGATCTCGGCCGCGGTCCAGGGTTGCTTTCCGTCCATCTGCCAGCCCTTGGGCATGACCCACCTGCCGGTGTCACGAGAGGTCACCATGAGGACCTGCAACCTGTCCTTGTCGCTCCACCGCAACGGCAGGGCAGCGATCTGTTCGCCGACCACTGGCATGTGACGTGTCGTGCTCCTCCGCCTCCCGGCTCGCATGTATCGTCGGGGTGGCCTACCGCATTCGGGTAAAGCGGACATGAACCCGGACACATCCTCCAGCCGATGAGGGTAGTGCCACAGACCCGGTCCGGCAACGATCAAGCAGCACCGTCGCAGGGTCGTCGCCCCCGATCACCTGCCAGAGGGGATACGGAGAAGGGTGATGCACCCTGCCATTCAGCGTGTGGGTTCATAAAGGTGGCATTGAGGGGTCAAACCAATTTGGCTTTGGCGCTTTCAAGGGACGAACCCGCTGAAACCTTCGCCGACAGCCAGTGGAAGAGGGGCAAGAGACCGACGGTTATGACCAACAGCACCGCCGCCAGCTGGAACGTCGCCGCGAGCGTCACCCGCTCCGAAACCTGCCCCGCAACCATCGGACCGGCCGCGATGCAGACATAGTAGACGGTGAAAAAGAGACCCATGCCCAAGGATCGCGACGCAGGCGGGAGTATCAGCGAGGGCAGACTGACCATGGCGCCCACTGCCACGCCCGAGGACAGACCGATCGCTACGACACAGGCGACCGAATTCCCGATGACCGAGCTAAGCACGACGAAGAACGCGAAGCTCAGGTTTCCCAGCGCGATGATCTGGAACCTGCGGCCGCTCCGATCCGCCAGAGTCCCGGCAATTGGTCCCATGATGGCAAGGCACCAGAGCACGATTGATGTCACCGAGCCCGCCTCTGCGAGGCCCATGCCCCGGCTGACGAACAGTTGCGGGCCAAAGCTGAACACGATGGCCAGCGCTGCATTGTAAAGGCCCCAGATCGCACCCGACACCAGCACTGCCCACAGGAGGGCGCCACGCACACTGCCGGACATTGCCACGGCGGATTGCGCGCCATCCCGGGGCGCCCGATACATCGCCCACAGTCCAAGCAGCGCCACGGCGATCAGCCCGGTGACAAGACCCATGGCAAGCGTCAGCCCACCTGACACCGCAACGACCGGCAAGCCGATCAAGGCAACCGCGATCCCGACCGGCCATGAATTGACGAAAACGGCCATCGCCAGGCTGATCTCCCGCCCCGCGAACCAGTCCGACACCATCTTGGTCAGCAGCACGTTCAGAAAGACGCCTCCCACGCCGGAGAAAAGGCGTCCAAGGAGTTGCATGGACCAGTCGCCCGACACGGTCATCATGCCCCCGCCGATCAACATGAAGCCCAGCCCCGCGAGAACGACCTGCTTCTCACCGAAGTATCGCCCAAGCGCCCCGCCAGGCGCCGCGATGAAGATGCCGGGGGCAAAATACAGGCCAATCAGGATGCCGACATCGGCAAGGCTGACGGCAAAGGCATCCTCGATAACCGGGGACAGTGCAGCGACCATCTGGAACTGTATCGCCATGGTCATGCGCACCAGAAACAGCAGAGCCAATATGCGCCATCTTTGCGGAAAGACTTGCTGAGGCATGCGGACCTGCTCCGATTGACGTCTGTGACCAAAGTATTGCGGCAGACTACATTGGCCCCCGGAAGCAGCATATCGGCCAGACGCATCAAGTTTCATGCTGCACTTGCCCGATAAGCCCTCATGCAAATGCGGTATTGGCAAGCCTGCAGGTGCCAAGCAAGATGGTTTGCGTCAGCCATTTTCGAGGCCCGACAGTGGACAAGGAACGATTGAGCGGACGGGAAACCGAGATCGCACGCGCCTATGCCAGCGGCGGCACGTACCACCGGATCGCGGACCAGCTTGGCATAGCGCCGTCCACGGTGCGCACGCATCTGGCATCGATCTACCGAAAGCTCGGCATTTCCTCGAAACTGGAACTCTTCAAGATCCTCGAAGGCGACGCGGTCGCGACAAGCGAAGAGACCGACCAGGCCGCGATCATCTCGGAACTGGCCCTGAGCCTCGAAGAGGCGCTCAGCCGCGAACAGGCGATTGGCGAAGTCCTTCGCATCATCAGCCGGTCGGAGGGCCGGATCGACGACGTCATCGAAGCGCTTCTGGGCTACGCCCTGGAGCTCTGCGACGCGCAGTTCGGATTGTTGCTGACCTATGACCCGGGCACCGGATTTACCGCGCGATTCATGAAGGGCATACCACCGGCGTTCGAGGACTGGTGGGAGGAGCGCGGCAGCTACAGGCCGAGCCCGCAGACGGCAATCGGCAGGCTCGAGAGGAGCCTGGATGTCGTCAACATCCCCGATGTGCGGGCTGAGCCGATCTTTCGCCAGAACGATCCCCTCCGCCACGCAACGGCTGTGCTGGGCGGCGCGCGTTCCTTCACGGCGATCCCGATGCTGGCTGGAAAACGCCTCATAGGGGCGTTCACGATCTATCGTCAGCAATTGCGTCCGTTCGACGAAAGAACCGTCCAGATCGCCCGCAGCTTTGCGGACCAGAGCGCAATCGCCATCGAGAATGCAAGAATGATAGGGGCGCTGCGTTCGAGCATCAAATGTTAGACGAAATGGTTTGCGCAGGATCGAAACCCGCGCCGTTCCAGCCTTTCAAAAGCCCGTTGACCTGCGCCCTGCCCCTTCCACCGGGCCACGATAAAGTCCGCTCCGACGCGGAAACGTATAGAGGAGCGACCGAGGTTTAGCGAAGAGCAGGCATTGGGACGCTGAAGGAACCGGACACCGCTTCGTTCAACCCCTCTGCCTTGCGCCTTATCGCTTGCCGCAGCGAGAGCCGCCTACTGAAAGAGCATCGGAGACAAGAAAAAACCGCACCGGAGGCACCGGCGCGGTTTTGAAATTCTGGCGGACCGAGGAGGATTCGAACCCCCGACCCCTTGATTCGTAGTCAAGTACTCTATCCAGCTGAGCTATCGGTCCGTGAGGCGTGCATGTACCGTCCGTGTCCGGGATGCGCAAGGGGCATTCTCGAGATTTTTCAACTCATGTCCCCCATCGGCAGGCGGATCTCGAAACACGACCCGGTCTCGTCGCTGCGCTTCAGTGCCAGCGTGCCGCCGTGGCCCCGGATCAGCTCCGACACGATCGGCAGACCCAGACCCGAGCCGCCCTTGCGTGCGCCGCCCTGGAACGGCTGGAACAGGTGCTCCTTCGCCTTGGGCGGCAGGCCCGGGCCGGTGTCCGTCACGTTGATGACCCAGGCCTCGTCCTCCGCCCAGGCGGCGACGGAGATCTCGCCCGGCTTGCCGGTGGCGATGATTGCCTGCCGCGCGTTGCGGACGAGGTTGGCGAGCGCACGGTAGATCTGTTCCGGATCGCCCCGGATCATCAGGCTGGCAGGCACATCCTCCGACAGCGAAAGGTCGGAGTCGCCGATGGCCAGCCGCTCGGCCTCCAGCACCTCGTTGGTGAGTTCGGCGAAGTTGAACAGGGTCAGTGAGGGTGCGGGTTCCTCCGCCCGACCGAAGGCCAGCGTGTTCTCGCACAGCGACACGGCGCGCGAGATGGAGTTCACCAGCTTCGGCGCCATGCGCTTGACTGCCGGGTCCTCGGACATCTCGATCCGGTCGGTGAACAGCTGGGCCGAGGTCAGGATGTTGCGCAGGTCGTGGCTGACCCGCGCCACCGCACCGCCCAGCTGGGCCAGCCGCTCCTTCTGGCGCAGCGCCTGCGTCAGTTGCGTCTCGAGCGCCTGCAGCGCCTGTTCCGCCTCGCGCAGTTCCCGGACCCGGGCCGAGGGCGCGATGATGCGGCGGGCGTCTTCGGGCGCTTCGGCGTAACGCATCATGTGGCCGATCACGCGCTTGATCGGGTGCACCATCAGCCGCCGGACGGCAAGGAACAGCAGCAGGGCGGTCGTGACCGAGATCGCCGCCGACAGCAAAAGGATGCGCAGCCCGTAGTCGACCATGGCGGTGCGCAGTTCGGTTGTGTCCATGGTCACTTCGATCAGCTGGCCCGCGTCACGCGACGGGGCGCCGATCACCCGGATGATCGCCGGCTCACCCGCAATCAGCCTGTAGAGCGCGTCCCGCATCAGGTCCCAGGCGCTCGCTTCCCGCAGGTCGAAGGTGACGTCGACCTCGCCCGGAATCGGAGAGGTCAGCACCAGTTGCCGCATGGAGTCGCGGCGGAGCACGACGTTGAAGACGCCTGCATTGTCCAGCAGTTCCGCCTCCAGTTCCTCGGACAGCATGTCGTCGGCCAAGAGCGCGAGGGACGCGATCTGCGCCCGCTCCAACCGCGACTCGAGGAAGTCCTCGCGGAAGCGCGCGATCGAGGGCACGAAGATCAGCACTTCGGCCAGCATCACGAAGATCACCGTGAGAAACAGGAAACGGCCAGAGAGCGAGGTCAGCATTGGGAGGTCAGCATGGGGCGGTCAGGTCAATTTCTCAGGGCAGCCATCGTTGGATCAGGCGCACAACCGTCTTCACGGTCTGGTTTTCGAACAATCTGGGGGAAAAATAGGCTCCGGCCACCCGTTTGTTAATCTCTCCAACAGTCGGATAGGGCGAAACCATCGCAGAAATTGCGCTCATCTTGAGATTGTTGGCAATCACCATCGACCAGAAGTTCGCCAGTTCACCCGCCTGGGGGCCGACGATGGACACGCCCACAGGCCGGCCGCGAACCACCATCGCCTTGATGAACCCCTGCGCGGACCGCTCGGCGACAAGCCGGTCGTTGTGGCCGAAATCGAAGCGGGCGACCTCAAGGCGATCTCCGTGCGCGGCGCGCGCCTCGGCCTCCGTCAGTCCGACCTGCGCCAGTTCCGGGCGGGTGTAGGTGGCGCGCGGGATGTGGGCGGTGCCGGCCTTCGCAGGCAGACCAAGCACGGCAGAGCGGACGACGATCCCGGCGTGGTAGCCCGCCACATGGGTGAACATCAGCCCCCCTGCCGCATCGCCTATGGCGTAGACCTTACGGTTCGTGGTCTTCAGCGCGGCGTCCACCTTGATCCCGGTGCCCGTCGTCTCGATCCCCGCGGCGTCGAGGCCGAGGTTCTCCGTATTCGCGCGCCGTCCCACCGCGACCAGAAGGTGAGAGCCCGCGATCTCGCGGCCGTCCTCCAGAACCACCGACACGCCATCCGCCTCGGTGCCGCCGACGCGCGTGACCTTTGCCTCCTCGATCACCTCGACGCCCTCGGCGCGCATCGCCTCCAGCACGCGGGCGGCGCACTCGGGGTCTTCACGGCCAAGCGCCTTCGCCCCTTCCAGCACCATCACGCGAGAGCCAAGCCTGCGGTGCGCCTGCGCCATTTCCATCCCTATGGGACCGCCGCCGATGATCAGCAGGTGCTCCGGCCGCGTCTTCAGCGACCAGAGCGTCTCGTTCGTCAGGTATGGCACCTTGTCGAGCCCGGGGATCGGCGGCACCAGCGGGGTAGAGCCGGTGGCGATCACGATCCGGCGCGCGGTGATCCTGTTGTCGCCTGCCTCCACCTCGGTCGGCGCCACGAACCGCCCGAAGGCACGGATGACCCGCACGCCGAAGCCCTCGAACCGTTCCTGGCTGTCGACCGGCGCGATCTGTTCGATGACACCGGCGACGTGATCCTGCACCGCCGCATAATCTGTGTCCGGCGTGACGTTGGCGATGCCGTAAGAGGAGAGTCGCCCCATCATGTGCGCCCGGTCCGCCGCGGCAATCAGCGCCTTGGACGGCACGCAGCCGTAGTTCAGGCAGTCGCCGCCCATCTTGTGGCCTTCCAGAAGAATGACGTCGGCGCCCATCTGGCTGGCACCCGCGGCGACGGACAGGCCACCCGACCCGGCACCGAGGATGAGAATGTCGCAGGACAGCTTTTGCATGGGTCAGGTGCCTTCCCGGGTCTTGGTGATATTAGGCTTGGTTTAACGGGCCATGCCGATGGTATCCGGCGCAAGGGCGGCGAAGGCGAGGACACTCGCCCCGCCCTTCCTTGCAAAGGGCCGGCAGCTCAGATCTCGCGCTTTCCGCGCACAGCCTTGATGACCATCGGCAAGGCCGCCAGCGCGCAGAGGGCGAGGATCGGGCCGATCACATGCGGCTCCCACAAGATCGACAAGTCCGGCGTCTCGCCCCGGTTAAACACCTCGCCGACACCGACGCCGATCCACGTGAACACGATGGCCCCCGGCACGATGCCCAGTGCGGTGGTGAAGACGTAGTTGCGAAAGCGCACCCCGACCAGCGCGGGCAGCAGGTTCGCGACAAAGAACGGCACGGCGGGCACGAGCCGCAGCAGGAACAGCACGCTGATCTCGTTTTCGCGCAGCCCGTCGCGCAGCTTTGCGATCCGCCCTTCCGACGCATCCATGCGCGCCGACAGCATTTCACCCAGACCGGCGCGGGCCGCGAGGAAGATCAGGCAGGCGCCCGCGGTCGCCGAAATCACGTTCAGCACGGTGCCGCCCACAAGCCCGAAGAGGAACCCGCCGGTGATCGACGCCACCGCGGCGCCCGGCAGGGAAAAGCCGACGATGGCCACGTAGATCAGCACGAAGGCGGCGGCGATTAGCACGAAATGGTCGTCGCGCAGGGCAATCAGCGCATCGCGGTTCTCGGCCAGCGTCTCGAAGCTGAGGGTGTCGCGCAGCGTAAACACACCGAAAAGCGCAACCGCAGCGATCAGGATCAGCGGCAGGTGCCGCTTCAGTCCGGCCGCGCGGGCCCTCGGGTCTGTCATTTCGCTCATGGTCCTGTCCCTCGTGTGCGGCCATCCTGCCCCAAAGATGCGCCGGGCGCCTCCCCGGAAACAGGGTTCTCACACCCGCTTGATCTTCGGGACGCGGAAACGTGACAAACACGGGTCCGGCGCTCCGGTTCTGAAACATTGGCAGCCCGCGAAGTCGGGGCACTGTAACAAACGGAACTGCCGTGAAGCCGGTTGCGCAACAGGCTGAAATCGCTCACTACGGCGGGGCGCGCGGCCATTTGCCGTGTCATTTGCCTGCGCCGTTACGACAGCGCAGAAGTTTCTCAACAGGTGTTTGACAAGTGAAGTCCTCTTCCCTATAGGCAGGGCTTCCAACGTCCCTGGCGGGCGACTCGCACTGTCTTCTCGCCTGCCAATGAACCGGAGTAGCCGCGATGAAACGCACCTTTCAACCGTCCAACCTCGTCCGCAAGCGCCGCCACGGCTTCCGTGCCCGCATGGCAACCAAAGCCGGCCGCAAGATTCTGAACGCCCGCCGCGCGCGTGGCCGCAAGAACCTCTGCGCCTGAGCCTGACCAGCAAGGACGACACGGCTGGCGCCGTCATGGCGCCTTCGAAAGCCGCCCCGGTTGAAGCCGAGGCGGCTTTGTTGCCGTTGACGGTCATCAAGCGTCGGCCGGATTTCCTGAAGGCGGCGCGCGCGCGTCGCGTGCCCTGCGAAGGTTTCCTTCTGCAGGCCCGCAAACGCGACCCCGGTGAGGCCGAAGGCCCGCGGGTCGGCTTCACCTGCTCAAAGAAGGTCGGCAATGCCGTCGCCCGCAACCGGGCCAAGCGCCGCCTGCGCGAGATCGCACGTCTGGTCATGCCCGGACGCGTGCACGCAGATCACGACTACGTCCTGATCGGGCGCTCGGAAAAGACCGCCGACCGCCCCTTCGATCTGCTTCAGGACGATCTTCGCAAGGCCCTCGCGGTCGTCCACGGGGGGCGGGAATGACCCCCGCCGCCTGGCTGGTCTCGCTGCCTGTCCGGGCCTATCGGCTGGTGGGATCGCCCTGGGTCGGCCACGGCTGCCGCTACCATCCCACATGTTCTGCCTACGCACTGGAAGCGCTTGAAAAGCATGGCGCTTTCCGGGGGACGTGGCTCGCCGCGCGGCGCATCGGCCGGTGTCACCCATGGGGTGGTTCGGGCATCGACAACGTCCCCGACTGAGCGCCTGCCTGATGCCGGTCGGCCACAGCGGAACAATCTTTCGCCCGTGGCCGCAAGCATCTCTCCATTTTTCGGCTTTTCCTGCTAACAGGGCGGCGCACGTCAACCTGACAGAGAAGGAGTGCATGATGACCAAGCAAAATGCGCCCCGCAAGGCTGTCCCGATGACTGCATGGGGCCTGCGATCCGCAGCCTATCGCTGCGCCGCGTAAAGCCCCCCGCCTCTGACCAGAGGCACACTTTCATCACACATCCATAAACCGCTCCACACCGGCCCCATGCCTTTCGCATGACCCGGTCCCCGGCTCGGTCCTTTCTTCAAGCAGGAGCCCTTGGCGTCTGTGCCTTGGGAAGTCTCTCATGATCACGATTCCAAATCCGTCGCCCGTTCGCGGCGAAATCAGCACTCTCATCAGCCGGCACGGTGCCCTTCCGGTGCTGCGCGCCGTGCTGTTCACCCTGCTGTCCCGCCAGGGCCGCAAGCGGCGGCCTCCGCCGGTGTTCGCCAACGAACTGCCCCCGCACCTGCGGCGCGATCTCGGCCTTCCGCCCCAACAGCGCAGCCTGCGGCCCGGACTGCCGCCGAGCGCCGGGCTGTTCTGACAGAGGCCGCGCGGCTGCCACGCCGCGCGGATCTGCGCTGTAGCGGGCCATGCCGTGCGCGTCGCCATTGCGCGGCGGCATCCGAACGGCTAAGCCGCCGCCATGCTCGACGACAACGACGAAATCCACCCGCTCTTTTACGGGGCCCCCAAGACGACGGAGTTCAAGAAGCTCCGCAAGCGGCTTGTCCAGAACGTGCGCGAGGCGGTGGACCAGTATGGCATGGTGCAGGAAGGTGCGCGCTGGCTTGTCTGCCTGTCCGGCGGCAAGGACAGCTACACCCTGCTCGCGATCCTGCACGAGCTGAAGTGGCGCGGCCTGCTGCCGGTCGAGCTTCTGGCCTGCAACCTGGACCAGGGGCAACCCGGCTTTCCGGCGACAGTGCTGCCCGAGTTCCTCGAAAAGATGCAGGTTCCGCACCGGATCGAGTACCAGAACACCTATTCCATCGTCATGGACAAGGTGCCTCAGGGGCGGACCTATTGCGCGCTCTGCTCCCGGCTGCGGCGCGGCCACCTGTACCGGATCGCGCGTGAGGAAGGCTGCTCTGCCGTCGTGCTGGGGCACCACCGCGACGACATCCTTGAAACCTTCTTCATGAACCTCTTCCACGGCGGGCGCCTTGCGACCATGCCGCCGAAGCTGGTGAACGAGGAAGGCGACCTGTTCCTGTACCGCCCCCTCGCCCATGTCGCCGAGGCCGACTGCGACAAGTTCGCCCGCGACATGAACTACCCGATCATCCCCTGCGATCTGTGCGGCAGCCAGGACGGCCTGCAAAGGCAGCAGGTCAAGCAGATCCTCGACGGCTGGGAAAGAAACAGTCCCGGACGGCGGCAAGTGATGTTCAAGGCGCTCACGAACGTGCGGCCGTCGCACATGCTCGACCCGAAGCTGTTCGACTTCGCCGGGCTGGATATCGGCGGCAAAACAAGCAATTCGAGCGACTTCTGATCTCTGCGTTAAGGAGCGGGTTACTCCCGACTTCTAGTCTCCCTTCCGAATGGAAAGGGACGGGCAGAGATGAAGGTTTCCTTCGACAAGAGCCTCGGCAGACTTCGGATCCTCCTGCGCCGTGGCCTGCACGGGCCGCAGGTGCTCGCTTTCCTGCCCGCCGGTGTGCTGACCGCCTTCTGGCTGGGTGGCGAACCGCTGCTGATCCTGACCGCCCTTTGTGCCCCGCTGCTCTATGTCTTCGCCAACGGCGCGCCGCCAGAGGCGCCCGAGGACCCCGCCGAGCGTAAGGGCAATCTCGCGGATGAGGACACCTCCCGGGCACTTGCCCAGCAGGCGCTGGATCGCGCCGTGGCCGCCAACCTGTCCACCGCCTGCATGATCGTCGAACTGGCCGGGCTGGACGATGTATCGCAGCAGGCAGGGGACACGACCGCCGACACGCTGCGCGACCTGTCGCTGTCGCGGCTGCGCAATGCCCTACGCCGCGATGACACCGCCGTGCGCATGGGCGACAACCGTTTCCTCGTGCTGCTGGGCCCGTCGCTCAGGCTGGATCTGGAGGCGCTGCTGCAACTGGCGACCCGCATCCAGAACGCGCTGGAAGAGCCCGCGGCGATCGAGAATTCCATGCGCTACCTGTCGGCCTCCGTCGGGTTCTGCGGCAGTCCCCGCATGCCCTCCGGTGCGAAGGGCGCGCAGCTTCTCGAAGCGGCGCAGGTCGCCCTTGCCGAGGCGGTCGCCAACGGCCCCTCCGCCATCCGCGCCTGGTCGGAACACATGCGGCTCGCGCACACGGAGCAGAAGACACTCAAGTCCGAGGTCGACCGCGCCCTTGCCGCCGGGCAGATCCAGCCGTGGTTCCAGCCGCAGCTGTGCACGTCCACCGGGCGCATAAGCGGGGTGGAGGCGCTGGCCCGCTGGATCCATCCGACCCGCGGCATCGTCCCCCCGGCACAGTTCCTCCGTGTTCTCGAAGACGCGGGCCGGATGGAACGCCTGTCCGAGGTCATCCTGCAACATTCGCTGACGGCGTTGCGCAGCTGGGACACCGCCGGGCTGTCGATCCCGCGGGTCAGTGTCAATTTCTCCGACCAGGAGTTGCGCGATCCCCGACTGGTGGAGCGTATCCAATGGGAGCTGGATCGTTTCGGGCTGACGCCGGAACGGCTTGGCGTCGAAGTGCTGGAAACCGTCATTGCCAGTTCCCCCGAAGGGGTCGTGGCCCGCAACATCGTGGAACTGGGCAAGCTGGGGTGCCAGATCGACCTCGACGACTTCGGCACGGGCCACGCCTCCATCACCTCGCTCCGCCGGTTCAAGGTGCACCGGCTGAAGATCGACCGCAGCTTTGTCACGCGCATCGACCGGGACGAAGACCAGCACCGCATGCTGGCCGCAATCCTGGGCATGGCCGACCGGCTGGGCCTCGAAACGCTGGCCGAAGGGGTGGAAAGCGTGGGCGAACACGCCCTCCTCGCACAGCTTGGCTGTGACCATGTCCAGGGGTTCGGGATCGCCCGCCCGATGCCCGCCGACCAGATCGCCGAATGGGCGCATCAGCATGACGAACGCATCGCCGGGGCACAGCGGCTGGGACGCAGTTCCGGCTGATCCCGACGTGCGGCGCGCCGCGCTTGCCTGTTACCATGGGCCGCATCTCGCATATATGACCGGAATCCGCTTGACCTTTCAGGCCGGGGACGATTGAACCCGGCGGTGACTTTCAAGTGGAAAGGCAGGCCCCCCCGATGGATGAACAGAACAAGAACCTATTCCTGGCAACGGCGCTCAGCTTCGTTGTCATCCTCGTATGGTTCATTCTCTTCCCACCGCAGGAGCCGGTCGAGGATCCCAATGCCCCAACTGAGGTGACGCAGACTGCCGACCCGGCGCCCGGCGTCGCAGCCGTCCCGGACGCGGCCCCCGGCACCGAAGCCGCGGCCCCGACCGGACAGCCCGTCGGCGCCGCCGCGGACGCGCCCCGCCTGCCGCTGGAAACCGCGCGCCTCGAAGGCTCCATCGCCCTGACCGGCGGCCGCCTCGACGACCTGCGCCTCAAGGACTACACCGTCTCGCTCGACAGCGACGAGATCGTCCAGGTGTTCCAACGTGTGGGCTCCAACGATGCCTACTACACGCTGTACGGCTGGGCCCCCGGCGGCGGCCTCTCGATGGAGGAGGTGCCCGGCGCCAACACCGTCTGGAGTGTCGAGACCGGCGAGACGCTGACCACCGAGACGCCCGTGACACTGCGCTGGGACAGCCCGTCGGGCCTGATCTTCCGCCGCACCATCGCGGTCGACGAGGACTACATGTTCACCGTCACCCAGACCGTCGAGAACGCCAGCGACGCCTCCGTTTCGCTGGCCCCCTACGGCGTTCTGGCCCGCCATGGCGAACCCTCGAACGTGAAGAACTTCTTCATTCTTCACGAAGGCGGGATTTCCATGATCGACGGCGAACTGGCGGAAACCGACTACGACGATTTCCAGAGCGCCGGTCAGCACCAGGACACCACCATGGAGACCGCCGGGTGGACCGGTTTCACCGACCACTACTGGATGAGCATCCTGATCCCGACCCAGCCCGGGACCAAGATCAGCACCTTCCACAACCAGAGCAACGACATCTACCAGACCACGGCGCGCATGCCGACGATGACCGTGGCTCCCGGCCAGACCCAGCAGGTCACCAGCCAGCTTTTTGCCGGCGCCAAGGAATGGGAAACCATCCGCGAGTACCAGAAGAACGGCGTCGACCGCTTCCTCGACAGCATCGACTGGGGCTGGTTCTTCTTCCTGACCAAGCCGATGTTCGCTGTCCTGCACTGGCTGCACGGCGTGATCGGCAACATGGGCATCGCCATCATCGGCCTGACCGTCCTGCTGAAGATCCTGCTCTTCCCGCTGGCCTACAAGTCCTACGCTTCCATGGCGAAGATGAAGGAACTGCAGCCCGAGATGGAGAAGCTGAAGGAGCGCGCAGGCGACGACCGCGAGAAGCTCCAGAAAGAGATGATGGCGCTCTACAAGAAGGAAAAGGTGAACCCCGCCGCGGGCTGTCTGCCGATCCTTCTGCAGATCCCGATCTTCTTCTCGCTCTACAAGGTGATCTTCGTCACGCTGGAACTGCGGCACGCGCCCTTCTTCGGGCCGTTCCAGGACCTCAGCGCACCTGATCCCACCTCGCTGTACAACCTGTTCGGCCTGCTGCCCTGGGCCGCGCCCGAGGCGGGTTCGATCCTCGCGCTGGTCTTCATCGGCATCCTGCCGATCCTGCTCGGCATCTCCATGTGGCTTCAGCAGAAACTGAACCCGGCGCCGGCCGATCCGACGCAGCAGATGATCTTTGCCTGGATGCCGTGGGTGTTCATGTTCATGCTCGGCGGCTTCGCCTCCGGTCTCGTGGTCTACTGGATCACCAACAACACGATCACCTTCACGCAGCAGTACCTGATCATGCGCAGCCACGGCTATCACCCCGACGTGCTGGGCAACATCAGGGGCAGCTTCAAGCGCGGCAAGAAGGGCGAGGCGGCCGCGAAGAAATGACCGCGCGGCTGACCCAGATCTGGCGGTTCCCGATCAAGAGCCATGGCCGAGAGGCCCTGACCGAGGCGCAGCTTGCGCCCGGTCAGACGCTGCCTTGGGACCGTCACTGGGCCGTGGCGCATGAGCACAGCGACGCCGATGGCAGCCGCTGGGTGCGCTGCAACAACTTCTCGATCGGAACCAAGGCGCCGCTTCTGGCGGCGATCACCGCGCGGCTGGACGAAGAGCGGGGCGTCGTGACGCTCTCTCATCCTGATCGCCCGGACCTGACCTTCGATCCCGATTCCGAGGGCGAGCGGCTGATCGACTGGACCCGCGGCTTCGTGCCGGAGAACCGGGCACAGTCGGCCCGCGTCGTGCGCGGAGAGACGCGCGGCTTCACCGACAGCGAGTTTCCGTCGATCACCATCGGCAACCTCTCGTCCCACCGCGCGGTTGAACAGCGCGTGGGGCAACCGCTCTCCGTGCATCGCTGGCGCGGCAACCTGTGGTTCGACGGCGGCGCTCCGTGGGAGGAGTTCGACTGGATGTATCGCGAGGTCCAGATCGGAGAGGCCGTGCTGCACGTCCGCGAACGGACCGACCGCTGCCTTGCCACCCACAACAATCCTGACACCGGCACCCGCGACCATGACGTGCTCGGCGCGCTCGACAGCTGGGGCCACCGGGATTTCACCGTCCGGGCAGAAGTCGTCCGCCCCGGCCGGATCGCCATCGGCGACGACGTGAGGTGCCTGTGATGGAACTGCGCTTTCCGCTGGCCGAAGAACCCGATGACGCTGCGCGCGAGGCCGCGCGCAAGTTGTTCGTCGGAGAGGTCGACTTCCTCAAGGGCGTCGTGGCCATGGACGGCCTGCCGCCCGACGACCGGGCAGAGGTCTGCTTTGCCGGTCGCTCCAACGTCGGGAAGTCCAGCCTGATCAACGCGCTGACCGGCCGCAAGGGACTGGCCCGCGCCTCGAATACGCCGGGCCGCACGCAGGAAATCAACTATTTCACGCTTGGCAGCGAACGCTACCTCGTCGACCTTCCGGGTTACGGCTTTGCCAATGCGCCGGTGCAGGTCGTCGAGAAGTGGCAGGCCCTGCTGAAGGCGTATCTTGCCGGGCGTGTCTCCCTGCGCCGGGCTTTCGTGCTGATCGACCATCGCCACGGGGTAAAGTCCGTCGACAACGAGATCATGACCCTGCTCGACCGCTCTGCCGTGACCTTCCAGGTCGTGATGACCAAGGCGGACAAGGTGAAGGGCGCGGCACACGACAAGATCCTCGATCAGGTCCGCGGCCAGCTGGCCAAGCACCCCGCTGCATATCCCGAGATCGTCGTGACCAGCAGCGAGAAGGGCGATGGCATCGCCACGCTGCGCAGCATCATCGCCACGCTGACCTGACCCGCGGCGGCCACTGCCCCGCATCGAATCGCGCCCCTGCGCCCGCGGGCAGCCGGGCGCCTGATCCACCGGATGCCGGAAGCCCCCCGCGCACTCCCGTCTTTGCCACAACACCCACTGGCATTCCTGTCCCGCCCGCGGCATTGTCGCAGCAGATGCCAAGGGAACGACCAGATGAGACCGCGCAACATGAACAAAGACTGGAAAGCGACCGCCCGGACCCTCTCCGAGGCCCTGCCCTACATGCAACGCTATTCCGGCGCCATCGTCGTCGTGAAGTTCGGCGGCAATGCGATGGGCGACGCCGACGCGATGGCGGAATTTGCCCGTGACATCGTGCTGATGCGCCAGGTGGGCGTGAACCCCATCGTCGTGCACGGTGGCGGGCCGATGATCAACGACATGCTCAAGAGGCTCGACATCAAGTCGGAGTTCGTGCGCGGCAAGCGCGTCACCGACCAGGCCACCGTCGAAGTGGTCGAGATGGTGCTGACCGGCCTCGTGAACAAGCGGATCGTTCAGGCGATCATGGACGAGGGCGGCCGCGCCGTGGGCCTGTCGGGCAAGGACGACGACCTGATGGTCTGCGAGGCCGACGATCCGGAACTGGGCTTTGTCGGGCGCCCGATCGAGATGAACGTGCAGGTGCTGCGCGACCTCTTCACCGCCGGGATCATCCCCGTGGTGGCGCCCGTGGCGACCGGCATGGACCCGCTCGAAACCTTCAACGTCAACGGCGACACTGCGGCCGGGGCAATCGCGGGTGCGCTGAAGGCGGATCGCCTGCTTCTTCTGACGGACGTGGCCGGGGTGAAGGACAGCTCGGGCGAGGTGGTGACAGAGCTTGTCCCCGACGACATCCGCAAGCTGACCGCCGAAGGGGTGATCGCGGGCGGCATGATCCCGAAGACCGAGACTGCGCTGAAGGCGCTGGAGGAAGGCGTGCGCGCCGTGGTCATCGTCGATGGCCGCGTGCCCAACGCCTGCCTGCTGGAGCTTTTCACCGAACATGGCTCGGGCTCGATGATCCGGCAACCGGACCTGCCGCCGCTCACCCCGCGCAGATGACCCTCGACCGGGTGGATGACGCGGCCCGCGCGCAGGCACTGGCCGTGCGCGGTGCGCTCCATCCCGGCCCGGACGACGGCGCGCCCGAAGGCACTGGGACCATCGTGCTGCTGGGCCCGGACGAGCCGCGTCTCTGGCAGGTGTTCACCGCTTCGCCCGAGTATGGCGACGGCGGCGAGGACCCGTTGGACCGCTGGTCGAAACGGGTGATCGGCGCGCTGGCCTCGGACCTCGGCGCGCCTGCCATCTTCCCGTCCGACGGTCCGCCATACCCGCCGTTCCTGCGATGGGCCGTGGACAGCGGGCGATGCTGGCCGTCCCCCGTGGGCCTTCTGGTGCATGACGAAGCGGGGCTGTTCCTCAGCTTTCGCGGCGCGCTGGCCCTGCCCGACCGGCTCGACCTTCCCGCGCCGCCCACGCGCCCCTGTGACACCTGCGCCGCCCCCTGCACGACCGCCTGCCCGGTGTCCGCGCTGGCAGAGCGGCAGGCCTACGATGTCTCGCGCTGTCAGGCCCACGTGGCAAGCCCTGAGGGGGCCGCGTGCCGGCAGGGCTGCCTCGTCCGGCGCGCCTGCCCGGTAGCGAAAGACTTCCGGCGGCGCCCTGAACAGTCCACCTTCCACATGTCCGCATTCATGAGGCCTTACCTACCGTGAAACGCCTGATCCTGATGCGCCACGCCAAGTCCGACTGGTCCCTCGGCCAGCCCGACTCCGCCCGTCCACTGAACGCCCGGGGCCAAAGGTCCGCCGAAGCCATGGGCGACTGGCTGCGAGAGAAGGGCTACCTGCCCGACCAGATCCTCTGCTCCAGCGCGCAGCGCACGCGCGAGACGCTGGACCTGCTGCGCATCACCGCGCCGACCAGTTATCAGAAGGGGCTGTACCTCGCCACGCCGGACAAGATGCGCAAGGCGCTGCGCAAGGCAAAGGGCGACACCGTGCTGATGCTGGGGCACAACCCGGGCATCGGGCTTTTCGCGCATAGCATCGTTGCCACGCCGCCGGACCATCCGCGCTTTGACGACTATCCGACCTGCGCGACGCTGGTGGTGGATTTTCCGATCACGGCCTGGAAAGCGCTGGATGCGCAGGGCGAAACTGTGGATTTCGCCGTCGGGCGCGATTTCAGCGACTGATCCGCAAGCCGGTCAGCCCTGCCCCGGCCTCAGCGAAACGGCGGGCTGTAAAGCAGGCCGCCCTCGGTCCACTGCAGGTTCAGTCCGCGCGACAGACCAATGGGCGTGTCCACCCCGATATTGCGCGAGAAGAGCTCGCCATAGTTGCCGCCCGCCTTGATCGCCCGGACCGCCCAATCGGCGTCGAGCCCCAGCATCTCGCCCATGCGCCCTTCGAGCCCGAGCAGCCGGTTGATCTCCGGCGTGCTGGTGCCCTGTGCCTTCAGTTCGTCGACGTTAGCCGAGTTGACGCCCAGCTCCTCGGCGGCGATCAGGGCGTTCAGCGTCCAGCGCACGATATCGGCCCAGTCGTTGTCGCCATGCCGGATCGCCGGTCCCAGCGGTTCCTTCGAGATGATGTCTTCCAGAAGGACGTGGTCGCCCGGGTTGGCGAAGGTGGCGCGGATCGCGGCCAGCTGGGAAGCATCGGACGAATAGACCTCGCACGCGCCCTCAAGGTAAAGCGACTGCGCTTCTGCCGTGCCTTCGACCGGCACCGCCTCGTAGCTCATCTGGTAGCGGTCGAAATACTCGTCGACGTTCAGCGCGCTCGTGGTGCCGGCCTGCACACAGATCGACCGCCCGTCCAGTTCCCTCGCCGAGCTCAGCCCCAGCGTCTTGGGCACCATGAAGGCCTGACCGTCGTAATAGTTGATCCCGGCGAAATCGACCTTCAGGTCGACGTCCGTCGCGAAGCTCCACGTCGTGTTGCGCACCAGCAGGTCGATTTCCCCTGCATTCAGCGCGGTAAAGCGGGTCGCGGCGGTGGTCTCAACGAAGTTGACGGCCATCGGGTCGCCAAGGACGGCCGCGGCCACGGCCCGGCACATGCCGACGTCGAACCCGCGCCATTCGCCATTGGAATCCTTGGAGGCGAAACCGACGAGCCCGGTGTTCACGCCACAGTTCAGGGTTCCGCGCGTCTTGACCTCGTCCAACGTCCCTGCCGTTGCGGCGCCCGCAAGCAGCATGGCGAGCCCTGCGCCGATTATCCTGTACATGCCGTCCTCACCTTCAGGTCTTTGCCTCGCCATCAACCGTCGGATCAGCCTTCGGATTCAGGAAATTATGAGGGTTCATCCCTCTTGATCGGCGACAGTTTGGGCGGATTCCTGCCAAGAGGTCAAGCCGCGATCCCGTGCTGTCATCCACGATCCGCCAAAGGCCCGCCCGGGCCTTCAAACGGTTGATAGCACGTAGAAACGCGCGGCGTGCAGAAATTCGTTCCGCTTCAGGGCCACAATTTCTGCCGCTTCCTCGTCGACGCCCCACTGCTCTTCCTGCCATGTCTCGTCGATCCGGGACAGCCGCCACGCCTCTTCCGCGTCTCGATGTCCGCGGATCACCGCGAGGGCCAGCACCAGCGAGCCCGACATGGATACGAGATCGTGGAACGCGGCAAGCTGGAAGGCGTCCAGGGCGTGCACCTCCCGCGACAGGCGCGCCAATGCGTCCGGCGTCTGCGGCTGGTGCATGACACCGGCGCGCGGTTCCAGCCGTGCGCCGTATGTCTCCGCCGCCCAATCGAGCAGCGGGTCCCAGCCGTCAATCTGGCGCTTCACCAGTGCGGCGGGCTTGTCGGCGCGGTAGCACAGAAGATCGCTGTCGCCGTAAGAGGCCAGCATCTCCGCCACATCCGCACGCTGGGTGGCCACCTTGTCGAGGGCCGAGTTGGACATGCGGGTGAAGGGCATGGTCAGCGGGTTCACGCGCTCGTCCTGCGCGCGCCATTCGGCAGCCACCGCCTCGGCCAGCCCTTCGGTCGGGACGATCAGCGGCGTCTTGGCCGGGGTCTTCACCCCGCGCCCGTCCAGCTTGACGGCAAACCCCGGGCCGGACGGCTCGACCGTCGCGTCCTTCCAGAAGCGTTTCATTGCCCATTCGCTCATGCAGAGACCTCCAGGATGTCGAAGATCGCGGCCTGCAGGCCCGCCGTGTCGGACACCACCCGGGCGGCGTTGATCAGCGCCGTCGCCGGATGATAGCCCCATGTCACGCCAATACCGGGTATGCCCGCAGCGTCCGCCATGTCCATGTCGTAACTCGTGTCGCCGATCATCACCGCCTGAGGCGCATCCACGCCCACGTCATCGAGCGCCGCATATATCATCGCCGGATGCGGTTTCGAGGGATGGTCGTCGGCAACCTGCGTGGTGACAAACCGGCCCGTCAGGCCGTGCGCGTTCAGAAGCGCCGTCAGCCCCTTGCGGGATTTGCCTGTCGCCACGCCCAGCAAGACGTTGTCGATGGCGCCCAGCCGGTCGAGAAGCTCCGGGATGCCCGGATAGAGCGGCGAGGCCATCGCCCCACCCTCCTTCACGATCGCCGCGTAGGACCGCTTGTAGGCCTCCACCAGATGCGTCCTGCGGACGACGCCCAGTTGCGGCGCAAGCCGTTCCATCGCGACCGGCAGCGACAGGCCGACGATGCCCAGCACATCCTCGCGCGCCGGTTGCGGCAGGTCCTGACTGTCGAAGGCCCGGGTCATCGCGGCGAGGATATCGCCCTGGCTGTCCACCAGCGTTCCGTCGACGTCGAAGATGACAAGCTTCAGATCGGTCAATGCAGCGCCTCGAACGGATCGTCGTCGGCAAAGTCCTCTTCCCAGCCCAGCGTGTCCCAGCTTTGCTTCATGTGCTCGGGCAGCGGGGCGGTCACGGTGAAGGGCTTCTTCGTCACCGGGTGCAGCAGCGTCAACGACCGCGCGTGCAGGTGCAGCTTCTTCGAGATGATCCCGCCAAGCTGTGCGCCCCAGCCGTCGCCGAGGTTCTCCTGACCGGAGCCGCCGTACTTGCCGTCGCCGATGATCGGGTGCCCGATCTCGGCCATGTGCGCGCGAAGCTGGTGGGTTCGGCCGGTGATCGGCTCCATCGCCACCCAGGACGCGCGACCCGCGACGCGGTAAAGCGTGGCGTATAGCGTATGCGCCCGCTTGGCGCCCTCGGTCGTGGCGATGTCCTTCGGATGCACGCAGCGCATCTTCTCGGCCTCGCCGCCCTTGCCATGGCCGGGCGCCTTCACCAGGCCGTACTTTATCTCGCCAAGGTAGGGGGTCGGCACACCGGCAACGAGCGCCCAGTAGATCTTGCGCGCCTCGCGGTGCCGGATCGCCTCCGTCAGCGACTTGGCCACGGCACGGGTGCGCGCCAGCAGCAGGACGCCCGAGGTGTCCTTGTCCAGCCGGTGCACAAGCCGGGGCTTTTCGTCCATGCCGAAGGTCAGCGCCTCCGACAGGCCGTCGACGTGCCGGGTCTGGCCGGAGCCGCCCTGCGTCGCCAGCCCCGGGGGCTTGTTCAGCGCGATGATGTGGTCGTCCTTCCACAAGACGCAGTCGCGGATCATCTCCGCGTCCTTCTCGTTGAAGGAGGGTTTCGGCGCGCTTTCCACTTGCCCCGGTTCGGGCAGCGGCGGGATGCGCACCTGCATGCCCGTCTCGATCCGCGAGGATGCCTTGCAGCGCCCGCCGTCGATCCGCAGTTCACCCTTGCGGCACATCTTCTCGATGCGGGTCTGGGCGACGTGGGGGAACAGCCGCTTGAGCCAGCGGTCCAGCCGCTGGTCGCCGTCGCCCGGCCCCACTGTGATGGTCTGTACCCGGCTCATGTCGTCACGCTCCGTGCCAGCAGCAGCCCCGCGAAGAGCGCCGCGATGGAGACGACCACCGACGCGCCCACGTAAAGCGCCGCGATGCCAAGTTGCCCGCGTTCGTAAAGCGTCACCGCGTCCAGCGAGAAGGCCGAGAAGGTGGTGAACCCGCCCAGCACGCCGGTCATCAGGAGCGGCGCAAGGCGGTTGCCGCCCAGATGCGCCAGCACCACGACAAGGACGCCCATGGCGAAGCTGCCGACGATGTTCACCGTCAGCGTCCCCCAGGGGAATCCCTTGCCCATCAGGCGCGCCATGCCAAGGCCGGTCATGTACCGGGCCGAGGCGCCGAGCGCGCCGCCAAGGGCTACTTGCAGAAGTGGTGTCATGCCGGTGTCGTCACGAATGTGGGGGTGGTTGTCAAGCATGCGAAGGCCGCCCCGCGGGATGCGGGACGGCCTTCGCTCGTCAATTCAGGCTCAGGCTGCCTTGGCGCGGCGCTGGCGGCGCGGACGGCCCTTGGCTGCGGCGGGCTTGGCATGGGCCGGCTTGTGACCGCCGCCGTGCTTCGCGCCTTGACCGCCGCCACCGGGACGACCGCCCCGGCCACGACCGTTGCCGCGGCCCACGGGCTTCACCGGTTCCCAGGCTTCGCCGCCCGCGACCTCGATCTCGCGGCCCATCAGCTTCACGATGGCCTTGAACTCGCCCATCTCCTCGGCCGAGCAGTAGGCGACCGCCGTCCCGTCCCGGCCCGCGCGCGCGGTGCGCCCGATCCGGTGGACGTAGTTGTCGGCGACGTTGGGCAGATCGTAGTTGTAGACGTAGCGCACCGATGGGATGTCGATCCCGCGGGCGGCCACGTCTGTCGCGACCAGCACCGTCAGCTCTCCGTCACGGAAGGCCTTCAGCGCGCGGTCCCGCTGACCCTGGCTCTTGTTGCCGTGGATCGAACCGGCGGCAAAGCCCTTGTCCTCGAGGTGGCGCTTCAGCTTCTCCGCACCGTGCTTGGTGCGGGCAAAGACCAGCGCGGCCTCGGTACGGTGACCGTCGAGGTGGCTGACCAGAAGCGATGTCTTGGACTTCTGCTCGACGAAGTGCACCGACTGGTCGATGCGTTCGACCGGCTGGCCCGGAGGCGTGACTTCGATCCGGATGGGATCGGTCAGGTAGGCCGCGGCGATCTCGGCCATCTGCTTCGGCATGGTGGCCGAGAAAAGCATGGTCTGACGCTCTTTCGGTAGGACCTTGGCGATCTGCCGCAGCGCGTGGATGAAGCCGAGGTCCAGCATCTGGTCGGCCTCGTCCAGCACGAGGAAGCGGGTCGCGTCCAGCCGGACGGCCTTCTGCTCCATCAGGTCGATCAGGCGGCCCGGGGTGGCGACCAGCAGGTCGGTGCCCTTGGCAAGACGGTTGATCTGTCCGTTGATGGAATTGCCGCCGGTGACCAGGCCGATCTTGACCGGGGTATTGGCGGAGTAGGCGCGCAGGTTGTCCACGATCTGCTTGGCCAGTTCGCGGGTCGGCGCAAGGATCAGGCCGTGCACCTGTTTCGGGCCGGGGCGCGACTGGTCGCGCATGATGGTGGTGACGATCGGCAGGCCGAAGGCGGCCGTCTTGCCGGTGCCCGTCTGCGCAAGGCCCATCACGTCGCGGCCGTTCAGCGCGTGCGGGATGGCCTGGGTCTGGATCGGGGTCGGATCGGTGATGTTCAGGTCGGCGAGGTTCGCCAGGAGGCGGGGCGGCAGCCCCAGCATGTCAAAATCCAAAAGGTGTTCCTTCGAAGCGCCAGCAGGCGCGAATAGCGTGGCACCCGCCGGAAGGGCAGGACCGCAAGGGGACCGCGAACGCGGGCACCGGACCGTATGTCGGGCGCCTGTCGCGGGTCTGGACCCAAGCGTGATGTGGGAGCCATGTCAGGGAGTGTGGTCGGCAGGTTGGATGTGCCGAAACAGCCGTGCGGGCCATATTGCCCGTCTGCCCCGCTCACGCGGCGGGTGCGGCTGAGGGGCATATGATCGCTGCGGTGCGGAAAGTCAATCGCTACCGAGCATCATGGTCCGTTTATCGTCATGGCGTCCGGCGCAACCCGGCAGGATCGGCGCCCATTGCCTTCACATTTGCGAGGTAAATAAAGCCATATCGCTCCCGCCTGAGGACACACATCGAACGGTCGCACGCTCCGGTTCCTGCCGAGGGAAAGGGCGGGCCGCACTCCTCCCTTGCACGGCAGCCCCTCAGCGACTATACGCCCCCGGTGGCCCGACTCGACTTGCGCGGCCACACTTCACAATCAAGAAAAGCCGTGGTTGGCCCGTATCGCTTCGAGGGCCACATCCGGCAATGGAGAAGCGACATGAAACTCAATGAACTGCGCGACAATCCCGGCGCAACCAAGACCAAGAAACGCATCGGCCGCGGCCCGGGTTCGGGCAAGGGCAAGATGGGTGGCCGTGGTATCAAGGGTCAGAAATCCCGTTCGGGCGTGGCGATCAACGGCTACGAAGGCGGCCAGATGCCGCTCTACCAGCGTCTGCCCAAGCGTGGCTTCACCAAGCCGAACCGCCTGAGCTTTGCCGTGGTGAACCTGGGCCTCATCCAGAAGTTCGTCGACGCAGGCAAGCTGGACGCCGCCAACATCAACGAAGACACGCTGGTGTCCTCGGGCCTCGTGCGCCGCAAGCTGGACGGCATCCGCGTCCTCGCCAAGGGCGACGTGACCACCGCCCTGACCATCGACGTGACCGGCGCATCCAAGTCGGCTGTCGAAGCGGTCGAAAAGGCCGGTGGCGCGCTCAAGGTCGCGGCTGCGGAGTAACCTCCGCCCGCGCCCTGCGGCGCAAAACCGGGTTGTGAGCGGCGTCAGCGCCGCTTACATAGCCCCCAGTTTTCCCAAAGCGCCGCCAGACGGAAAACCCGTCTTGGCGGCGTTTGCCTGAAAAGAGAGCTCCGCATGGTATCCGCAGCAGAGCAGATGGCCGCCAACACCAGCTGGGCCGCGCTGGGTAAGGCAACCGACCTGCGCAACCGCATCTTCTTTACCCTCGGCCTTCTGATCGTCTATCGCCTCGGCACCTTCATCCCGGTTCCCGGGATCGACGGCGCCGCGCTGCGTGACTTCGTGGAGCAGGCCTCGACCGGCGTTGCGGGCATCGTGTCGATGTTCACCGGCGGTGCGCTCGGCCGGATGGGTATCTTCGCGCTGGGGATCATGCCCTACATCTCCGCCTCCATCATGGTGCAGCTTCTGACGGCCATGGTGCCGGCGCTCGAGCAGCTCAAGAAAGAGGGCGAGCAGGGCCGCAAGAAGATCAACCAGTACACCCGCTACGCCACTGTCGCGCTGGCCACCATGCAGGCCTACGGCCTTGCCGTCAGCCTCGAAGGCGGCGACCTCGTGACCGATCCGGGCTGGTACTTCCGTGCCTCCTGCGTGATCACGCTTGTCGGCGGCACCATGTTCCTGATGTGGCTGGGTGAGCAGATCACCGCGCGCGGCGTCGGCAACGGCATCTCGCTGATCATCTTCGTCGGCATCGTCGCCGAACTGCCCGCAGCCCTGGCGCAGTTCTTCGCTTCCGGCCGGTCGGGCGCCATCAGCCCTGCGGTGATCGTCGGCGTGATCCTGGCCGTCGCGGCGCTGATCGCCTTCGTCGTCTTCATGGAGAGGGCGCTGAGGAAGATCACGATCCAGTACCCGCGCCGCCAGGTCGGCATGAAGATGACCGAGGCGCAGTCCTCCCACCTGCCGGTGAAGGTCAACCCGGCGGGCGTCATCCCGGCGATCTTCGCCTCGTCGCTGCTTCTGCTGCCGGTGACGATCTCCACCTTCTCCGGCTCGGATTCGGCTGGCCCGGTGATGTCGACGATCCTTGCCTACTTCGGTCCCGGCCAGCCGCTCTACCTGCTGTTCTTCGGGGCGATGATCGTCTTCTTCGCCTACTTCTACACGTTCAACGTCTCCTTCAAGCCGGACGACGTGGCGGACAACCTCAAGAACCAGAACGGCTTTGTCCCCGGCATCCGTCCGGGCAAGAAGACGGCGGAGTACCTCGAATACGTGGTGAACCGCGTGCTGGTGGTGGGCTCCCTGTACCTGGCCGGTGTCGCGCTCATGCCGGAAATCCTGCGCACGCAGCTTGCCATTCCGTTCTATTTCGGTGGTACTTCCGTACTGATCGTGGTTTCCGTGACCATGGACACCATCCAGCAGGTGCAAAGCCACCTCCTGGCGCATCAATACGAAGGTCTTATCCAGAAATCCCAGTTGCGTGGTAAGGGTAAGGCGCGCAAGAAACGTGGAGGACCTGCGCGGCGATGAATATCATTCTTTTGGGGCCGCCGGGGGCGGGCAAGGGCACACAGGCTCGGTTTCTCGTGGAAGAACGCGGCATGGTGCAGCTCTCGACCGGTGACATGCTGCGCGAGGCGAAGGACAGCGGAACGGAAATGGGCAAGAAGGTCGCCGACGTGATGGCACGCGGCGAGCTTGTTACCGACGACATCGTGATCGGCCTGATCCGCGAGAAGCTGACCACCGAGAAGGCGTCGGGCTTCATCTTCGACGGCTTCCCGCGCACCCTGAAGCAGGCCGATGCGCTGGGTGAGCTGCTGGAGGAAGTGGGCCAGACGCTGGACAAGGTGATCGAACTCCGCGTCGAGGATGAGGCCCTGGTGAAGCGCATCACCGCGCGCTCCACCTGCGGCTCCTGCGGCGAGGTCTACAACGACATCACCAAGCCGATCCCCGAGGATGGCAAGTGCTCGAAGTGCGGCGGGACGGAGTTCAAGCGCCGCGCCGACGACAACGAGGAATCGCTGCGCACGCGCCTGATGGCCTACTACAAGCAGACGTCCCCGCTGATCGGCTATTACTACCATGCAGGCGTGCACAGCCGCGTGGACGGCCTGGGCGAGATCGACGAGATCAAGTCGGCTATTGGCGGGAAGCTCGACGGCTGAACGTCATCCCTGAAACGAGTTGACCGAGAGAGGCCGCGAGAGCGGCCTTTTTCCTGCGCCGTCCCACGGCCAGCAGTTCGACATGGGCCCGCAGGCTTGAATCCGAGATGGCAGAGGACTTCAGGCTCTCGATGAACGTCGCCGCACGCATTTGCAGCACGTCGTCGTAGCCCATGGCAAAGCGCGCAAAACTGCGGGTGTCGGCCTGCATCGTGCGGATCACGTCGAAATCGGTATGGCGCGGGTCGCGGCGCAGGGACGCCGTCACCTGCCCGACCGCCTCGGGCGGCCCTTCGAGGAGCTGGATGTAGTGGGTGCGCGTCCGGAAGAGGAACCCCGTCAGGCCAAGTTCCGCATTGCGTTTCCGCGCCACCCTCAGGATATCCCTGTCGGTCCCGCGGCCCATCGCATGAACCGCGCGACTGACGTAAACGACCTGTGTGATCATCCACTCCCCCGAGCACACCATTTTCGTTGACCGGACCACAATGTCATGATCCGGGTGCACGGACAACGGTTTATGTACTGGCTTATACGCCCGTTCAGGGCTATATCCCGATTTGCCCGAAACGAGGACTTGACAGGGGTTGACGTTGTGGCGTCCGCCCCTTAGGTAGCCCCATCCCGCATGGGAAGCCGCCCGAATCGAAGGCCTTCGTGCCGGGCAGATCACCTGAGAAATGACGGACAGCCCGTGCGCCGACCGCACGGGCTCATGTTGTGAAAAAAGGGCCCGGTGCTACGGGCTCGCAACGAAAGGAACAGAGACTTGGCACGTATTGCCGGCGTCAACATCCCGACCGCCAAGCGCGTACCGATCGCGCTCACCTACATCACCGGTATCGGCCACACATCGGCCCGGGCCATCTGCGAAGCCGTGGGCATCGACGCGACCCGTCGCGTGAACGAGCTTTCGGACGCCGAAGTCCTCGCCATCCGTGAGCACATCGACGCCAACTACACCGTCGAGGGCGACCTGCGCCGCGACGTGCAGATGAACATCAAGCGCCTGATGGACCTCGGCTGCTACCGCGGCCTGCGCCATCGTCGCAACCTCCCCGTCCGCGGCCAGCGGACCCACACCAACGCACGCACGCGCAAGGGCCCCGCAAAGCCCATCGCAGGCAAGAAGAAGTAAGGGAGGCACCGACCAATGGCACGCGATACTCGCCGCACCAGCGGCAAGAAAAAGGTCTCCAAGAACATCGCCGCTGGCGTGGCGCATGTGAACTCGACCTTCAACAACACCAAGATCCTGATCTCCGACGTTCAGGGCAACGCCATCTCCTGGTCCTCCGCAGGCACCATGGGCTTCAAGGGTTCGCGCAAGTCGACCCCCTACGCTGCCCAGCTCGCCGCGGAAGACGCAGGCAAGAAGGCACAGGAACACGGTGTGAAGACGCTCGAAGTCGAAGTGCAGGGCCCCGGTTCGGGTCGTGAATCCGCGCTGCGTGCGCTGGCTGCCGTCGGCTTCAACATCACGTCCATCCGCGACGTGACCCCGATCGCGCACAACGGCTGCCGTCCGCCGAAGCGCCGTCGCGTCTGATCCGACCAGAATATTCGACGAGGCGGGGCACAATGCCCTGCCTCGTTCTGTCGTTTCGAAACCTCGGGCGTCGGCATCTATTGGACATGGGACGCCGGCAGGTATGGAGGGAACTGCATGATCCACAAGAATTGGGCAGAATTGATCAAGCCGACCCAGCTTGAGATCAAGCCGGGCGCTGATCCGTCCAAGCAGGCGACCTGCGTCGCCGAGCCGCTGGAGCGGGGCTTTGGTCTGACACTTGGCAACGCACTGCGTCGTGTGCTGCTGTCCTCGCTGCAAGGCGCGGCCATCACCTCCGTGCAGATCGACAACGTCCTGCACGAGTTCTCCTCGGTTGCAGGCGTGCGCGAGGACGTCACCGACATCATCCTGAACCTCAAGCAGGTCGCCCTGAAGATGGAAGTAGAAGGGCCGAAGCGCCTCTCCGTCTCCGCGAAGGGCCCCGGCGTGGTAAAGGCCGGCGACATCTCCGAATCCGCCGGCATCGAGATCCTCAACCGTGACCATGTCATCTGCCACGTCGACGAAGGCGCGGAAGTGTACATGGAATTCACCGTGAACACGGGCAAGGGCTACGTCAGCGCTGACAAGAACAAGCCGGAAGACGCACCCATCGGCCTGATCCCGATCGACGCCATCTATTCGCCGGTCAAGAAGGTCGCCTACGACGTTCAGCCGACCCGCGAAGGCCAGGTTCTGGACTACGACAAGCTGACGCTGAAGGTGGAAACCGACGGTTCCGTCACGCCGGAAGACGCGATTGCCTACGCGGCGCGCATCCTGCAGGACCAGCTGTCGATCTTCGTCAACTTCGAAGAGCCCGAGTCGGCCACCCGCCAGGACGACGACGACGGTCTGGAGTTCAACCCGCTGCTGCTGAAGAAGGTCGACGAGCTGGAGCTCTCGGTCCGTTCGGCAAACTGCCTGAAGAACGACAACATCGTCTACATCGGCGACCTGATCCAGAAGACCGAAGCCGAGATGCTCCGCACCCCGAACTTCGGCCGCAAGTCGCTGAACGAGATCAAGGAAGTGCTGTCCGGAATGGGTCTGCACCTCGGCATGGACGTCGAGGACTGGCCGCCGGACAACATCGAGGATCTGGCCAAGAAGCTGGAAGACTCGTTCTGAGAATAGCGGTGGGTCCGTCTTATGGTTGGACCCACCCTTTGACGAGGCGGCAACGCCTCGTTCCGGGCCTCACGGCCCCAAGGAGAGCCGGTGACACGCATCGCCGGACTGACAAAGCAAAACCGCCCGTAGAGGGCACGTTAGGAGTAAGAAAATGCGTCACGCAAAAGGCTACCGCCGCCTGAACCGTACCCACGAGCACCGCAAGGCACTCTGGGCGAACATGGCCGGCTCGCTCATCGAGCATGAGCAGATCAAGACCACCCTGCCGAAGGCAAAAGAACTGAAGCGGATCATGGACAAGCTGATCACGCTCGGCAAGCGCGGCGACCTGCACGCCCGCCGTCAGGCCGCGTCCCAGCTCAAGGAAGACAAGGACGTCGCCAAGCTGTTCGACATCCTCGGCCCGCGCTACGCAGAGCGCAGCGGTGGTTACACCCGCGTCCTGAAGGCCGGCTTCCGTTACGGTGACATGGCGCCGATGGCCATCATCGAGCTGGTGGACCGCGATCCCGAGGCAAAAGGCGCCGCCGACAAAGCCCGCCTCGAAGCACTCGAAGCAGAAGAATAATTACGGACGGCGCACAACGCCGATCCGTGGGTCACAGACCCGGGACAGTGAAAGCCCCCGCCGCGCAAGCGACGGGGGCTGTTTCTTTCTGGTAAGCGGTATGGCCGGTCTAGTCCACCATCTCGCGCTGCCGCATGGGCATGGCATCAATCGTGGCAAAGAGGTCATCGACCGACAGCGGTGTTTCCTGACGCAGCTTTACGCCGCCGTCCTTGCCGACCAGCAGCACTTCGAACCCGTCGACCGCCAGGGCGGCCCGCAGGCGCCCCTTCTCGTCCGGTGCGGTATCCGTCAGCACCACGATGTCCCGCTCTGCCAGACCAGCCTCTGCGGCCCGCAGCAGCGCGATCTGGTCTGCGTATTGCGCGTCGTCGCTGTCGGGGGCAAAGACCAGAACCGGACGCACAGACCATCGGTAGGCCTCCAGATCCTCATGGTCCGGCGACAGGCGCAGGAACAAAGCGTTGTCCGCCGCGGCGGCGCTGCCAGCAAGGCCAAGCGCCACCGCAAGTTTCTTCACGATGGCCGTCATGTCAGCTCTCCTTCCGAAGGTGTGCCTGCGACGTCCATCTGGCCCGGCATCACGCCGCGTCCAGCTCCCGCTTCACCAGCTTCTCGATCTCGCGGACAGGGTGGTTGGTCAGCGTCTTCGGCACCTCGGCGACGACCTTGTCGGCCACCTCCTTGTGCATCTCCTCACGCAGCACGCCCAGCACCTGCGGCGAGGCGACAATCACAAGGTGCTTGAAAGAACCCTTGTGCGCCTCCTCATAGAGCTTCTCGGCGAGGTCGGCCGCGAAGCGCTCCTTCGCCAATTCATGCCAGTCGGTGTCGTCCATGGCCGAACGCTGCTGCACGCCGGTGTCGTTCATCCGGCCGGGCCGGTTGGCCGACTGCTCGCGGTCCGAGGGATTCTCCTGCTCGTCCTCGTCGAAGACATCCAGGTTCGGATTGTCGTGGTCGGTCAGGTTGCGCAGGAACAGCGCCTTTTCACTGTCCGTCACAACGACCCATGTTCCGTTTTTCAGCTTGCTCATGCTCAGGTACTCCCCTTGTCCGTGCCGTGATGGCCGCCGAGGTTCCCGGCGCCCGCTTCGTCCGATTTCGTGACGCGGGTCGCACCCGGATCGTCCTTCTCGGCACGCTTCATTTCGTCTCGGGTGCCCACCTTTCGTTCAAGGTTGCCCTGCGCGCGGCCCTGGTCCGACGGCGTGTCGACGTCATCGACATAGGCTTCCGTCTCGCGGCGCCCGTCCTTGGATTTCAAACGCTCCGGCATGGGGTCCTCCTTTTCTTTCCGTTCTCTGCAAGGTCAACGCCCGGGCAGGGAGCGGCGTTCCGCCGGGTTGAAACGTACCCCCGCGGCAGGCATATCAACCGGACACGAAAACCGGAGGTTCCCCGTGCGCGTCCTGCTGCTCTGCCTGACCGCCATTCTCGCCCAGCCCGCCCTCGCCCAGACCGAGGTGCCGCAAAGCCAGGCCCAGATTTCCCTCAGCTTCGCGCCTCTCGTGAAACAGGCAACCCCCGCGGTGGTTAACATCTACGCCAGCCGTGTCGTGCAGCGGAACCGCAGCCCCTTCGCCGACGACCCGATCTTCGGCAACCTCTTCCGCGACTTCCAGAGCCAGGCCCGCCCCCGGATCCAGAACTCCCTCGGCTCCGGCGTGATCCTGTCGGACGACGGGATCGTGGTGTCGAATTACCATGTCGTCGGACAGGCCACCGACATCCGCGTGGTGCTGAACAACCGGCAGGAGTACGCGGCCAAAGTGCTCCTGGGCGACGAGGAATCGGACCTCGCCATCCTCCAGCTCGAAGGCGCCACCGACATGCCCCACCTGCCCCTCCGCGACAGCGACACGGTGGAGGTGGGCGAACTGGTGCTGGCCATCGGCAACCCCTTCGGCGTCGGGCAGACGGTCTCTTCGGGCATCGTCAGCGGGCTGGCACGCTCCGGCACCGCCACCGGCAACGCGCGCGGCTACTTCATCCAGACCGACGCACCGATCAACCCCGGCAACTCCGGCGGCGCGCTGATCGACATCGAGGGGCGCCTGATCGGCATCAACACCTCGATCCTCACCCGGTCGGGCGGGTCGAACGGCATCGGCTTCGCGATCCCCTCCGGCCTCGTGGCGCAATTCGTGAAGCAGGCCGCCGCCGGCAACACCCGCTTTGAACGGCCCTGGGCCGGGATGACCGCGCAGCCGGTGAACGCGGACCTGTCAGAAACGCTGGGCCTCGGCCTTCCCGGCGGCGTGGTCATCGCCGAACTGCATGCCGCCAGCCCATTTGCAGAGGCAGGTCTGCGCACCGGCGACGTCATCCTCGAGGTGGACGGCATGGCAGTCAACACCCCCGCCGAGGTGCTGTTCCGCATGTCGGTGCGCGGCATCGGGGCGGAGGCGGATGTGCTCTACATCCGTGACGGCGACCAGTCCCACGCCCGCGTCGCCATGATGACCCCGCCGGAGGACCCGCCACGCGACACAATCAGCCTCGGCGAAGACGCGACCCTGCCCGGCCTCTCCATCGCCCGCGTCAATCCTGCCGTACAGGCGGACCTGGGCCTGCCCCTCTCCACCAGCTACGGCGTGGCTGTCCTCGACCCCGGCCCCTACGGCGCGCGGGCCGGGCTGCAGCGCGGCGACCTCGTGCTGCGGGTCAACGGCGCGCCGGTGGCCTCACCCGCCGACGTCGAACGCCTGATGCGCCGCGCCGGGCGGCTGATCCAGATCGAGGCGCTGCGCGGCAACCGCCGCCTCGTCCTGCAGTTCCGGATCTGACCGTGGCCGACCTCTTCGACAACTCACCCTCGCCCGCCGACAACGCCCCCCGTCCCCTGGCCGACCGGCTGCGCCCGCAGACGCTGGCCGAGGTTATCGGGCAGGAGCAGGTGCTCGGCCCGGAGTCTCCGCTGGGGGTCATGCTGGCCGCGGGCAGCCTCGGCTCGATCATCTTCTGGGGGCCGCCCGGCGTCGGCAAGACCACCATCGCGCGGCTTCTGGCCGATGCCACCGACCTGCACTTCGTCCAGATCAGCGCGATCTTCACCGGTGTGCCGGAGCTGCGCAAGGTCTTCGACGCGGCCAAGCTGCGCCGCCAGCAAGGCCGCGGCACGCTGCTTTTCGTCGACGAGATCCACCGCTTCAACAAGGCGCAGCAGGACGGCTTCCTGCCGCACATGGAGGACGGGACGATCCTGCTCGTCGGCGCCACGACCGAGAACCCCTCCTTCGAACTGAACCGCGCGCTGCTCAGCCGCTCGCAGGTTCTGGTGCTCGAACGCCTCTCTGCCGGGGACCTCGAAAAGCTGGCCACCCGCGCCGAAACCATGCTCGACCGCAAGCTGCCGCTCGACGAAGGTGCCCGTCACGCGCTGATCGACATGGCTGACGGCGACGGCCGCGCCCTCCTGAACCTGATCGAACAGGTGATGTCGTGGAAGATCACAGCACCACTCGGCACCGACGGGCTGAAGACCCGGCTGATGAAACGCGCCGCGCAATACGACAAGTCCGGCGACGGCCACTACAACCTGATCTCGGCGCTGCACAAGTCGGTGCGCGGCAGCGATCCGGACGCGGCCCTCTACTGGTTCGCACGGATGCTGGACGCGGGCGAAGACCCCCGCTTCCTCGCCCGCCGCATCACCCGCATGGCGGTCGAGGACATCGGCCTCGCCGATCCGCAGGCGCAGGCCGTCTGCCTCGACAGCTGGAACACCTACGAACGCCTCGGCTCGCCGGAGGGCGAGCTGGCGCTGGCACAGGCGCTGATCTACCTCGCCCTCGCGCCGAAGTCGAACGCCGCCTACGTGGCCTACAAGGCCGCGCGCAGGTCGGCGAAGGACACCGGCTCCCTCATGCCGCCCAAGCACATCCTGAATGCGCCCACCCGGCTGATGAAGGAGCAGGGCTACGGCACCGGCTACGCCTACGACCACGATGCCGAGGACGGGTTCTCCGGACAGGATTACTTCCCCGAGGACATGGGCCGCACCCGGTTCTACGACCCCGTGGACCGCGGCTTCGAACGCGACATGCGCAAACGCGTCGACTACTTCGCCCGCCTCCGCAAGCAGCGCGGCACCGACTGACGCCCCACCCACGAACGCCCCGCCCCCCTTCATCTTGGCGGCAAATACCTCGGGGGGCCCCGAAGGGGCGGGGGCAGCGCCCCCTCCTCACGCACCACCCGCACCACGCACAGGGCCCCGCAGGACCTCAGCGCACGCTCACCGGCAGCGTCGCCCAGCCCCGGAACCGGGCCAGCGGCACGCGCTTGCGGTCCCCGCTCAGTACAAGCCGGGGAAACCGTGCGACGAAACGGCCGATGGCGATGCGCCCCTCTACCCGCGCCAGGGTCGCGCCAAGACAGACGTGGATGCCGGTGATGAAGGCGATCTGGCGGTTAGGGCGCCGGGTGATGTCCAGAACGTCGGGATGGGCAAAGACCTCCGGATCGCGGTTGGCCCCGGCGATGGAGGTGTGGATGTAGGTGCCCTTCGGCAGAACGCCGCCCGACAGGGCAATGTCCTCTCCCGCCAGCCGGTTGCCGATCTGCAGCGGGCTTTCCACGCGCAGGAACTCCTCCACCGCGGTGCCGATCAAGCCCGGGTCGTCCAGAAGCATGCGGTGCTGGTAGGGGAAATCCAGCAGGAGCCCGATGGCGTTGCCGACAAGGCTGGTCGTCGTCTCGTGCCCGGCGTTCAGCAGGAAGATGCAGTTCTGGATCAGTTCGTCGCGTGTCAGCCGCCGTCCGTCGTGTTCGCCAAAGATCAGGTTCTGCAGCACTTCGCCCTGGCGCGCAGCGTCCGGGTTGCGGCGCCGGTGGTCGATCAGGTCGCCCAGGATCTCGCCGAACTCCGTGACCGCGCGGTTGCCCTCCTCCAGCTTCTCCTTGGAGACCACCGGGTCCAGCGCGCCGAGGATGGCGAGGGAATAGCCCCTCAGGCGGGCGCGATGCTCCTCCGGGATACCCAGCATGAACGAGATGATCTCGGTCGGCAGGACCTTGGCGAAATCGTCGATCATGTCGAAGCGGCCCATCTCCTCGACCCGGTCCAGAAGGCGGTCAACGATGCCCTCGATCAGCGGCTCGAACTCGGCCAGCTTGCGCGGGGTGAAGGCGCCGGACACCAGCTTGCGCACCACCGTGTGATAGGGCGGATCGTTGAACACGAGGCTGGAGGTATGATGGGTGTGCAGCGGACAGGCGCCGAACTTCTCGTCGAAGGCGCGGGTCTTGTCCGACGACATCTCGCGCGACTGATAGACCTTCAGGACATCGTCGTAGCGCGTCAGGTAGACGGAGCCGTCGGGGTTGCGGTGCATCGGCGCCTTTTCCCTGAGCGCCGCCAGCATGGGATGGGGATTTTCGATGAAGTCCGGCCCAATGGCGTTCAGGTCAAAGCCGGCGGTGTCGAGCATTTCATGTCCTCCCCGCAGCAGAGTGCGGGAAGGACAAATCGCCTGCAAGAGGGTGCGTGATGCGCCCCCGGTTGGCTGTGCGTCAGCCCAGTTCGCCGGGCTTGTACCAATCGCCCATCTTCACTTCGGCCGCGTCACCGACCATTTCGGCGAAAGCCTCCGGGTCCTGCGTGCCACCGTCGCGGCCGCGGTAGTGATAGGGATAGACCACGGCGGGCATGAAGGCCTTGACCGCCTCGGCCGCCTGCTCGGCGGTTTGCGTGAACGGCAGGTTCATGCACATGAAGCACAGGTCGATGTCGGTCAGCGCCTCCATCTCGGGGGTCGGTTCGGTGTCGCCAGAGACGTAGATCCGGAAATCGCCCATGGTCAGGACGTAGCCGTTGTCGCGGCCCTCCGGGTGGAAGTTCATCCGGTCCTCGGTCACGTTGTGTGCCGGGATCGCGTCGATGGTCAGCTCGCCGAAGGTCTTCGAATCGCCGTTCGCCATGGCCTCGGCGCTCGGCTTGATGTCCTCGTTCAGCATGTCGAAGACCGCCGGGTTGGTGTAGATCGCAACCGGCTTGTCCGCGGGCTTCACGGCGGAGAGCGTCTCGGCGTTGTAGTGGTCGCCGTGCTCGTGCGTGATGAGGATCAGGTCCGGGGCGGGCAGGCCCTCGTATTCCGACGCCTCGCCCACCGGGTCGACGTAGATCACGCCCACCGGCGTTTCAAGCACGATGGAGGCGTGGTGGACCGGGTGCACGGTCACGGCGCCCATGTCCGTCTCGAACATGTCGCCCATGTGGGCCTCGGCGCGGGCAGCGAAGGGCAGGACCATGATGGTCCCGGTCGCGGCGGCGGAATGCAGAAAAGTCCGGCGGTTGATGGTCATCGAAACGCTCCCTGTTCGTTTGGTGACGCAAGGGTAGCGCCCGGCCTGTTCCCGGCAACTTGAACTCTGCGTGAGAAATGTGTCTGCGATGCAAACGAAAATCGCCGCCCCTTGCGGGACGGCGATTTGGCGGGCCTGTTCTGGCGTGCGGGCGATCAGCCGCGCAGGCCACCCTGGGCGCGCAGGTATTCGGTCCAGCTCGGGACCGGCTTGTGGTTCGCCACGCTTTTCAGGCGCTCGACGACAAACCCTTTCGCGATGCTGCGGAAGATGGGGGTCATTTGGTGTCTCCAGTGTGCGACTTTATTGTCTTACTGGCAGATAGACCCGGCGGAGGCCCGTTACAAAGCCCGTTTGGACAATGCCGCAATGCAGAAAACGCATAAGTTTTGTGCAGAAAATTAATTTCAAAATCAGCCGTTTGGGCGATCTTTTCCGCCGATATCACCACCCCTGCCCCAATAAAAACACCCGCCGGCGGAACCGGCGGGTGTTTCTGATACAAATCCGGAAGGACGGCTCAGCCGCGCTCTTCGATGATCTCCACGAGGTGCGGGATCTTGCGGATCATGCCGCGGATGGAGGGAGTGTCCTCCAGTTCGCGGGTCTTGTGCATCTTGTTCAGGCCCAGGCCGATGAGCGTCTTGCGCTGGATCTCCGGGCGGCGGATCGGGGAGCCGATCTGCTTGACGACGATGGTCTTTGCCATGGGTTACGCCTCCTCAGCGACCTGGCTCGATTCCTGCGGCGCTTCATCGCGCTTGGGCAGGATGTCGGCCACTTTCTTGCCACGACGCTGCGCAACGTTGCGCGGCGATTGCTCCTTCGAGAGGCCCTCGAGGGTGGCGCGGATCATGTTGTACGGGTTCTGCGAGCCGATCGACTTGGCGACAACGTCGTGTACGCCCAGCATTTCGAACACGGCACGCATCGGACCACCGGCGATGATCCCGGTACCCTGCGGTGCGGTGCGCATCACCACGCGGCCAGCACCGTGACGACCTTCGACGTCGTGGTGCAGCGTGCGGCCTTCCTTCAGCGGCACGCGCATCATCTTGCGCTTTGCCTGCTCGGTGGCCTTGCGGATGGCCTCGGGGACCTCCTTGGCCTTGCCCTTGCCGAAGCCGACGCGGCCCTTCTGGTCGCCCACGACCACGAGCGCGGCAAAGCCGAAGCGCTTGCCCCCCTTGACGGTCTTGGACACACGGTTGATCGCGACGAGGCGATCTGCGAATTCCGGTGTTTCGTCGCGGTCGCGACGGTTGCCCCGGCGGTTATCACGTTCTGCCATCTGGCATTCCTTCCTTGTGGTGCCCAAGAGCACCGGTTTGGCCAATCCAGGTGGTGCGCGGACGCGGACCCCGGATCATCGAGGCGGTGACCCGCCTGCAAAAGAGGGTGCCCCGAAGGCGCACCCTACCTTCTGTCCCATGGCGGACACGTCTTGCGACGCACCTTCGGCGGGACGGTGAGCAGGGCGGAGAAACTCCGCCCCGCCACGCATCAGATCTTCAGACCACCTTCGCGGGCGGCGTCGGCCAGTGCCTTCACCTTGCCGTGGAATAGGAAGCCGCCACGGTCGAAGTAGGCTTCTTCCACACCGGCTGCCTTGGCACGCTCGGCAATCGCCGCGCCGACCTTTGCGGCCGCCTCGACGTTGTTCTTGCCGACCACGCCCAGCGTCGGCTCGAGCGAGGATGCGGAGGCAAGGGTCTTGCCGGCCACATCGTCGATGAGCTGAGCCGAGATGTTCTTGTTCGAGCGGTACACCGACAGGCGCAGGCGCCCGGCGTTGACCTTGCGAAGTTTGTTCCGGACGCGCAGACGGCGCTTCAGGAACAGTTGACGTTTCGTATTTGCCATCGTTCCCGTCCTTACTTCTTCTTGCCTTCTTTCATGAAGATGTATTCGCCCTTGTAGCGGATACCCTTCCCCTTATACGGCTCCGGCCGGCGCCAGTCGCGGATGTTGGCCGCAACCTGGCCCACCTGCTGCGCGTCGTGACCTTCGATGATGATCTCGGTCGGCTTCGGGCAGGTGATGGTGATGCCATCAGGGATCGCGAACTCCACGTCGTGCGAGTAGCCGAGGTTCAGCCGCAGGGTGTTGCCCTGCAGTGCAGCCCGGTAACCCACACCCTGGATCTCCAGCTCTTTCTTGAAGGTGTTCTGCACGCCGTGCACCAGGTTGGCGACGACGGTGCGAGACATCCCCCACTGCTGGCGCGCGCGCTTGGACGACCCCCGTGGGGTCACCTTCACGGCGCTGTCCTCGACGACGATGGTCACGTCGTCGGTGGCAGTGAAGCTCTGGGTCCCTTTCGGGCCCTTCACTTCGATGGTCTGGCCGGAGACCTTGGCGTCGACGCCCGAAGGCAGCTCGACCGGTTTCTTACCAATACGAGACATGTGAAAGCCTCCTTAGAACACGGTGCAGAGCACTTCGCCGCCGACGTTGGCTGCGCGTGCATTTGCGTCCGACATCACACCCTTGGGGGTGGAGACAATCGACACGCCCAGGCCCTGACGGACCTGCGGAATGTCATTGACACCCATGTAGACGCGACGACCGGGCTTGGAGACCCGCTTCACTTCGCGAATGACGGGGGTGCCGTCGAAGTACTTCAGGCTGATCTCGAACGCGGGGTGGCCGCGCTCGTCCGTGCTCTTTTCGTAGCCGCGGATGTAGCCTTCGTCAGCCAGCACGTCCAGAACCCAGCCGCGCAGCTTGGACGCGGGGGTCGAGGTCGTCGACTTGCCGCGGGCCTGTGCGTTGCGGATACGGGTGAGCATATCGCCGATAGGATCGTTCATATCATACCCTCCCTTACCAGCTGGATTTCACGATGCCGGGCAGCTTGCCGTTCGAACCCAGTTCGCGCAGCATGATCCGGGAGATCTTGAGCTTGCGGTAGTAGGCATGCGGACGGCCAGTCAGCTGGCAGCGGTTGTGCAGACGGGAGGGCGCAGAGTTGCGCGGGAGCTTTGCAAGCTCCAGACGCGCCTTGAAACGCTCTTCCATCGGCTTCGATTCGTCGTTGGCGGCTTCCTTGAGCGCGGCCCGCTTGGCGGCATACTTCTCCACCAGGCGCTGGCGCTTCTTCTCGCGCTCGACCATGGATTTCTTGGCCATGTCTTTTCCCCTTACGCCTTGGTGAACGGCATGTTGAATGCGGTCAGCAGTGCCTTGGCCTGCGCGTCCGCGGTATGCTCGCCGAAGTCGATGGCGGTGGTGGTGATGATGATGTCCATCCCCCACACTTCGTCGACCTTGTCGAACTCGATCTCCGGGAACACGATGTGCTCCTTCAGGCCGGTGGCAAAGTTGCCGCGGCCGTCGAAGGACGCCTTCACGCCCCGGAAGTCGCGGATGCGGGGCATCGCGACGGTGATCAGGCGATCGAGGAATTCGTACATGCGCACGTCGCGGAGGGTGACCTTCGCGCCGATGATCATGCCTTCACGCAGACGGAACGGTGCGTGCGACTTCTTCGCCTTGGTGCCGACGGCCTGCTGACCTGCGATCTTGGTGAGATCCTCGACGGCCGACTTGGCCTTCTTGGAGTCACGGACGGCTTCGGCGCCACACCCGATGTTGATCACGATCTTGTCCAGACGCGGGATCTGCATGTCGTTGGTGTAGCCGAACTGCTCCTTGAGCGCCGCCTTGATCGAGTCCTTGTACTGGGCCTTCAGACGCGGGGTGTAGTTTGCAGTATCAAGCATCGATCACGTCCCCCGTGGTCTTGGCGTAACGGACCTTCTTGTCGCCTTCCATGCGGAAGCCAACGCGGGTCGGTTTGCCGTTTGCGTCGACGATGGCCAGGTTCGACAGGTCGATCGGCAGCGCCTTCGGGACGCGGCCACCCTGCGAGGTCTGGCTCTGGCGGGTGTGACGGATGGCCATGTTCAGACCTTCCACGACAGCCTTGCCGGCTTTCGGGTCAACAGACTGGATCTCTCCGGTCTTGCCCTTGTCCTTGCCGGTGAGGACGACGACCTTGTCGCCTTTCTTCAGCTTGGCAGCCATCTTACAGCACCTCCGGGGCGAGCGAGATGATCTTCATGAAGTTCTTGGCACGCAGCTCGCGCACGACCGGCCCGAAGATACGGGTACCGACCGGCTCACCTGCGTTGTTCAGGATCACGGCGGCGTTGCGGTCAAAGCGGATCGAGGTGCCGTCTTCACGGCGGACTTCCTTTGCGGTGCGCACGACGACGGCCTTGCGGACGTCACCCTTCTTCACGCGACCACGCGGAATGGCCTCCTTCACCGACACCACGATGATGTCGCCGACAGAGGCATAGCGGCGGTGGGAACCGCCCAGAACCTTGATGCACTGAACTTTCCGGGCTCCGGAGTTGTCAGCGACATCCAGATTGGTCTGCATCTGGATCATGGATTTTCTCCCGACGTCCCGGGCCGCTCTGCAGAGAACATTGACCCGGGGGTTTCGAATGGTATCGGGGCCGCGATAACGGCCCCGAGCGTGCCCTTAGTGGGCGGCTTCTGCTTCGTGCGCGGCGTCTTCGACCTTCTGAGCCTCGGTAGCAGCTTCGGCGCGCTGCTTATTGTGCTCTTCCAGCATCGTTTCCGTCATGACTTCCCAACGCTTCGTCTTCGACTTCGGCGCGCACTCACGGATGAGGACGGTCTCGCCGACGTTGAACTGTTCGTTCTCGTCATGTGCGCGGTACTTCTTGGACTTCTTGATCGTCTTCTGAAGCACGGGGTGCTTGAAGCGACGCACGACCTGGACGGTCACGGTCTGCTTGTTGGCCGTGGAGGTGACGGTGCCTTGCAGGATACGCTTGGGCATTTCGTTATGCCTCCACAGATGCGGCCGCGGCGGCCTTTTCGTTCAGGATGGTCTTGATGCGCGCAACCTCGCGGCGCACCTGACGGATGCGGGCGGGGTTGGACACTTCACCGGTGGCCATCTGGAAGCGCAGGTTGAACGCTTCTTTCTTCAATTGGACAAGCTGGTCCCGGAGCTGGTCCGGTGTCTTGTCACGGAGTTCCTGGGCGCTCATTGCACCTCTCCTTTTCAATCAACATCACTGGTAGGCCCCTGCCTGCGTTGCCGCGCAGGGTCACCCTGATTCCAGTGGAGTCCGTGGATGAGCGGCCCCAATACGTCCAACCCCACCTTAATGCAAGCCCCTTTGGCCGGGGTGCCGGCAGAATCGGGGGCGTACCGGGCATATAATCGCTATCGTAGCGTGAATTCGCCCTGACTCTCTTTACGGATGAGCGGCCCCTGCTCAAGATTGACCCAGCGGCACCCATTTCGCCGCACGCAATTTTTGAAGTCCGCACCATTTCAGCACCGAGGTACAAAATGAAAGACCTGGACCAGAACCTGAAGGCCACATGCTGCGCGCCGGGCCACGGCGCCACCGGCTTCCGCGACATCGTGAAACTCGCCTGCGACAACCAGCGCACCGGCACCTGCAACGGCGCCGAACCTCAGGAAGGCACCGCCGAGTTCGTCTTTGGCCGCATGGTCGACATGATGCCGCTCGACCAGCAACCCAGCAAGGAAGGCTGCGAGGCCCTTGCCGCCGTCATGCTCGACGACGAAGCCAGCGCCGAGGATGGCCCCGCCGATGCCGGCATCGCCTTCCTCGGGCAGTTCATCGACCACGACATCACGCTCGACGCCACGACCAAGCTGGGAGAGGTCGCGGGCGCGGTGACGAAGATCCGCAACTTCCGTACCCCTGCGCTCGACCTCGACTGCGTCTACGGCAACGGACCGGAGGTGAACCCCTGGCTCTACGAATCCGACAACCGTCTGATCTTCGGCCGCGGCCCCACCGAGCGCACCGGGCCCGACGAGAACCCCCTGGACCTGCAGCGCAACGTCAACGGACGGGCGCTGATCGGCGACCCGCGCAACGACGAGAACCTCTTCGTCAGCCAGGTGCATGGCCGGATGTTCGTCATGGGTCACAACAACAACATGGAAAGGCTCTCCGATATCGTCGATGCCGACGACCGTCTGCACGAGGCGCGCGCAGAGCTGACCTGGGAGTATCACGACCGTATCCTGCACCAGTTCCTGCCCGCCGTGATCCACGAGGACGTGCTGACCCCGATGCTGGCACAGGCCCACAACATGCACCTCGAGGACATCGGACGCCTGTCCTGGGCCAATGCGCCTGCCATGCCCGTGGAGTTCTCCGCGGCCGCCTTCCGCTTCGGCCATTCGCTGATCCGGGAAACCTACAAGCTGAACGACAACCCCGACCGTGCAGAGGTCCGCATCTTCGCGCGCGAGGCCGACGCCGTGAAGCTCGACGGCTTCGCCCCCGTGGAGAAGGACAACAACCTCGACATGGCACTGTTCTTCGGTCCGGGCGCGCAGAAATCCCGCCCGATCGACACCCGCCTGCCCGCCGCGCTGCTGAACCTGCCCGACAGCGTGGCCACCAGCGACAAGAACCTCGCGGCGCGGAACATGATCCGCGGCCACCTGACCTTCAAGCTGCCCACCGGCGAGAAGATGGCGGAGTGGATGGAAGCGCCCCTGATCGACACGCACGACAAGGTGAAGGACGCCGGGCTGGAAGGCCGCACGCCCCTGTGGTTCTACATGCTGGCCGAGGCCGAGCAGCACGGTGGCAAGCTGGGTCCGGTGGGCGGCGGCATCGTCGCCGGTGTCCTGCTGAACATGCTGATCCGGGCGCACAGCCCGGCTCTGCGCCCATACCGCGGCGTTTGACCTGACGCAGCCCGCCCGCGTCAGGCGCCGTGCAGTGTGGATTCTCCGGCCCATGGGCCAGGATGACCCACCCTGCACCACGGCCAGGGACGGCCCTCCTCCCGTCGTCCCTGGCCGCATCGCGAAAACCATGCCGGTTTGGCCGAAAATCTGCTATGCTTGACGAATGAGACTCGCCGCGATTGCCATTCTCGCCCTGACAGCAGCGCCCGCCCTCGCGGACCCGGGCACCCCCGACTGCGCCTGCATCAATCGCGACGGCTCCGAGACCCCGCTGGGTCAGATCGCCTGCCTGACGGTCGGCGGCGAGAGCTTCCTCGCCCGCTGCGCCATGTCGCAGAACGTGCTCACCTGGCGGCGCGTTCAGGACGGCTGCCTCAGTTCGGAGGCGCGCCCGATCTCGATCCCCGCCTCGCTGCCGCGAAGCTGACCGCGACCGCAGGGGTCAGCCCCTCGCCGCCTTCGCCATCTCTTCCTCGAACTGACGGCGCAACTGCTTGCGGGCCGCTGCCGCCTTCTGCCGCCGCTCTTCCACGACGTCGAGGATCTTCAGCTCCGGCACTTCCGCCGGGCGGCCGTCGTCGTCCATGGCGACCATGGTGAAATAGCAGGAGTTGGTGTGCCGGCTGCGGCCGGTCCGGATGTCCTGCGCCTCCACCCGGATGCCGATCTCCATCGAGGTGCGCCCGGCGCTGTTCACGCTGGCCCGGAAGGTCACCAGTTCGCCGACGTTGATCGGCTCCTTGAACACCACCTGGTCGACCGACAGCGTCACCGCGTACCGCTGCGAGAACCGCGAGGCACAGGAAAACGCCACCCGGTCCAGCAGGTTCAGCAGCGCGCCGCCGTGCACCTTCCCGCTGAAGTTCGCCATGTCCGGCGTCATCAGCACCGTCATTTCCAGCTTGCGCGAATCCATGCCTCGGCCCCCGTCTGCGATCATTTGCCACCGGATTAGCGCAAAGCCGTGGGGCCGCAAAGCCGTGCGGCGTCAGCGGAGAAGCTGCAGGGCGATGCTGGCCGAGGAATAGCTCACCTGCGCGGAAAATGTCGTCAGATAGGCCGTGTAGCCGCTCTCCGCCCCGTCAGGCGTCGCGTCTTCCGGCGCGACAGGCGCCTGGGCCTCATCCGTGACAGCCACCTCGGGCGCGGGCATCGGCTCGGGCACGTCCGCCGCCCCCGCCCCGTCGCCGCCTGTGTCATCCGCGACCGCAGGCGCCCCGGTCACGGCGACGCCAGTGAAACTCATGGAGAGGCTGACGAAGACCGCCTCAACCACCACGGACGTTTCGCTGCCCGCGCGCAGGGCGTTCCGCTCATGCGCGATGCGGGAGGCAGCCTGGCCCTGGCTCTCCCCTTCCTGCCGCTCCGCCTTGGCGCGGTGACCGATGGACTGCGCAGCGGAGCCCCGCGCGCCCTCCGCCGGACGATTATGAAGATGGCCCTGTGCGGGCTGCATTGCCGATGTTGCCTGCATGTCTTTCCCCTTTCCGTTCGCCCGGAAAGGGTGCGTCATGAGTGTAAACACCGGACCAACGCGCCCGCGCAAAATCGCTTCAATCCAAGCGAACCGCGCGCCTCAGTCGCCCCACTTGTAGTTGAAGCTGACAGAGATCCGCTCGTCTTCCTCGGCCATGTTCATCGGCACCTCGTGGCGCAGCCAGCTTTCCCACAGCACGATGTCGCCGACCGCCGGCTGCACGTAGATGAAGGGTTTCAGCGTCTCGCGCGCGTCCTTCTTGCGGGCCGGGGCGGCCATCATCATCTGCAGGCGCGGGTCCTCCAGCTTCAGCGCGCTCGCGCCCTCCGGCATCGCCACGTAGGTCGTCCCCGAGATCACCGAGTGCGGGTGGATGTGGCTCGAATGCGTGCCGCCCGGGGGCAGGATGTTGATCCAGATGTCCTCCAGCACGATCTCCTTGTCGCCAAGGTCGAAATCCAGATCCGCCACGAAGGCCGCCACGTGCCTGTCGATCACCTTCACGAGGTCCGCGAAGATCGGGAAGCGCCACGGCAGGTCGGTCAGCGACGCATAGGAGGTGTAGCCGGGATAGCCCTGCGTCTCGCACCATTCCTGACCGGCCTCGTCGCCCTCGGCGATGGAGTAGCAGGACGCCTCCAGCTCTGCCGCGTCCACCTCTCCGTGTTCGGACAGCGCGGCGCGGTACAGGGGGGTCGTGAACAGGGGAGTGATCGTTGCCATCTTGGCCTCCGTCTTCGCTGCGCGGCGCTGTGGGGATCGGACGCCGCCCCCGGTCGTGCACGCAACTTTAAGAAAATGGATGTTACCCCGGCCTTCGTGGGGATTCGGTTCGTCGCATGTCTACAGAGAGGGTTTCAATGTCGCCACTCATTCTACTCGGCCTCGTGGGCATGGGGCTCTTTGCCGTCGCGGTCAACCAGCACGACTACACCAGCGACGATGAAGGCGACTCCGGCGAAGGCGACGAAAGCGCCGAGGCGCCGACGGACACCGGTGACAGCTTCGACGTCGACACCGGGGACGATACCGGCAGCGGCGCCCCCGACGAAGAGGACACTGGCGGCGGCGCGGGCGAGACGCTGACCGGCACCGACGGCGCCGACACCATCACTCTGGACGGCCCTGCGGGCCGGGGGATCGAGGTTTCGGCAGGCGCTGGAAACGATCTGATCGACCTCTACGACGGCTCGACCGACCCGGTGGAACTGGACGCGCAGCTTCTCAACGGCGCGCTCCTCTCCGGTGGCGAGGGCAACGATCTGATCGAGGCCTACAGCACCGCCTCGACCATCACCGGCGATGGGGGCAACGACACGATTTCCGGGCGGCACGACGGTGCCAGCATCGACGGCGGCGCGGGCAACGACCTCGTCTCCATCACCTCGTCGGTGGAGGGTGCCGGGTCCGACATCAGGGGCGGCGCCGGGGCCGACACGATTTCTGCCTTCATGGACGGGGGGCGGGTTGACGGTGGGGCAGGCAACGACCTGATCTTCGCCAACCCCGCGCCCACCACCCCGACCGAAATCGACGGCGGCGAAGGCAGCGATCACCTCGTCATCAACGCCGTCACACCGCCGATCCAGCAGTGGGAGGCCGGGGTCCGGGTCGCGGGCGGGGACGGCGCGGACATCTTCGATCTCATCGTCGCACCTGGCGGGACTGAGATCCCCGATACGCCGCCCGCGGCGGTCTCCACGCTGGCGGACGGCAGGGTCCAGGTCGACATCGGCACGATCGCCGACTTCTCGGCGGGCGAGGACCTGCTGCTGATCGACGGGACGACAAATGCAAGCCAGTTCACCCTCGCCGCGATCGAGCTGGAAGAGACGGCGCCCGACGGTGCCCCCCTCTCGACCGTGGTGCGGCTGGTCTACGAGATCGACGCGACCGATGTCGCCAACCGCGACGTGATCCTGACGCTGAGCGGGGCAAGCGGGTTGACCGTGGACGACGTCATCGTCACCGGCGCGGGCACAACCGCCGTGCCGCTGAACTTCATCGGCCGGGACGCCGTAGCCGCCTGAGCCGCCTCAGGCCAGCCGGCTGGTCCGCCGCAGGGATGCCAGAACGCCGTTGTCGACCGCCTCGCGGTGGATCGCACCGATCTGTGCGGGGATCTCCGGCAGGTTCAGCAGGCGCGCGATGGCAAATCGGTGCCCTGCCCCGCCCGACCGCAGAAGGGTGCCGTCCCGCGCCACGTGCAGGAGGATGCCGCCGTGCTCTCTCCGGAAGTTCTCCGGCAGTTCCTCGCGGTTGAGGAACCGGCCCTCCGCCAGCGTCCGGGCCTTCAGCAGGTCGATGCCGGCAAACCGGCGCCGCAGATCCTCAACCGAGGCACAGCCGTCCGGTTTCTTCCCTTCCCCGATCTGCCGCAGCATCCGCTGGTACATCGGCGTGTCTTCCCAGTCCGCCCCTTCGAAGAACCGCATCCGGCAGCTCTTCATGCGGATCGTCTCGCCGATTTCGCTTCGGTGCCGGTCCCAGTCGCCGCCGACGACCCGGGCGCTGTCATGCCGCCTGAGCCGCAGCCTGGCCCCGCCAGTGTACTCGAAGCGCACCTCGGCCGGGTCCACGTAGATCGCGGAATCCGAGGGCGGCACCACCGCGCCGAACCGGACGCGGTTGATCATGTCACGCAGGACCTTGTGCGGCACATGCGCTTCGACGGATTTGATCCAACGGGTCGGGTGCCAGTAATAGACGGGGCTGCGGCGGTGAGCGTAGGACGGCATGGGAAAAGGGAACCTCAGACGGGTCTCATCGGGCAAGAATAAATCGTCATGAAAATGAATTAAAACTGTTACACGCTTCGCGCAACGCGGCGGACGTTACGTCAACCCGTGACCCGGCAGCAAGCGGCGCACGGAGACGTCAGAGCTCACGAAAAAACCCCGCCGGCGACCGGCGGGGTTTCAAGCATTTCAACCGCGTGAGCGGAAGGACCGGGCTTACCAGTCCTCGCGAACCACGACGCGGGTCTTGATCGGCAGCTTCATCGCGGCCAGGCGCAGCGCCTCGCGGGCGATGTCCTCGGCAACGCCGTCGATCTCGAACATCACGCGACCGGGCTTCACCTTGCAGACCCAACGGTCGACAGAGCCTTTACCCTTACCCATACGAACTTCGATGGGCTTCGCGGTCACCGGGGTGTCCGGGAAGATGCGGATCCAGACGCGGCCCTGACGCTTCATGTGACGCGTCATGGCCCGGCGGGCTGCTTCGATCTGGCGTGCGGTGACACGCTCCGGCTCGGTGGCCTTCAGACCGTAGTGACCGAAGTTCAGGTCGGAACCGCCCTTCGCCTCACCCTTGATCCGGCCTTTGAAGGCCTTCCGGAATTTAGTGCGTTTCGGCTGAAGCATGATTACCTCCGGTCGTCACGACGACCGCCGCCTGCACCGCGAGGTGCCGGGCCGTCCTGGATTTCCTGGCTCTTCCGGTCGCGGGCCTGGGGATCATGTTCCATGATCTCGCCCTTGAAGATCCAGACCTTGATACCGATGATGCCGTAAGGCGTGGTCGCCTCGACGTTGGCATAATCGATGTCGGCGCGCAGCGTGTGCAGCGGCACGCGGCCTTCGCGGTACCATTCGGTCCGTGCGATTTCCGCGCCACCCAGACGGCCAGCCACGTTCACCCGGATACCCAGGGCGCCCATGCGCATGGCGTTCTGCACGGCCCGCTTCATCGCGCGGCGGAAGGAAACCCGGCGCTCAAGCTGCTGGGCGATGGACTCGCCGACCAGCGTGGCGTCCAGTTCCGGCTTCCGGACCTCGACGATGTTCAGGTGCAACTCGCTGTCGGTCATGCGGGCGATCTTCTTGCGAAGCACCTCGATGTCCGCGCCTTTCTTGCCGATGATCACGCCCGGACGCGCGGTGTGAATGGTCACACGGCACTTCTTGTGGGGGCGCTCGATGATCACGCGGGCAATGCCGGCCTGCTTGCACTCTTCGTGGATGAAGTCACGAATGCGCAGGTCTTCCAGCAGCAGATCGCCGTAATCCTTGGTGTCCGCGTACCAACGCGAATCCCAGGTCCGGTTGATCTGGAGGCGCATCCCGATCGGATTGGTCTTGTTACCCATTAGGCTTGCTCCTCAACCTGACGCACCTTGATGGTGATCTCCGAGAACGGCTTGTTGATGCGGCCAAAACGGCCACGGGCACGCGGGCGACCGCGCTTCATGACCAGGTTCTTGCCCACATAGGCCTCGGCGACGACCAGTTCGTCGACGTCCAGGCCGTGGTTGTTCTCGGCGTTGGCGATGGCGGACTGAAGGCACTTCTTAACGTCCTGCGAGATCCGCTTCTTGGAGAAGGTCAGGTCCGTCAGGGCCTTCTCGACCTTCTTGCCGCGAATGAGCGCCGCGACGAGGTTCAGCTTCTGCGGCGAGGTGCGCAGCATGCGCAGTTTCGCCATCGCTTCGTTGTCCGCCACGCGGCGGGGATTCTTATCCTTGCCCATGGCTTACTTCCTCTTGGCTTTCTTGTCCGCCGCGTGACCGTAGTAGGTGCGGGTCGGAGCGTATTCACCGAACTTCTGGCCGATCATGTCCTCGGTCACGTTGACCGGGATGTGCTTCTGGCCGTTGTACACACCGAAGGTGAGACCAACGAAGTGCGGCAGGATGGTGGAGCGGCGCGACCAGATCTTGATGACCTCGTTCTTGCCGGATTCCTTCGATTTTTCGGCCTTCTTCAACACGTAAGCGTCGACGAAGGGGCCTTTCCAAACAGAGCGTGCCATAGATTAGCGACCCTTCTTCTTGGCGTGGCGCGAGCGGATGATGAGCTTTTGCGACGCCTTGTTCGTGTTGCGGGTCTTCTTGCCCTTGGTCGGCTTGCCCCACGGCGTCACCGGGTGACGACCGCCGGAGGTCCGGCCTTCACCACCGCCGTGCGGGTGGTCGATCGGGTTCATGACGACACCGCGGACGGACGGACGGATGCCCTTGTGGCGCATGCGGCCCGCTTTACCGAAGTTCTGGTTCGAGTTGTCGGGGTTCGACACCGCACCGACGGTCGCCATGCACTCCTGACGGACCATGCGCAGTTCGCCCGAGGACAGGCGGATCTGTGCGTAGCCACCGTCACGGCCGACGAACTGGGCGTAGGTGCCCGCGGCGCGTGCGATCTGGCCGCCCTTGCCGGGCTTCAGCTCGATGTTGTGGACGATCGTCCCGATCGGCATGCCCGAGAACGGCATGCAGTTGCCCGGCTTGATGTCGGCCTTGGCGGAGGCAACCACCTTGTCGCCGATGCCGAGGCGCTGGGGCGCGAGGATGTAGGCTTGTTCACCATCATCATACTGGATCAGTGCGATGAATGCGGTGCGGTTCGGGTCGTATTCAATGCGAACGACGATGCCGTTCACGTCGAACTTGTTCCGCTTGAAATCGACGATCCGGTAGAGACGCTTTGCGCCACCGCCACGACGGCGGGAGGTGATACGTCCGGTGTTGTTCCGGCCGCCCGACTTCGTCAGACCCTCGGTGAGGGCCTTGACGGGGCGTCCTTTGTACAGCTCCGAACGGTCGATCAGCACCAGCCCGCGCTGGCCCGGCGTCGTCGGCTTGTACGACTTGAGTGCCATGCTTTCTGTCTTCCGTTAGCTAGCAGCCGGTTGCCCGGCTTATGTAATAGCCCCCCGAAGGTGGCCAGAGGTATAGGCCCCCGAAGGTGCCCGATTCGCTATCCGCATCGCGCAAAAGCGAAGCCCCGGACGAATCCGGGGCCGTTGCGGATGGGGTCGTGTAGGGGATGCAGGACAACGGGTCAAGGGCCAAAGCCGTTGATACCATGACTCGTCGGCAAAGCATGGCATAGTGGCCGGGCACACTGAAGATTGGGGAGCGCGGCCAGCGTGTACAATAAGCAATAGGCAGCACGGGCCCGCAATCCTCTGCCCATTTCCGCGGCATCACATCTAGTTTTTGGCCGAAATGCGCCGCCGACCCGACGTTTCACGTCCATCATGTGCCAGCCCTTGGTGGGGCAAAAAGGGGACCTTGCCCATAACGCGGGAGACTGGCCGGTCGATGGGAAAAGCGCATCCACGCAGGTTCGTCATGGCTGGCTGCAAAGCGTCTTGGATCTTCCGATTTTAAACATCTTATCAGATAGATACCGCGCCCTACAAATGGCCAATTGCGATCCTAGCCGCCGGGTTCCAGGTATTGAACGCCCTCGGGACGCGCACTCATTGCAACGCCCCAAATGCCCCGCATCCCAGCCCCCATCCCGACCGTTTGTGCCTCCCGGTCGCGGGAACAAGGCCGGAACCGCGCGCCGTCCAGCCTTGTTAAAAGGTGTAACTTCAAGGAAACGACATGCGCGGCAAGATGGGAAAACTGTTCGACTTCATGCACGGGAGGCTGCGCCCCCGCGCCGAGGACGATGCGCTCCATATCGCCGCCTACGAAGGGGATACGGTGCGGATAGGTGAGCTGATCACCGAGCGCGGCGCCGATCCGAACCTGAGCCTCGCGACGATGATGAGCGCCTCGATCGAACGGACGGCGCTGTTCCTTGCCATCCAGGAACACAACCTCGCCGCGGCCCGGCTGCTGGTGGAGCTTGGCGCCGATCCGGACCTCAGGGACGGGCAGAACGTCACACCGCTGATGTCCGCGGCGGCGCTCGGCAACATCGACCTCGTGCAGCTTCTGCTCGACCTCGGCGCCGATCCGAACGCCTACCGCGACAGCGACCACGCCTCGCCCCTGTCGTTCAGCATCCACGAGGACGACCCCGACGCGATCCTGCCGATCGTCTCGGCGCTGATCGCGGCGGGCGCCGATCCGGAGGGCGCCGTGGCCGCGGGCCAGAGCGTGTTGATGCTGGCCGCGCGGCAGAACCTGCCGGCGGTGATCCGCACCCTGCTGGCCGCCGGGGCGGACCCGGACCGCACCTGCACGCTGACATGGGCGCTTGGCTGGACGGCGCTGGACCACGCCATCCACGAGGCCTCCGCCAACGCGCAGGAGGTCCTGGCCCCGGTCACGACGCTGCCCGTGACGGTCCTCCCCGTCAAAACATCCTGACCGCAGCCCTCCCCCGCCAAAGCAAAAGGCCCCCGCAGATGCAGGGGCCTTCGCTGTTCTCGCTGACGGGGGCATCCCCCGCCTTGATCCGGTCAGAGGCCGGTGGACACGTCGATGGTGTTGCCCTCTTCGAGCATCACATAGGCCTTCTTCACGTCACGGCGCTTGCCGGTCTTGCCACGGAAACGCTTCACCTTGCCCTTGGTGATGGTCGTGTTCACGGCCTTCACCTTCACACCAAAGAGCGCCTCGACGGCTTCCTTGATCTGCGGCTTGTTCGCGTCGATGGCCACTTCGAAGACAACCGCGCCGTGCTCGGACGCCATGGTGGACTTCTCGGTGATGATCGGCTTGCGGATCACGTCGTACTGTTCTGCCGTCGCGGTCATTTCAGTCGAGCCTCCAGTGCTTCGACACCCGCCTTCGTGATCACCAGGGTGTCACGCTTCAGGATGTCATAAACGTTGGCACCGATGGTCGGCAGGACATCCAGACCTTCGATGTTGCGGGCCGCCTTGGCGAAGTTCTCGTTCACCTCGGCACCGTCGATGATCAGCGCGCGCTTCCAGCCAAGCTTCGACACCTGGGCGGCGAGCGCCTTGGTCTTGCTTGCGCCGTCGATGGAGTCGATCACGATCAGGGCGCCGTTGCGGGCCTTGTCGGACAGAGCCATCTTCAGGCCGAGTGCGCGGACCTTCTTGGGCAGGTCATGGGCGTGCGACCGCGGGGTCGGGCCCTTGTAGATGCCACCCTTGCGGAAGATCGGCGCCTTGCGGGAACCGTGACGTGCGCCACCGGTGCCCTTCTGGCGGTAGATCTTCTTGGTCGAATACGACACTTCCGAGCGGGTCTTGACCTTGTGCGTACCGGCCTGCGCCTTGTTGCGCTGCCAGCGGACGACGCGGTGGAGAATGTCGGCGCGCGGCTCCAGCCCGAAGAGGGCCTCGTCCAGCTCGACTTCGCCAGCGGAACCGCCGTCGAGGTTGATTACGTCGAGTTTCATTCCTCACCTTCCTTCTTCTCGGCCTCGATGTCGGCCTCGGCCTCTTTCAGGGCCTGGGCCTCCTGCGCGGCCTGCTCCTCGGCGAGGCGCTTGGCTTCGGCTTCGGCCTCTGCGGCGGCTGCCGCTGCGGCTTCCTCTGCCTGGCGCTGCGCTTCCTTCTTGGCGCTCGCCAGAGCGGCCGGAAGGATTGCGTTCTCCGGGAAGGGCTTCTTCACGGCGTCCTTGACGGTGACCCACGATCCCTTCGGGCCCGGAACGGCACCCTTGATCATGATCACGCCGCGGTCGCTGTCGGTCTTGACGACCTGCAGGTTCTGCGTGGTCACACGGACGGAGCCCATGTGGCCGGCCATCTTCTTGCCCTTGAACACCTTGCCGGGGTTCTGACACTGGCCGGTGGAGCCGTGCGAGCGGTGAGAGATGGACACACCGTGCGAGGCACGCAGACCGCCGAAGTTGTGACGCTTCATGCCGCCGGCAAAGCCTTTACCGATGGTGATGCCGGACACGTCGACGAACTGACCTTCGAAGTAATGGTCGGCGATGATTTCCTCGCCCACTTCGATCAGGTTGTCCGCGGTCACGCGGAATTCGACAACCTTGCGCTTGGGTTCCACGTTCGCCTTGGCGAAGTGGCCGCGCATGGCCTGGCTCGTGCGCTTTGCCTTGGCGGTGCCACAGCCGAGCTGCACGGCGGAATAGCCGTTGGTTTCATCTGTGCGCTGCGCGACGACCTGGAGGTTGTCGAGCTGCAGCACGGTGACGGGGATCTGCTTGCCGTCTTCCATGAAGACGCGAGTCATGCCGATCTTCTTTGCGATCACACCAGAGCGCATGTCTACCCCCTTATACCTTGATCTCGACGTCAACGCCGGCGGCGAGGTCGAGCTTCATGAGGGCGTCCACGGTCTGCGGAGTCGGATCGACGATGTCGAGCAGACGCTTGTGCGTGCGGATCTCGAACTGGTCCCGAGACTTCTTGTTCACGTGCGGGCCGCGCAGAACGGTGAATTTCTCGATCTTGTTGGGCAGCGGGATCGGCCCGCGGACCTGTGCGCCGGTACGCTTGGCGGTGTTGACGATTTCCTGGGTGCTTGCGTCGAGCACGCGGAAGTCGAACGCCTTCAGCCGGATACGGATGTTCTGGTTCATCGAACAGTCCTATTTTGGCGTTTCGGTTGAGAGGAGGATGGGCGACCACCGCACACCCTCATCGAACCGTAAGGGCGGGAATCACCCCGCCCTTGAACGTCCCTATGGACGCTGCGCGCGTATAGGCGGTTTGGGAGGGTGGGGCAAGCGCTTAAGCACCGAATTCCCCCGGCAGCGCGCGTGTTTGCCGGAAGGGCGGCGCAGAGCCCCGCCCTACGGGGTGGGGTGTGACTTGAGAAGGTACGCGATGTCCGGGGGGGCAAGCGAACCGGGATCAAACGAAAAGGGCGCCCCGGTCGGGACGCCCTTCGTTGTTCTCGGCCGGGCAGGCGCCCGGCAAGGCCGCGATCAGGCGACGATCTTGGAGACGACGCCCGAACCGACGGTGCGGCCGCCTTCGCGGATGGCGAAGCGCAGGCCTTCTTCCATCGCGATGGGTGCGATCAGCTCGACGTTGAACTTCAGGTTGTCGCCCGGCATCACCATCTCGGTGCCTTCCGGCAGCTCGACGGTGCCCGTCACGTCGGTCGTGCGGAAGTAGAACTGCGGACGGTAGTTCTTGAAGAACGGCGTGTGACGGCCACCCTCTTCCTTGGTCAGGATGTAGACCTCGCACTCGAACTTCGTGTGCGGGTTCACCGACTTCGGCTTGCACAGGACCTGGCCGCGCTCGACCGCGTCACGGTCGATGCCGCGCAGCAGCGCGCCGATGTTGTCGCCTGCCTCACCGCGGTCCAGCAGCTTGCGGAACATCTCGACACCCGTGCAGGTCGTCTTCTGCGTGTCCTTGATGCCGACGATTTCCAGTTCGTCGCCGACGTTCACCACGCCACGCTCCACGCGGCCGGTGACCACGGTGCCGCGGCCGGAAATCGAGAACACGTCCTCGATCGGCATCAGGAACGGCTGGTCGGTGGCGCGCGGCGGCTGCGGGATGTACTCGTCCACGGCGGCCATCAGTTCGCGGATCTTGTTCTCGCCGATGGCTTCGTCACGACCTTCGAGAGCGGCCAGCGCCGAACCCGCGATGATCGGGATGTCGTCGCCCGGGAAGTCGTAGGCGGACAGCAGTTCGCGCACTTCCATCTCGACGAGCTCCAGCAGCTCCTCGTCGTCCACCTGGTCGACCTTGTTCAGGAACACGACCATCGCCGGGATGCCCACCTGACGGCCGAGCAGGATGTGCTCGCGCGTCTGCGGCATCGGGCCGTCGGCCGCGTTCACCACGAGGATCGCGCCGTCCATCTGCGCCGCGCCGGTGATCATGTTCTTCACGTAGTCGGCGTGGCCGGGGCAGTCGACGTGCGCGTAGTGGCGTGCCTCGGTCTCGTACTCGACGTGCGCGGTCGAGATGGTGATCCCGCGGGCCTTCTCTTCCGGCGCGCCGTCGATCTGGTCGTAGGCGCGGAATTCGCCGAAGTACTTCGTGATCGCCGCGGTCAGCGTGGTCTTGCCGTGGTCAACGTGACCGATCGTGCCGATGTTGCAGTGCGGTTTCGACCGCGAAAACTTTTCCTTTGCCATGGTATTGGCTCCCTTTTCTTGTCGGATGGTGGGGTTGAAACCCACCCTACTAAGTTGGGTAGGGCGGGGTTTCCCCCGCCACCCGGCTTATGCGTACTTCGACTGGATCTCGTCCGAGATGTTCTGCGGAACCGGATCGTAGTGGTCGAACTGCATGGTGAACTGCGCGCGGCCCGAGGACATGGAGCGCAGGGTGTTGATGTAGCCGAACATGTTGGCCAGCGGCACGAAGGCCTTGATCGCCACGGCGTTGCCGCGCGGTTCCTGGCCCGACACCTGACCGCGACGGGAGGTCAGGTCGCCGATGATGGAACCGGTGTACTCTTCCGGCGTCACCACTTCCACGTTCATCATCGGCTCAAGCAGCTTTGCGCCGGCCTTCTTCAGACCTTCGCGCATGCACATCCGCGACGCGATCTCGAACGCGAGGACCGAGGAGTCGACGTCGTGGAACTTGCCGTCCAGCAGGGCCACCTTGAAGTCGATCACCGGGAAGCCTGCCAGCGGACCGGAGTCCATGACCGACTTGATGCCCTTTTCGACACCCGGGATGTATTCCTTCGGAACCGCGCCGCCGACGATGCGGGACTCGAAGGAGAACCCTTCGCCCGGCTCAGTCGGGGTGATCTCCAGCTTGACTTCGGCGAACTGGCCGGAACCGCCGGACTGCTTCTTGTGCGTGTACTGGTGCTCGATCTTGTGGGAGATCGTTTCACGGTACGCCACCTGCGGTGCGCCGATGTTGGCCTCGACCTTGAACTCCCGCTTGAGGCGGTCGACGAGGATGTCGAGGTGAAGTTCGCCCATGCCCTTCATGATGGTCTGACCGGACTCGATGTCGGTCTCCACGCGGAAGGACGGGTCTTCGGCGGCAAGACGCGCCAGACCTGCGGACATCTTCTCCTGGTCGCCCTTGGTCTTGGGCTCGACCGCGATCTCGATCACCGGCTCCGGGAAGGTCATGGTTTCCAGAACCACCGGGTCCTTCGCGTCACACAGCGTGTCACCCGTGGTGGTGTCCTTCAGACCCGCCAGCGCGATGATGTCGCCTGCAAAGGCTTCCTCGATCTCTTCGCGGTTGTTGGAGTGCATCATCATCATGCGACCGATGCGCTCTTTCTTGCCCTTGGTGGAGTTCAGGATCGAGTCGCCCTTCTTCATCACGCCGGAGTAGACGCGGGTGAAGGTCAGCGAGCCCACGAACGGGTCGTTCATGATCTTGAACGCCAGGCCGGCGAACGGCATGGAGTCGTCCGCACGACGCGGGATGTCACGGGTTTCCGTCTCGTCGCCCGGCTTGAAGCCCATGTAGTCGACAACGTCCAGCGGGGACGGCAGGTAATCGACAACGGCGTTCAGCAGCGGCTGCACACCCTTGTTCTTGAACGCGGAACCGCCCAGGACCGGAACGAAGTGCAGCGCCAGCGTGCCCTTGCGCAGCAGTTTGCGCAGGGTCGGGACGTCGGGCTCTTCGCCTTCCAGGTAGGCTTCCATCGCGTCGTCGTCTTCCTCGACGGCCGCTTCGATCATCTTGCCGCGCCATTCCTCGGCGAGCTCCTTCAGCTCGTCGCGGATCGGGCCACGGACCCAGGAGGCGCCAAGGTCTTCACCCTTCCACACCCACTCTTCCATGGTCACGAGGTCGACGAGGCCTTCCAGCTCGGACTCGGCGCCGATCGGCAGCGCGATCGGAACCGCGCGCGCACCGGTGCGGTCCTCGACCATGCGGACACAGTTGAAGAAGTCGGCACCGATCTTGTCCATCTTGTTGACGAAGACGATGCGCGGAACCTTGTAACGGTCGGCCTGGCGCCACACGGTTTCGGTCTGCGGTTCGACGCCGGCGTTGGCGTCCAGAACGCAGACGGCACCGTCGAGAACCGCCAGCGAACGCTCGACCTCGATGGTGAAGTCGACGTGCCCGGGGGTGTCGATGATGTTCATGCGGTACTTGGTGTCATCCGTGCCCTCGGGGGTCGGATCTTCCTGCCACTGCCAGAAGGTCGTGGTCGCAGCGGAGGTGATGGTGATGCCACGCTCCTGTTCCTGCTCCATCCAGTCCATCGTGGCCGCACCGTCGTGCACCTCGCCGATGTTGTGGGATTTGCCCGTGTAGAACAGGATCCGCTCCGAGCATGTGGTCTTTCCGGCGTCGATGTGCGCCATGATACCGAAGTTGCGGTACCGTTCGAGGGGATAATCGCGTGCCATGGGTATGGGTCCTCTGGGGGTAATCTCTGCGCGGGCGCTTAACCCTCGCCTCCGATAAGTTCAAGCGTCGCGTTGCCGCGAACGGCAAAGAGCGGCCAAAGCCCGTCCCCGGGCCCGGCCACTCCGGTGTGCGGATGTGAAGAGCACCCGTTTCCCGCCCCGACTCCCGATCCGTGTCCGGAGATCTCTCCGGCGGGATCGGGGCAGAAGGGGCGCGGGTGCTCCGGCATCTGTCTTACCAGCGGTAGTGCGAGAACGCCTTGTTGGCGTCTGCCATCTTGTGCGTGTCCTCGCGCTTCTTCACCGCGGCACCACGGGACTGGACGGCGTCGATCAGCTCACCGGCCAGACGCTCTTCCATGGTGTTTTCGTTGCGGTTGCGGGACGCGGTGATCAGCCAGCGGATGGCCAGCGCCTCGCGGCGCTCCGGACGCACTTCGACCGGCACCTGGTAGGTGGCGCCACCGACGCGGCGCGAACGCACTTCGACGGACGGCTTGATGTTGTCGAGCGCCTCGTGGAAGATTTCCAGCGGCGCGCGCTTCACCTTGTTCTCGACGCGGTCGAGCGCGCCGTAGACGATGCTTTCGGCGACGGACTTCTTGCCGTCGTACATCAGGTTGTTCATGAATTTGGTCAGAACGCGGTCGCCGTACTTGGCGTCGGGCAGGACTTCGCGTTTTTCTGCGGCGTGACGACGGGACATATCAGTATCCTCTTCTTCTCTGAGTTACTTCGGACGCTTCGCGCCGTACTTCGAACGGCGCTGCTTCCGGTCCTTGACGCCCTGGGTATCCAGAACACCGCGCAGGATGTGGTAACGCACACCCGGAAGGTCTTTCACACGGCCGCCACGGATCAGGACAACGGAGTGCTCCTGAAGGTTGTGGCTTTCACCGGGGATGTAGGAGATGACCTCGTAGCCGTTGGTCAGGCGGACCTTCGCAACTTTCCGCATCGCGGAGTTCGGCTTCTTCGGGGTGGTGGTGTAGACGCGCGTGCAGACGCCGCGCTTCTGGGGGCACTGCTCCAGGTGCTGGGACTTGGAGCGCTTGACTTTGGGCTGCCGCGGCTTGCGGATCAGCTGCTGAATCGTGGGCATGTAGACGTTATCCCCGTGCTTCTCACTTGGTGCCGGGGATCGGGCCCGGCGGGTTCAGGTCTGGCCCGCTCCGTCCGGACGCCCGCGGGGCGCCCATGGGATGGGCCGGTTCGGTGCGCCGCGGGTGCGCCGGGCCAGGGCCCTTGCACACAAACGACTTTTGGTCCGCATCCGACCCCTTACCGGAGGGCCTACGCGGGGGCGTTCCAGAGGTCCCGGGCTTGCATCGCCCCGAACTTGATCGCAGTCTCTGTCATGAGACGGTGGTTCGGTATCAAACGGAAGCGCCCAGACAACGTCCGGGCGCAACGGATTGGAGGCGCGTATACGCAGAGTCGCCCCCCTTGTCAACACCGCCTCCCCCGGCCCCTCGGCAAGCGGCTCACAAGCGCCTGTCAGAGCTGCGCGGCGACCGCCGCCTTGTCGATGACCGACAGCACCTCCGCGATGCGGCCGCCCTCCACGCGATAGAACACGTTCTCGGAAAACGCCACCCGCCGCCCGTCGACGTTCAGGCCGAAGAGCGCGCCCGCGGGCGTGCAGTCGAAGTCGAGCCGCACGGCGATCCACGGCGGATCGACCGCCAGAAGCGCGATCCGGAACCGCAGGTCCGGGATGGCCGCCACATCCCCCTCCAGCATCGCGCGATACCCCGCCAGCCCGACCGCCTCGGCACCGTAGCGCACATCCCCGGCCACGAAATCGCCCAGCCGGTCCCAGTCCCGCGCGTTCAGGCAGGCGGTGTAGCCGCGATAGAACGCCGCCAGCGCATCCCGATCCATTCCCGCCTCCCAGGCCACCGATGCCCCCGCTGTACCGCGGCGGCACCCCGGCGAACAGCCCCCTTCATCTTGGTCCAAATACCTCCGCCGGAGGCGGCCCGAGGAGAAGGCCACAGGCCGCCTCCGAGACACCCTGCGCGCGCGCCAGCGCGCACCGCATGACCACCCCCACGGGCCCCACGGCCGCACGCCCGCTGGACAGCCAGGCCGCGCCAAGGCACTCTCGCCGCGCACGCCGCCGGAGCCCCCCATGCAAGTGATCGGATTTTGCCGTTTCTCCTACCCCGCCGAAGGCGGCTTCCAAGTGGAGCATGACACGACAGAGGCCCGCGCCGCCTATCTCTACGCCCCCGGGCGGATCGAGGAACGCTTCCGCCACTTCGAGACCATCTGTATGCCCTCGATCCGGGCGCAGACCGACCCGGACTTCCTCTTCGTCATCCTCATCGGCGACACCATGCCCGCGCGCCTCCGTGCCCGGCTGGAGGCGCTGACCGCCGGCATGCCGCAGGTCCGCATCCTCGCCCGTCCGCCCGGGCCGCACCGCAAGGTCTGCCAGCAGGCCATCAATTCTGTCCGGGACATGAAGCAGCCCAGCCTGCAATTCCGCCACGACGACGACGACGCCGTGGCGCTGACCTTTGTCGAGCGGCTGAAGGAGGCCGCCCTCGACGCCGCGCCGCTGCTGGAAAAGAACCGCCTCATGGGCTTCGACTGGAACCGCGGCTACGTCGCCCGGCCCGACGCGCAGGGGATCTGCGGCGAGGTGCAGGTGATGCCGTTCTGGGGCGTCGCGCAGGCGGTCTACGTCCGGCCCGGCACCCGGCAGAGCGTGATGAACTTCGGCCACCAGAAGCTGATGACCTTCATGCCCTGCCTCACCTTCACCGACGAGGTCATGTACCTGCGCGGCCACAACGACCACAACGACTCCCGGCAAAAGAAACACGTCCGCCCCGTCAGACTGCCCCGCCTCGACGCAGAAGGCGAAGCGCTCCTGAAGGAACGCTTCGCCATAGATGCAGATCATGTCAGGCGCGTGTTCGGCGCCTGAGCGAAGATCCGTTAAGCCTCAGCTGTCGCCGTCGGCCAGGGTCACGTGGATGATCTCGCCGTCGGCCTTGTCGGTGGCCAGCAGGAACGATCCGTCCTCCAGCACCTCCACGTCACGCACGCGGCCAAGGTCGGTCAGCAGGCGCTCTTCCTCGGACACCGTGTCGCCGTCCCAGCCGAGACGCACGATCCCCGGCGCCACCAGCGCGGCGATCAGCAGGTCGCCGTCCCACTCCGGGAACATCCCGCCGTCGTAGAAGGTCATGTCGCCCGGCGCGATCACCGGATCCCAGTAGTAGTCGGGCTGCTCCATGCCGTCCTGAACCGCGATGCCCTCGCTCACCTCGGAGCCGTCGTAGTTCACACCGTAGGAGATCACCGGCCAGCCATAGTTCTTGCCCGCCTCGGTGATGTTGATCTCGTCACCGCCCGCCGGGCCGTGTTCCAGCGTGAACAGCTGGTCGCCGCGCATCGCCGCGCCCTGCACGTTGCGGTGGCCGTAGGACCAGATCGTGTCGATGGCGTCCTCCTGCCCCACGAACGGGTTGTCCTCGGGGGTAGAGCCGTCCAGCGCCACGCGCACCACCTTGCCGTAGGTGGTCGACAGGTCCTGCGACTTCACGCGCTCTTCCTCGGTGAAGTGCTCGCCGGTGGTGATGAAGGCATGGCCGTTGCCGTCAAAGACGATCCGGCTGCCGTAGTGCATCGCCGCCGGGCTCGGCGGGTCCTGCACGAAGATGTCGGAAACCTCGGTCAGCTCGGTCATGTCCTCGGACAGCTTGCCGCGCGCCGCAGCGGTGGCGGATGTGCCGTCGCCCATGCCCTTGGCATAAGTGAAGTAGATCCAGCGGTCTTCCTCGAAATCGGGCCCGACCTTCACGTCCAGCAGACCCGCCTGCGTGCTGTTGCCCGCAGACTCGTTGAAGATCTCCGGCAGGCCGGCAATCGGCTCCGACACGGTGCCGTCCATCTGCACCACGCGCAGCCGTCCCGGGCGTTCCGTCACCAGAAGGCCCGCGTCGCCGGGCAGCGCCTCGATCGCCCACGGATGCTCCAGCCCCTCGGCAAGGACGGTCTGCGTGTAATCGTAGTCGGATGTGACCAGGTCGGCTCGCGTCTGGTTCTCGAAGGCCGGCTCGAAATCGGCTTTCTTCTCGCCCCATTCATGGGTCTGAGCGAGGGCGGGCGTGGTGGCCAGCGCGGCGACGGCAGTCAGCGAGGTAAAGATGCGTGTCATGGATGTCTCCCTTTGTTGTTCTGCCAGCCCAACGAACGGTTCCCGCGCCGGGGTCCATCGCCTGACGCTATCGTGACCTGCGCGCCAGCGGCCCGGCGCCGTCACCAAGGAGCACCCAAAGAAAAAGGCCCCCGCGCGGGCGGGGGCCTTTCGATGTCCTGCGGCCTTGCGACCGGGTCAGCCTGCGATCACTCGCGGCTTTCCGGGGTGTCGACGATCAGCGTGTCGAACTCGTCGCCACCCACCACGTCGTCTTCCACTGCAGCAGCCGGAGCAGCCAGCGCGGCGGCCGCTTCGGCCTCCTCGCGGCGGGCTTCGATCACCACGTTGTCGCGGTCCGTCGCGATCTTGCGGACCTTCATGGTCGCGCCACCCGTACCGGCCGGGATCAGACGGCCCACGATGACGTTCTCCTTGAGACCGATCAGCGTGTCCTTCTTGCCCTGCACCGAGGCCTCGGTCAGCACGCGGGTCGTCTCCTGGAACGAGGCCGCCGAGATGAACGACCGCGTCTGCAGGGACGCCTTGGTGATGCCCAGAAGGATCGGTTCGCCCGATGCCGGACGGCCGCCCTTCTTCTCGGCCTTCGCGTTGGCCTCGTCGAACTCCATCTTGTCGACGTGCTCGCCCTTCAGCAGCGTGGTGTCGCCGCTGTCGAGGATCTCCCACTTCTGCAGCATCTGGCGAACGATGACCTCGACGTGCTTGTCGTTGATCTTCACGCCCTGCAGCCGGTAGACGTCCTGCACCTCGTCGATCATGTAGTTCGCCAGCGCCTCGATCCCCATGATCGAGAGGATGTCGTGCGGCGCCGGGTTGCCGTCCATGATGTAGTCGCCCTTCTGGACGAAGTCGCCTTCGACCACCGGGATGTGCTTGCCCTTCGGGATCATGTACTCTTTCGGTTCCATGTTCTCGTCGGTCGGCTCGATCGTGATGCGGCGCTTGTTCTTGTAGTCCTTGCCGAAGCGCACGTAGCCGTCGATCTCCGCGATGATCGCGTGATCTTTCGGGCGGCGTGCCTCGAAGAGTTCGGCCACACGCGGCAGACCACCGGTGATGTCCTTCGTCTTCGCACCTTCGCGCGGAATACGCGCCACAACGTCACCGGCCTTCACCTCCTGCCCGTCTTCACAGGACAGGATGGCGTCCACGGACATCGGGTAGGTGATCGGGTTGCCCGCATCGTTGCGGACCGGCTCACCGTCGCCGTTCACCAGGATGATCTCCGGCTTCAGGTCGTTGCCCTTCGGCGCGGCGCGCCAGTCGACCACGATCTTCTGCGTCATGCCGGTGGCATCGTCCGTCTCTTCGCGCACGGCCAGGCCGTTCACGAGGTCGACGTGCTTCGCCATACCGTCCTTCTCGGCGATGATCGGCAGGGTGTAGGGGTCCCACTCGATCAGCTTCTCGCCGCGCTTGATGTCCTGGCCGTCGGTCACGAAGACCTTGGAACCATAGCCCACCTTGTGCGACGCGATCTCTTCGCCCTGCTCGTTCACGATCATGATCTGCATGTTGCGGTTCATGACGATCTGCTCGCCCGCGACGTTGGTGATCAGCGACGGGTGCACGAACTGGATCTTGCCGTTCTGCGACGCTTCGAGGAACGACCGCGAGGAACCCTGCGCAACGCCGCCCATGTGGAAGGTCCGCATGGTCAGCTGCGTGCCGGGTTCGCCGATGGACTGCGCCGCGATGATGCCGACGGCTTCGCCGGTGTTCACCTTGGTGCCGCGCGCCAGGTCACGACCGTAGCAGGTCGCGCAGACGCCCTCTTCGGCCTCGCAGGTCAGCGGAGACCGGATGCGTGCCGTCTGCAGGCCCGAGTCCTCGACCATGTCGGCAAGGCGTTCGTCGATCAGCTCGCCGTGGCGCACCATGATGTCGCCCGAAAGCGGGTGCACAAGATCCTCTGCCGCGGTACGGCCAAGGATGCGCTCGCCAAGGCTGGACACCACCTCGCCGTCGTTGACCGCCGCCTGCGCGGTGATCGCACGGTCGGTGCCGCAGTCGTTCAGCCGGATGATGCAGTCCTGCGCCACGTCCACCAGACGACGGGTCAGGTAACCCGAGTTCGCCGTCTTCAGAGCGGTGTCGGACAGACCCTTCCGGGCACCGTGGGTCGAGTTGAAGTACTCGAGAACGGTCAGGCCTTCCTTGAAGTTCGAGATGATCGGCGTTTCGATGATGTCGCCGTTCGGCTTCGCCATCAGGCCGCGCATCGCGCCCAGCTGCTTCATCTGCGTGACCGAGCCACGGGCCTTGGAGTGGGCCATCATGTAAACCGAGTTCGGTTCCATTTCCTGCCCGGCCTCGTTGTACCGCTTGGCGGAGATGGTGTTCATCATCGCCTCGGTGACCTTGTCGTTACACTTCGACCAGGCGTCCACGACCTTGTTGTACTTTTCGCCCTGGGTGATCAGGCCGTCCATGTACTGCTGTTCGAAGTCCTTCACCTGCTCGCGCGTTTCGTCGACCAGCGTCCACTTGTTGTCCGGGATCACCATGTCGTCCTTGCCGAACGAGATGCCGGCCTTGAACGCCTCGACAAAGCCCATGCGCATGATCTGGTCACAGAAGATCACGGACTCCTTCTGGCCGCAGTAGCGGTAGACGGTGTCGATGACGGTCTGCACGTCGCCCTTGCGCAGGAGACGGTTCACCAGGTCGAAGGGCGCCTTGGCGTTCAGCGGCAGGAGCTGGCCAAGACGGACCCGGCCCGGCGTGGTGTCGAACCGCAGCCAGACTTCGTTGCCTTCCTCGTCGATCTGCTTGACGCGGCACTTCACGTTGGCGTGCAGGTGGACCTCACCCGCCGTCAGCGCGTGCTCGACCTCCTCGGGGGAGGCAAAGACCATGCCTTCGCCCTTCATGCCTTCGCGCGCGATGGTCACGTAGTAGAGACCGAGGATCATGTCCTGCGACGGAACGATGATCGGCGAGCCGTTGGCAGGCGACAGGACGTTGTTCGTCGACATCATCAGGACGCGCGCTTCCAGCTGCGCCTCGAGGGACAGCGGGACGTGCACGGCCATCTGGTCGCCGTCGAAGTCGGCGTTGAAGGCCGAGCAGACCAGCGGGTGAAGCTGGATCGCCTTGCCTTCGATCAGGATCGGTTCGAACGCCTGGATGCCCAGACGGTGCAGCGTGGGCGCGCGGTTCAGAAGGACCGGGTGCTCGCGGATCACCTCGTCAAGGATGTCCCAGACCTCGGGACGCTCTTTCTCGACCAGCTTCTTCGCCTGCTTCACGGTCGACGACAGACCCTTCGCCTCAAGCCGCGAGTAGATGAACGGCTTGAACAGTTCGAGCGCCATCTTCTTCGGCAGGCCGCACTGGTGCAGCTTCAGCTCCGGGCCGGTCACGATGACCGAACGGCCGGAGAAGTCGACGCGCTTGCCCAGAAGGTTCTGGCGGAAGCGGCCCTGCTTGCCCTTCAGCATGTCGCTGAGCGACTTCAGCGGACGCTTGTTGGCGCCGGTGATGACCCGGCCGCGGCGGCCGTTGTCGAACAGCGCGTCAACCGACTCCTGCAGCATCCGCTTTTCGTTGCGGACGATGATGTCCGGCGCGCGCAGCTCGATCAGCCGCTTGAGGCGGTTGTTCCGGTTGATCACGCGGCGGTACAGGTCGTTCAGGTCGGAGGTCGCAAAGCGGCCGCCGTCCAGCGGCACCAGCGGACGCAGTTCCGGCGGGATCACGGGGATCACGGTCAGGACCATCCACTCCGGACGGTTGCCGGATTCCAGGAAGGATTCCACGACCTTCAGGCGCTTGATGATCTTCTTGGGCTTCAGTTCGCCGGTGGCTTCCTTGAGGTCGGCGCGCAGGTTCTCGGCCTCGGACTCGAGGTCGATGGCTGCGAGCATCTCGCGGATCGCCTCGGCGCCGATGTTCGCCGTGAAGGCGTCCATGCCGTACTGGTCCTGCGCGTCGAGGAATTCCTCCTCGGTCAGCATCTGGCCGTAGGTCAGGTCGGTCAGGCCCGGCTCGATCACCACGTAGTTCTCGAAGTACAGCACGCGCTCGAGGTCGCGCAGCGTCATGTCCAGCATCAGGCCGATGCGCGAGGGCAGCGACTTGAGGAACCAGATGTGCGCGCAGGGCGCGGCCAGCTCGATGTGGCCCATGCGCTCGCGGCGCACCTTCTGGAGCGTGACTTCGACGCCGCACTTCTCGCAGACGACGCCGCGGTACTTCATGCGCTTGTACTTGCCGCACAGGCATTCGTAGTCCTTGATCGGACCGAAGATGCGCGCGCAGAACAGGCCGTCACGCTCGGGCTTGAACGTGCGGTAGTTGATGGTTTCCGGCTTCTTGATCTCGCCGAAGGACCACGAGAGGATCCGCTCCGGCGACGCCAGCGACACCTTGATCTCGTCAAAGACCTTGGGCGGGGTCAGCGGGTTGAACGGGTTGTTGGTCAGTTCCTGGTTCATGTGTTCCTCACAAATTCAGAGGGAAGCGGGGGCGCGAGGCCAAGATCTTTCGGACGAAAGATCTTGGCGACACAGAGTTTTCGTCGAAAACTCTGTGGGTTACTCGTCCTCCTCCGCATCCAGGAGTTCCATGTTGAGGCCCAGACCCCGGACCTCCTTGACGAGAACGTTGAACGATTCCGGCACGCCGGCCTCGAAGTTGTCCTCGCCCTTGACGATCGACTCGTAGACCTTGGTCCGGCCCGCCACGTCGTCCGACTTCACCGTCAGCATCTCCTGCAGGGTGTAGGCGGCGCCGTAGGCTTCCAGGGCCCAGACCTCCATCTCCCCGAAACGCTGACCACCGAACTGCGCCTTGCCGCCCAGCGGCTGCTGGGTAACGAGCGAGTAGGGCCCCGTCGAACGGGCGTGGATCTTGTCGTCGACCAGGTGGTGCAGCTTCAGCAGGTACTTCACACCCACCGTCACCTTCCGGGCGAACTCCTCGCCGGTACGGCCGTCGAACAGGCGGCTCTGGCCGCTTTCGTCAAAGCCCGCGCGGCGCAGCGCGTCGTTCACGTCCGCTTCCTTCGCACCGTCGAAGACCGGGGTCGCGATCGGGACACCGCGGGTCACGTTGCCCGCCATCTCCACCAGCGCGGTCTCGTCGGCGTCGGCAAAGCCCTCTTCGTAGACCTCGTCGCCGTAGACGATCTTCAGAGCGTCGCGCACCGGGGTCAGGTCACCCGACCGGCGGTACTCCTGCAGCGCCTCGTCCACCTGGATGCCAAGCGAACGCGACGCCCAGCCCATGTGGGTTTCGAGGATCTGACCGACGTTCATCCGCGACGGCACGCCCAGCGGGTTGAGGCAGAAGTCGACCGGCGTACCGTCCGCGAGGAACGGCATGTCCTCCTGCGGCACCACGCGCGACACGACACCCTTGTTGCCGTGACGGCCGGCCATCTTGTCGCCCGGCTGAAGCTTGCGCTTCACCGCGATGAAGACCTTGACCATCTTCATCACGCCCGGGGGCAGATCGTCGCCGCGGCGCACCTTCTCGACCTTGTCCTCGAACCGCGCGTCAAGCGCACGCTTCTGGATCTCGTACTGCTCGTGCAGGGCCTCGACGTGCTTGGCGTCCTCTTCCTCGCCGAGGGCAAGCTGCCACCACTGACCGCGGGTCAGCGTCGACAGAAGCTCTTCGTCGATCTCCGAGTTCGCGCGCACGCCCTTCGGACCCTTCACCGCGGTCTTGCCGAGGATCATGCCCTTCAGACGCGCGTAGATGTTGCGGTCGAGGATGGCGAGTTCGTCGTCCCGGTCACGGGCCAGACGCTCGATTTCCTCGCGCTCGATCTGCAGCGCACGTTCGTCCTTCTCGACGCCGTGACGGTTGAACACGCGGACTTCCACGACGGTGCCGTAGTCGCCCGGCTTCACCCGCAGCGAGGTGTCGCGCACGTCCGAGGCCTTCTCGCCGAAGATGGCGCGGAGGAGTTTCTCTTCCGGCGTCATCGGGCTTTCGCCCTTCGGAGTGATCTTGCCCACCAGGATGTCGCCCGGCTCCACGTCGGCACCGATGTAGACGATGCCCGCCTCGTCGAGGTTGCGCAGCGCCTCTTCACCGACGTTCGGGATGTCCCGGGTGATTTCCTCGGGCCCGAGCTTGGTGTCACGCGCCGCCACTTCGAATTCCTCGATGTGGACAGAGGTGAACACGTCGTCCTTGGCGATCCGCTCCGAGATCAGGATCGAGTCCTCGTAGTTGTAGCCGTTCCACGGCATGAAGGCGACGATGACGTTCTTGCCGAGCGCCAGTTCCCCCATGTCGGTGGACGGGCCGTCCGCGATGACCTCGCCCTTCATCACCGTGTCGCCCACCTTCACGAGCGGCTTCTGGTTGATGCAGGTGTTCTGGTTGGACCGCTGGAACTTGCGCATCCGGTAGATGTCGACGCCCGCGTCACCCAGCTCAAGGTCCTCGGTCGCCCGGATCACGATCCGCTGCGCGTCGACCTGGTCGATGATGCCCGCACGCTTCGCCATGACGGCGGCGCCGGAGTCGCGTGCCACGACTTCCTCGATGCCGGTGCCGATCAGCGGCGCCTCGGCCCGCAGGGTCGGAACCGCCTGACGCTGCATGTTCGAACCCATGAGGGCGCGGTTGGCGTCGTCGTTTTCCAGGAACGGGATCAGCGAGGCCGCGACCGACACCAGCTGCTTCGGCGACACGTCGATCAGGTCGACGGTTTCCGACGGCGCCAGCGTGTAGTCGCCCGCCTGGCGGGTGTTGACCATCTCGTTGGTGAACTTGCCGTTCTCGTCCAGCGAGGCGTTGGCCTGTGCCACCGTGTGCCGCATTTCCTCGGTCGCGGACATGTAGTGGACCTCGTCGGTGACGACGCCCTCCTTCACGACACGATACGGGGTCTCGATGAAGCCGTACTTGTTCACGCGGGCAAAGGTCGCCAGCGAGTTGATCAGGCCGATGTTTGGACCTTCCGGCGTTTCGATCGGGCACATGCGGCCGTAGTGCGTCGGGTGCACGTCGCGCACCTCGAAGCCGGCACGCTCACGCGTCAGACCGCCGGGGCCAAGCGCCGAGAGGCGACGCTTGTGCGTCACTTCGGAGAGCGGGTTGGTCTGGTCCATGAACTGCGACAGCTGCGAGGAGCCGAAGAATTCGCGGACGGCAGCCGCCGCCGGCTTCGCGTTGATCAGGTCCTGCGGCATGACCGTGTCGATCTCGACCGAGGACATGCGTTCCTTGATCGCGCGCTCCATGCGGAGCAGACCGACGCGGTACTGGTTTTCCATCAGTTCGCCGACCGAACGCACACGACGGTTGCCGAGGTGGTCGATGTCGTCGATGTCGCCCTTGCCGTCACGCAGGTCCACCAGCGCCTTGATGCAGGCCACGATGTCGTCGCGGTCCAGCGTGCGCTGGGTGTCCGGCTTGTCGAGCGCGAGACGCATGTTCATCTTCACGCGGCCCACGGCGGACAGGTCGTAACGCTCGCTGTCGAAGAACAGCGTGTCGAACAGCGCCGAGGCGGCTTCGACGGTGGGCGGCTCGCCCGGGCGCATCACGCGGTAGATGTCCAGCAGCGCGGTTTCGCGGGACATGTTCTTGTCCTGCTCCATCGTGTTGCGGATGTACGGGCCGACGTTGATGTTGTCGATGTCGAGGACCGGGATCTCGGTGATGCCCGCGTCCAGCAGCTCCTTCAGGGTGCCGCCCGACACTTCGCCGTCCTTGTCGACGGTCCAGGTCAGCTCGTCGCCGGCCTCGACGTAGATCGCGCCGGTGTCCTCGTTGATGATGTCCTTGGCGACGTACTTGCCGACGATGTGCTCGAACGGGACAAGCAGTTGCTTGACCTTGCCTTCGTCGATCAGCTTCTTCACCGCGCGCGGCGTCACCTTCTTGGTGGCCTCCGCGATGATCTCGCCGGTGTCGGCATCGACCAGGTCGAACGTCGGACGGGTGCCGCGCACGCGCTCAGGGAAGAACTTGGTCGCCCAGCCCTCGCCACGGCGGTACTCGAAGTTCACGGTGTTGTAGTAGGCGTCGCAGATCGCTTCCTGGTCGAGACCAAGCGCGTACAGCAGCGTCGTCACCGGCAGCTTCCGGCGGCGGTCGATGCGCGCGAAGACGATGTCCTTGGCGTCGAACTCGAAGTCCAGCCAGGAGCCGCGGTAGGGGATGATCCGGCAGGCGAACAGCAGCTTGCCCGAGCTGTGCGTCTTGCCCTTGTCGTGGTCGAAGAACACGCCCGGCGAGCGGTGCATCTGGGAAACGATCACGCGCTCGGTGCCGTTCACGATGAACGTACCGTTCGGGGTCATCAGGGGCATGTCGCCCATGAAGACGTCCTGTTCCTTGATGTCCTTGACCGACTTGGCGCCGGTGTCCTCGTCGATATCGAACACGATCAGGCGCAGGGTGACCTTCAGCGGGGCGCTGTAGGTCATGTCGCGCTGCATGCATTCCTCGACGTCGTACTTCGGCTTCTCGAGGTCGTAGTCCACGAATTCGAGGACCGCGGTCTCGTTGAAGTCCTTGATCGGGAAGACCGACTGGAACACGCCCTTGATGCCTTCGCCGTCCATCGGCTTGGGCTGGTCGCCGGACTTCAGGAACAGCTCGTAAGACGATTTCTGAACCTCGATGAGGTTCGGCATTTCAAGAACTTCGCGGATTTTGCCGTAATAGCGGCGGAGGCGTTTCTGACCGAGGAAACTTTGCGCCATGAGGGGAGCACCCTTTCGATTTTCTCTGCCCGAACCTGCACGCTGCCGGGGCCACAGCGGCGGTTCACGTCAGTGACGGCGGGTTGACGGGTCCATTCTCGGCGCGCGTCCCACCGCGTGCCACTCGACCGGTTTCCCTGCCTTGGGAAGCCTCCCGTCTGCGCGCGGAAAACGCATGCAGACGGGAGGCTTGCCAAGACGGGCGAAGGGGGTGCCTGTTGTCCGGATGTTCTGGGGAAGACCGGATATGGGGGCTGGGGTCAGATATTCAACTGTCGTGCGCGCCCCCTGCCTCCGAAACACCTGCGACACGGGTTCGAATCGCTCGAGCCCGTGGGAGACTTCCGAATATTCGGTAAAGCGCATGCGCGCAACCCCCCTTGACCGGGGCGCGCGGTTTTATGCACTTGAAGCAGAATGACAAAAAGCGCCGGTTCCGTCAAGGAGTCATGGAAAAACAACGCTATTCAGCGTCTGGCGTGCCGCTTCCGTGCCAACTCCGCCCGAACGCACAGCAAACCCTTCACGGATCCTCAAGAAGGCGGCACGCCCTTAATCATTTCTTAACCTTCCGGCAATTAGACATGCGAACTCCGTGCGTTGCGTGGTGGGCCCATGATATACAGACTCCTGGACCGCCTTTTTCCACGGTCCTTCACGCGAAAGATCCTGTTCGTCGCCTTCATCGGAACGCACATCCCGCTTCTCGCCTTCACGGTCTTCGTCCTGCTCGGCGACGGCCCCTGGTCCGGCGACAAGACGGGTGCGCTTCTGCTGATCCTCGGGGCGACAGTCGCCGGCACCGGCCTGACGCTGGTCCTGCTGCGGCGGCTGCTCGCCCCGGTCTACGAGGTGACGCGCGCGCTGGCCGCCTTCGAGGAGCGGCGCGAATTCGCGCCCCTGCCCGACCGTCACCGCGACGAGGTGGGCTTTCTCATGGCCGCCACCAACCGGGTCCTGACGGAGGCGCAGCAGCGCATCCACCGCTACCGCTCGGAGGCAGAGACCGATCCCCTGACGACGCTCCTCAACCGGCGCGGGCTGATGCGCGCGCTCGAAGGGGTGGAACAGGGGTCGATCCTCGTGCTCGACATCGACGACTTCAAGGCGATCAACGACACCCACGGCCACCCCATCGGCGACGCCGTCCTGCAGGCCGTCGCCCGGCGCATCACCACGGCAGTGCGGGAAAAGGACATCGTCGCGCGCCTCGGCGGAGAGGAATTCGTCGTCGTCATCAACGACCCGCGCACCGATCCGGAGGACGTGGCCGAGCGGTTGCTGACCTCGATCGGCAGCACGCCTGTCGCGGGCATCGCCGTGACCGCCTCCATCGGCGCGGCCGACTATCGGGGCGACGCGCAGCAGGCGCTCATCAATGCCGACATGCGCACCTACGCCGCCAAGCGGCAGGGCAAGAACCGCTACTGCATCGGCACATGACCCGGCCCGGCAGGGCACCCCGCAAAAAAACAAGCGCCCCCGGATGGGAGCGCTTGCCGTAAACCAGTCGTGAGACGGGAATTACTTGATCTCGACTTCGGCGCCTGCCTCTTCGAGCTTCTTCTTGAGTTCTTCGGCTTCGTCCTTGGAAACGCCTTCCTTGACGGCCTTGCCACCGGCTTCCACCAGTTCCTTGGCTTCTTTCAGGCCCAGGCCGGTGATGCCGCGGACTTCCTTGATCACGTTGATCTTCTTGTCGCCAGCGGACTTGAGGATCACGTCGAACTCGGTCTTTTCTTCTTCGGCTGCCGCGCCTGCGTCGCCTGCCGGGCCAGCCATCATGACTGCGCCGCCGGCGGCCGGCTCGATGCCGTACTCATCCTTGAGGATGGTCTTCAGTTCTTGTGCTTCGAGCAGGGTCAGGTTGACGATTTGCTCAGCAAGTGCTTTGAGATCTGCCATTTTGAGACTCTTTCAGATTTAGATATGGGTTCCAACGTCAGGGAGCATTCCCTACGCAGGTCGAAAGGTTGCTTACGCCGCCTCGCCCTTTTCCTCGATGGTGGTGAGGATGGAGGCGATGTTCGATGCAGGTGCGCCAATGGCGCCGGCGATGTTCGATGCGGGTGCGCCGATGCAGCCGACGATGGAAGCAATAAGCTCATCGCGCGACGGCATTTTCGACACGGCCTCGACACCGGCACGGTCCAGCGTGGTGCCACCCATGGCGCCACCAAGGATCTCAATCTTCTTGTTATCCTTGGCGAAGTCTTCGATGACCTTGGCCGCTGCGACCGGGTCCTCGGAGAAGGTAAGCACCGTCATGCCGTCCAGATACTTGGCGATCCCCTCGGCGGGGGTGCCCTGGACAGCAATCTTGGCGAGCTTGTTCTTGGCGACACGGACCGTTGCTTCACCAGCGCGAGCGCGGTTACGCAGATCCGTCATCTCTGCAACCGTGAGACCCTCGTAGTGGGCAACCACCACGACGCCAGAGCTTTCGAAGATCTGGCCGAGTTCCTCGACCAATTTCTCTTTCTGGGCTCTATCCACAGTTTCACTCCAGTTGTTGGAGGGCGGACCCTCCGGCTCTCAGTCGACCGGGTGTCCCCGATCACAAAGTCCGAATGAGGGTCGACGCATCCTGTGGGCCCGACGCAGAAGCGCGGGGCTGAAAAGATGTCTCTTCCCGTCTCAGGCAGGAATTACCGGGGCCATTTCAGGAAATGGAACCAACCCACCGTCTCGGACGAATTGCGGCGCCGAATACGAATCGCATCCGGCACCGCGAGGCCTGCATTAGCACCGGCCATTATTTCTTGCAATCATTCAATCAAATCCCGCCGCGCATCCGTTCGCGCAAGGCGACACTAAATTCCGCCGGGTCCTTTATCCCGTAAAGCTCCCGCACCAGCGGAGAGATCAAGGCCCGTTCCTGCGTCGCCTCGAACCCGCCCATGTCCGCCAGCATTCCCTGCTCGTACAGAAAATCGTCGGCGTAGCCGGTCAGCACCCATGACTTGTCGAAGGGCACCACCCCGCGCTTTGTCCGGTTCACCGCCCGGGCCAGCACGTTGGTGCAGTTGGAAAACAGCGTGTTGTACCAGCGCGGCTCCGTCACCAGTTCCTCGCTCTCGCGCAGCATCGCCTTTAGCACGGCGCGCTGCTGCTCGATGGGGATCGACAGCGGGTAGAGGTACAGCTGATCGCCCGCCCAGAACTCCGAATTGCCGAACATGTCGCGCTCGGTCGTCCAGACAAAGAAGTACTCGAAGACCGGCAGCACGGCGGCCAGCGGCGCGTTGTAGCTCTCGCCCTCTTCGCGCCGCGCCTCGACGGAGGCGACATAGGTCTTCCCGTCGCGAAAGCGGAAGGACAGCATGGTGTGGGCGATGGCCTCGCTGCCGGTGAACGGCTCGACCACGAAATAGGCCTGCTCCAGCTCCTCGGGGACGAGGGTCGCGTTGATCCAGGCCTCGCGCGCGACGCTGCCGTCGGGGGCGTAATCCCAGTTGCGGATATTGCGGATCACCGCCGCCTCCTCCCCGGCAGAGACCAGCGGCAGGCGGCTGTGATCGGCGCGCCAGTCGCGGTCGTGCGACGGCAGCAGAACCACCCACGGCAGGTAGAGGACCACGGCGATGGCGGCCACGGCGATGGCGAAAACCTTGAGAACGCGCTTCATGCGGCCGTCTTACCGCGCCGCGTTGAAACGGCAAAGACGGGATACCCTGACCCTGCCGCCTCCTCCTGACAGCCCCTTCGGACAGTCCCTTCGGACAGTCCCAAAGAAAAAGGGCGCCCCGGCGGGACGCCCTCCTTCAATTCCTGGAACGGTCGGCTCAGTTGCCGGTCGCGTTCGACACGTCGACGGTGACGCCCGGGCCCATGGAGGAAGACAGCGAGATCTTCTTCATGTAGGTGCCCTTCGCGCCCGTCGGCTTGGCCGCGGACACGGCGTTCACGAACGCGCGGATGTTCTCGGCCAGCTTGGCCTCGTCGAAGGAGACCTTGCCGACACCTGCGTGCACGACACCGGCCTTCTCCGCCTTGAACTGGACCTGACCGCCCTTGGCTGCCTCGACGGCCTCCTTGACGTCCATGGTCACGGTGCCGACCTTCGGGTTCGGCATCAGGTTCCGCGGGCCGAGGATCTTGCCCAGACGACCGACGATCGGCATCATGTCCGGCGTCGCGATGCAACGGTCGAACTCGATGGTGCCGCCCTGGATGGTTTCCATCAGGTCTTCGGCGCCGACGATGTCCGCACCGGCTTCCTTCGCCTCGTCCGCCTTCGGGCCACGTGCAAAGACTGCCACGCGGACGGTCTTGCCGGTGCCGTTCGGCAGGCCGACCACGCCGCGGACCATCTGGTCGGCGTGACGCGGATCGACACCGAGGTTCATCGCGATTTCCACGGTCTCGTCGAACTTCGCGTTGGAGTTCGACTTGATCAGGGAAACGGCTTCCTCGACAGTGATGTTTTCCTTGCCTTCGAAGGCTTCGCGGGCTGCACGGGTGCGCTTACCAAGTTTTGCCATGACGATTACCCTTTCACCTCGATGCCCATCGACCGGGCGGAGCCCAGGATGATCTGCATTGCCGCTTCGACGTCGTTCGCCGAAAGGTCCTTCATCTTGGCTTCGGCGATCTCGCGGACCTGCGCCACGGTGACGTGTGCGATGGTCTCACGGCCCGGCTTCTCGGCACCGCGGGGGCGGTTACGCTTGCCCACGGGCTTCAGGCCGGCGGCCTTCTTCAGGTAGTAAGACGCGGGGGGCGTCTTGATGTCCATCGTGAAGGACTTGTCCTGGTAGTAGGTGATCACGGTCGGGCACGGCGCGCCGGGCTCCATTTCCTGCGTCTTGGCGTTGAACGCCTTGCAGAATTCCATGATGTTGATGCCGCGCTGACCCAGCGCCGGACCGACCGGCGGGGAGGGGTTGGCCTTGCCTGCAGGGATCTGCAGCTTCATCTTGCCGGCGAGCTTCTTTGCCATCGGCTTTCTCCTTTTCCATCTCCCCCGCGACGCGTCGAAGGGGCTTCTTGTGGCGTGGTCAGGTCCGGATCTCGCGTGACCCTCGCCTCCCACGGTGGATTGCGCGCAACCTGACGGTTCCGCAGCAACAGGGGCGCCGCATATAACCTCGGCGGCGGTTTGGCAAGTGATTCCGGAGGGCGGCCTGCCGTCGCGCGCTATTCCGCGGCGGGGCGGGCCAGCAGCGGTGCACCGTCCCGCTCCATCTCGGCAAAGACCCAGTCCCGGAAGCTCCGGATCATCGGATCGTCGGCCCGCGCCTCCGGATAGGCGACGGAGTAGATCGTGACCGGCAGCGTCACCGTGTCGAACAGCCGCTCCAGGCGCCCGGCCTCCAGCGTTCCGCGCACCATCATGTCATAGGCCAGCGCCACGCCCTGCCCCTGTTCCGCCGCCGTGGTCGCCAGTTCGCAGTTCGGAAAGACCGGCCCGCGCGGCAGGGCGCGGGGCGCCACCCCCGCCGCGTCGAACCATTCGTCCCAGGCGTCCAGGACCTCGTCGTGCATCAGCCGCAGCCGCAGCAGGTCGGCCGGCACCCGGACTTCCTCCCGCTCCCGCAGCGCGGGCGAGATCACCGGGTAACGGGCAGAGGTCATGAACGGCTCGGTGACGACGCCGGGCACGGGATCGTCGGCCCACTGGATCACAAGGTCGCTGTCGTTCGCGGCGAAATCGGTCGAGGGCGCCCCGACCGACACCCGCAGCCGCACGCGGTCGCCGAATCCCAGGCGGTCCAGCCGGGGCACCAGCCAGCGCGCCGCAAAGCCCGGCGTGCAGAGGACACGGAACGGCCGCGCGCCCGCCTCCTTCACCGAACGGGTGGAGTCCTCGAAGGCATCCAGCAGCCCGGTCATCTTCCCGGCATAGCCGCGCCCGGTCAGGGTCAGGGAGATCCGGCCGCCCGTGCGCTCGAACAGCGCGGTGTCGAGGAACGCCTCAAGCGCCTTGATCTGGTGACTGACGGCAGAGGGGGTCAGGCACAGCTCCTCTGCGGCGGCCTTGAAGCTGAGATGCCGGGCGGCGGCCTCGAAGGCCCGCACGGCCGCGAACGGAGGGAATTTGCGCCCCATGGCTGAATTCCTTTCAACGGCTGGTGAAAATTGGTCTTTTGCGCCGGTGACGGGCCGATCGTAGCATCTTCTCACCAACTCTCAAAATTCGAACGAGGCCGGACATGAGCCCCTTCCACCGCTTCGGCGCGCCGCTCGGCTGCGCCCTGATGACACTCGTCTGCATGGCACCCGCCACCGTCGCCGCCGACGCAGACCCGCTGGCCTGGCGCGACGCCCCTACCATCGGGGCGCTCGTCTCGCACCTCGACGACTGGCTGGACACCCATTCCGACCTGCCCCGGCGCGACGGGCCGCCCCTTGTCCGGTGGATCGGCGCGGCCCGCGCGGCCAGCCTGCACACCGCGCGTCACGCATCCCAGGAAGGCATGGCGCGCGGCATGTACGACCCCGAGGCCGACACCATCTTCCTCGTGCGCCCGTGGGACATGAAAAACCCCTACGACGTGGGCGTGCTCCTGCACGAACTGACGCATTACCGGCAGGAAGAGGCGGGCCACTGGTATTGCGCGGGCGCGCAGGAACTGCCCGCCTACCGCCTGCAGGAAAAGTGGCTGGCGGACCTCGGCCTCGAAGCGGACATCAACTGGATCGCCGTCGTGCTGGAGGCAGGCTGCACACGCCGCGACATCCACCCCGACTGACCGGCCCCACCCGCCGCAAAGGAAAAGGCCCGCGCGGATGCACGGGCCCGAAGGATCTGTCAGGAGATCTGCACCGTCCCGAAGGACCGGCGCGAAGGGCTCAGCCCTGCTTCGACACCTGGGTGAAGTCCAGCTCCACCGGGGTCTCGCGGCCGAAGATCGACACCGACACCGACAGGCGCTGGTTGTCCTCGTCGACGCCCTCGACCATGCCGTCGAAGCCCTCGAACGGACCGTCGTTGACCTTGACCCGCTCGCCGATCTCGAAATGGATGAGCGTCCGGGGCGCTTCGTCGCTTTCCTGCACGCGGCCGAGGATCGCCTCCACCTCCGCGTCGCGCATCGGCATCGGACGGCCCTGCGGACCGAGGAAGCCGGTCACCCGGTTGATGTTGGAAATCAGGTGATAGCCGCGGTCCGACATCTCCATGTGGACCAGCACGTAGCCGGGCATGAAGCGACGCTCGGTCGTCACCTTCTTGCCGCGCCGCACCTCGATGACTTCTTCGGTCGGGACCATGACCTCGTCGATCTGGTCCTGAAGCCCCTGCTCCTCAACCGATGTCCTGATCTGCTCGGCGATCTTCTTCTCGAAGTTCGAGAGAACGCTCACCGAATACCACCGCTTTGCCATGTCGACCTCGATCATTCCGCCCCCGAACGGGGCGCCTTCCGGAAATGAAACGGCGCGCGAGCCTTTATAGCCGCGCGCCGGAAACTGGACCCGTCCGTTACACCGTCCGAAACCGGATGGCAAGGGCCGGAGCGCCCCTGCGCCCGACTTCAGCTGCCGCCGAAGTAGGTCAGGATACCCGTCAGACCGGACCGGATCGCCAGGTCCACCAGCGCAAAGAAGACCGCCGTCAGCGCCGCCATGATGAAGACCATGATGCTGGTCAGCGTGACTTCGCGCCGGGTCGGCCAGACGATCTTGGCCACTTCTGCGCGGACCTGCTGGATGAACGTGATCGGGTTGGTCGTCGCCATGCGTGAATGTCCCGTGTGCTGCGGTTTCGTGGGCATGTACGCGCAGGGGCCGGCAAAAGCAAGGCGTGAGCCGCTCCCGGATGCGTGAATGAATCGAATGAACCTTTTCGGCTCGGGGAGGTTTAATGGGATGAACTGCCTTCCCACCAACCCGCTGTTATTGTGGCGGGCATAGGTGGAGAGAGGAGCATCTGATGGACATCAAGGTTCTGGGCATTGATCTGGGCAAGACCGTTTGCAGTCTTGCCGGGCTGGATGAGGCAGGAGCAATCGTGTTTCGTAAACGTCTCCAGCGGCATCGGCTGCTGGACTTTCTTGATAAGCTTCCGCCCTGCATCGTTGCCATGGAAGCCTGCGGCGGGGCGCATCACATCGGGCGGTTTTGTCTTCAGAACGGACATGAGCCTCGGCTGATGTCGCCGCTCTATGTCCGGCCGTACGTCAAGGTTCACAAGAACGATGACCGTGATGCGGAAGCAATTGCAGAGGCTGCGACGCGCCCGACGATGGCATTCGTAGCAATCAAAACAGAGGAACAGCTCGACCTTCAGGCTCTGCACCGGGCGCGGGAACGACTGGTGAGCGACAGGACACGGCTGATCAATCAGGGCCGCGGCTTCCTGATGGAACGCGGCATTCGGATTGGAACGGGACGCCATGTCTTCCAAAAGGAACTGATCAGATTGACCGCAGAGGGCACCGACGATCTTTCACGTCGGATGCTTACGCTTCTGTCGGACATGGCGTCAGAGCTAAGCGTGATCAATGACCGGATCTCGGCCATCGATGCCGAGATCAGAGTATTGGCCAAAACGGATGCCGATATGCAGAGGCTGATGGAGATCCCCGGCGTCGGCCCGACGATTGCGACGGCGCTCGTGGCTGCGGTCGGTACCGGCAGCAGTTTCGGCAAAGGACGTGATCTCGCCGCATGGCTCGGCCTGGTGCCGCGACAGATCACGACAGGTGGCAAAGCCAAGCTGATCGGTATCTCGAAGCACGGCAATCGATACTTGAGGAAACTCTTCATTCACGGGGCCCGAACCGTGCTGCATCTCGTGCGCGACAGGACGTCGCCGATAGCGGCATGGGCCGACCGCTTGAAGGAGCGAGCGCATGTCAACGTCGCGGCGGTCGCAATGGCCAACAAGATGGCACGTATTGCCTGGGCTGTATTGACGAAGAGAGAGCGGTATCAACCCAATGCACTGAGCGGCCTGTAGTCGGACCGTAACACAACTGAGAGCAAAGGAATCTGCGAGCGAGGAGGAGATGGACCAACGACCGATCGGCGTTCTGTCAGTCTGATGGGGAGTATGGCCCCTGAAGTGCCGATGGTTTAACGAGACACAGGACGCGCGACTTCCCATCTTGGTCAGGGGCAAAACGAACCGCCCCGAAGAAAGACCGAATACATAGAAGCAGGGTCAGCGGCGCATCGACAAGTCACTTGCAGGGGAAGGCAGTTCATACATACCCCCCAGAGCGCCACGGCAAACACGCCGCCGACGCAGCAGAAACCTAAAAGGATCTGACATGAAACGTATTCTGACCGCAACCGCCCTTATTTCCGTGATCGCAACCGGCGCAATGGCCCAGAGCGAGAGCAGCTTCAACGCAAACGAGATCAACACCTTCATTCCCGAGGTGAACGTCGAGATGCTGCCCGACGCCCAGGTCGCTTCCCTGATGGCCACCATCAACGGCGAGGGCAACGAGGAAACCAAGGAGCGCCAGATGCGCGCCTACCTCGGCGAATTCAAGACGAACAACCCCGAGCTGGAAATCACCCTTTACCCCGAAGGTCTGACCGACGCCGAGATCGAGGCGATGATGACCTACGCACCGGGCGTCGACATCTACTCGATGACCGACGAGCAGTTCGCAGAGCTGCGCGCCGTTCTGGCGACCAACGACGAAGAGGCGATCAAGACCTACATCGACACTCTCGAAATGTGATCCAGGTCACAGTTCTACCCGGAAGGGGGCCGCTTTCAGCGGCCCCTTTCTCGTGCCCGCTCACGCCCGGTCACGGCATCGTAAGAATTTGAAAAATAATCGAATTTTCTTGGAACGATCATTGGGGAAGGCGGTTGTTCTTGTGCAAGGCAGGTGCAGAACAGCACGGCCAAAGAGGTGCACTGCACCGCCCACGAAGATGAAAAGGAGACATCCTTATGAAACGTTTTCTGACCGCAACCGCACTCGTGTCCGTCATTGCAACCGGCGCCGTGGCGCAAACCAGCTTTGACGAGAACACCATTTCCACGTTCCTTCCGAACGTGAACGTCGAGGCGCTGAGCGACGAACAGGTCAACACCCTGATCGGCATCGCCAACGGCCCGGGCAACGAGAACGAGAAGTCCCGCCAGATGGAAGCCTACCTGGGCGAGTTCCAGTCCGACAACCCGCCGGCAGTGGCCGTCGACGAGCCGCTGCCCGAAGTGGCTGAAGCCGACGAAATCGACGACATGAACGACGAAGGCACGTTCAACGTGAACCAGATCGAAGCGTACATCCCCGAGCTGGACGCATCGACGCTGACCGAACAGCAGACCGCCGCCCTGATCTCGATCATGAACGGCGACGGCAACGAGAACGAGAAGAAGCGCGAAATGCGCGCTTACCTCGGCATCGAATAATCCAGGTTCCTGTAAGCAAGTACGGGGCTGCCTTCGGGCGGCCCCTTTTTTCGTGCGCACACGAAACCTCCGCTGCAACGGCAGCACTGGCATGACATCGATGTCCGGAGGAATGGCAGGGGCAGCAGGGTTCGAACCCGCGACCTACGGTTTTGGAGTCCGCTCCGTTTGGTTGGAAATAAACACTTCTTCTCCCAATCAGACCGTTTTCGCCCCTCTGTGCATCAATGGGTTACGCGGAAACCGCCAACCGTAAATCTCTGATCTGGGAAGAAAAAAGCCCCCTGCCGGGACCAACGGCAAGGGGCTCCAATGCAATCCCACCACGAGAACAGGAAACTCACGATGCGGTATTCAGATACCACAAATGCTAAAAAGAACAAGCCGTTCCGCTGTCCGATCTGGGCTCCGCGCCCGTCTGGGCGGCTTGGGAAGAGGTGCGGCAGAAGGAAAGGTGGAGCAAGCCGCCCAAGAACCCGAAGACTGGCGGCTTGGCCTCCACGACCAAGCCGAAGACTTGGGGCACCAGAGCCGCCGCACAGCGCCGTGCCGACGCCTTCAAGACCGACCGGCCCAAGGGGCTGGGCATCATGCTGGCGGGCGTCCCGGGGCAGCCCGGCTGGCGCGTCTGCGGTATCGACATGGACGGCTGCCGGAACCCGGGGACGGGCAAACTGACCTCTTGGGCCGCGCCGATCCTAGACCGTTTCCAGAGCTATGCCGACGTGTCCCCGGGGCAGACCGGCGTTCATGTGCTCTTCCTCTGCCGGGACGCGGACGTTGACGAGCTCCGGGAAGAGGGGCTGATAAAGCCCGCCGCCGATGGCAGCCCGGGTGCGGGCCGTGCCTTCGCTCTGGAAGGCGAGCACAAGGAAATCGCGCTCTTCACCGAACGCAAGTTCCTGACCGTCACCGGCAACATGGTGAGCGATGGCGAAGAGCTCCGCACCGTTGATCTGGACGCGCTCCGGTGGCTCTTGGACGAGCACGGGCCGTCAGTGCAGGCCAAGACCAGTTCCACCGGCAAGGTCGGCAAGGACGAGTCGGGCAGCGGTGAAGCGTGGCGCTATCTCGAAAATCTCGCCCGGTTGGGCATGAGTGAAGAGGAAGCCCGAGAGGCAATCGAAGAACACGACGGGGCCGCCGGGAACTGGTGGAGCCGCGTTGATGACCGCCAGCATGACAGGGCCGTTGAACGCACCTTTGCCAAGGTGGCCCGGGAACGCGACGACATGCTTGACTTGCTGACCGATGACGACGTTGCCCCGGAGCCTCGCAAGTGGACGCTGGAAGACGTGGAAGCGATGTTGGAGGGCAAGGAGGTGGTGCCCGCCAAGGCAGACTGGGGCACCCCGATCATGCGGGGCAACAATCCCGTTATCAACTTGCACAACACGATGCTTTATCTGGGCCGGAACCTCGACTCCGTCCTACCCGGGCTGGCCCACAACATGATGACGGGCCGGGACGAATGGCGCGACGGGCCGCTGACCGACTCCGCCGTGGCTCTTGCCCGCATCGCCCTTGAGCGGCTGGGCCTGCAAACCGTGGGCAAGGACTTGGTGGCCGACGCAGCTCAGACCGTGGCCCGGAAACTGGCCTATCACCCGATCCGGGACCAACTCCGGGCGCTCCGGTGGGACGGCAAGCCCCGGCTGGACTCGTGGCTGGTGCGCCATGCCGGTGCCGATGACACGCCCTATTGCAGCGCCGTGGGGCGCAAGTTCCTCATCGCAATGGTGGCCCGGGTGATGCAGCCCGGGTGCAAGCACGATCACACGCTTGTCTTGTCCGGGCTGCAGGGACAGAACAAGAGCTCCGCTTGCCGCGTCCTCGCCGGGGCGGAATATTTCAGCGACACGCTGCCCAGCATCACGGGGGACAGGACCGACGCAATCCGGCACCTCCAAGGCAAATGGCTGGTGGAGCTGGCGGAGCTGGCCCCGTCCCGGAAGAGCGAAACGGAAGACCTGAAAGCCTTCCTCTCCGGTGCCGTTGACCGGGTGCGTCTGCCCTATGCCCGCTATGACGAAGCCTTCCCCCGCCAGTGCGTTTTCGTGGGCACGACGAACGAGGAACAGTTCCTCCGGGACGCCACGGGCGGGCGGCGCTTCTGGCCCATCACTGTGGGCAAGGTCATCGACATTGACGCGCTTTCCGCTGAGCGGGACCAGCTCTTTGCCGAAGCCTTCGCGGCCTACAGCGACGGGGAAGCGTGGTGGCTGGACCGGGACTTTGAGGCGGAACACGCGAAGCCGGTGCAGGAAGCGGCACGGGAGTCCGATAGCTGGGCCGAAGACGTCGCCGCGTGGCTGGACCGTCCCCCGCACGATCTGGACGAAGAGGGCACCGTCAGGACGGAAGTCACCATCTCCGAGGTGCTGGGGGAAGCTCTGGGGCTCAACAGTGGGCAGCACACCCGAGCCAATCAGAACCGGGCAGCCGCCGTCATGCGTGATCTGGGCTGGGTGAAGAAGCACACCCGCAAGGGCAAGATGTGGTGCAGGGTGGAAGCGACGTGACCCATGTGACCCATACAGTGACCCATATGGGTCACACGCAAGCCTTTGTTTCCCAAAGGGGAATCCACCCTGTGACCCATGTGACCCATGAATCCGAAAAAGAGTCGTCAGAGGCTATGAGGGCGGCAACAGGGGGCATGGGGACGGCGCTGGGGAGTTACAATGGTGTTTTATGGGTCACATGGGTCACGGGCGGAGTATTCGTCAATAGTTTCAAAAGCTTATGCGTGACCCATGCGACCCTGCCGATGGGTCACACTCCCCTTGGGCCAGCCGGTGCGCTCCCCTGGGGACAGAGCCCCCGTGTGGGGGAGCGGCGGGTCCTTCCCGGGGGGCCGGGGTGCGGGGGGCGCGGAGCCCCGAGCTTTCCCCCCGTGGGGAGATTCTGGAATCGAGAAAACCCCGTGGGGGAAATCCCCGGGAGAGACTGAGGAACTGAGCGAATGAAATACACCCCTGAGATGGTGGACGCGATGATGCTGGGGGAAGAGCCCCCCGTGGAGGACTCCCCCGTAGTGAGTGCCGCTGAGCTGGGGGAATGGCTGGGGATTGCCCCCAACCGGATTCACGCGCTGGGGAGGGACGGCATCCTCCCCCGGGTGGAAGGCACCCGCTATCCCCTCCGGGCCGCCGTGCTGGCATACTGCGAACACGCCCGGGCGCTGGCCCGGGGGAAACAGGTAGACGCCGAGCTGGCGGCGGAAAAACTCCGGCTGGCGAAGGCCAACGCGGAGAACGTGGAGACCGCCAACGCCAAGCTCCGGGCGGAGCTGATCCCCGCCGCAGAGGTGGAACGCGAATGGGCCGCCGTCCTCCGGGGCGTCCGGGCCGCCATGTTGGCGGTGCCGTCCCGGGTGGCGCAGACCGCTGGGCATCTGACCCCGCACGACATCAACGCGATTGACCGGGAAGTCCGGGACGCATTGGAGGAGGCCGCCCATGACTGACGCGCTCACCATCACCCGCTGCAATGCGCTCCGGGCGCTGACCCCACCGCCGCGCCTGTCCCTGTCGGAATGGATCGAAACCCACATGAGGCTGCCCGAGGGCGTTTCCGCTCTGCCGGGCCGAGTGAGCCTCTGGCCTTACCAGCGCGAGATTGCCGACGCCATTTCCGACCCGACCTTGGAGCGGGTGACGCTGGTCAAGCCCGTCCGGGTGGGCTTCACGACGCTGCTGACCGGGGCGCTGGCGTCCTACGTCGCCAATGAGCCCGCCCCGATCTTGGCGCTTCTGCCGACCGAAGCCGATTGCCGGGACTACACCGTGAGCGACCTTGAGCCGATCTTTGAGGCCACCCCGGCGCTCCGGGGTCTCATCTCTGCCGAAGCCGACGAGTCGGGCCGGTCCACCTTGCTCAGCCGCCGCTTTCCGGGCGGGTCCCTCAAGATCATCGCTGCCAAGAGCCCCCGGAACCTACGCCGCCACAACGTCCGCGTCCTGCTGATAGACGAAGCCGACGCGATGGAAGCAGGCGTGGAGGGCAGCCCGATCACGCTGGCAGAGCGGCGCACCCTGAGCTTCGCCAACCGCAAGATCATCTTGGGCAGCACCCCGACCTTGGAGGCCACGTCCAACGTGCTCAGGGCCTATGCCCGTTCTGACCGGCGAGTCTATGAGGTGCCGTGCCCCGATTGCGGGCATCACCACGAAATCCAGTGGGCGGATATTGTCTGGCCCGAGGGCGAGCCGCAGAAGGCCGCCTACGTCTGTCCTGAGTGCGGCAGCGTGGTGGAAGAGAGGCACAAGGCGGAGATGGTCCAGAAGGGCCGCTGGCGGGCCACAGAGCCGCATGTAGCGGGCCATGCGGGCTTCCGGCTCAACGCCCTAGTCTCGACGCTGGCGAACGCCTCTTGGGGCAAGCTGGCGGCGGAGTTTGTAGAGGCCAAGAAACAACCCGACACTTTGCAGGTCTTCGTAAACACGATTCTCGCCCAAGGCTGGCGCGAGGCGGCGGAAGAGCTCGACGAAGCGGCCTTGGCCGCCCGGGCCGAACCCTTCGGGCTGCCCGACGCGATCCCGGCGGACGTGCTCTTCGTGACCGCTGGCGTGGACGTGCAGCGCGACCGGCTGGAAGTGGTCTTCTTGGGCTGGGGCCGGGAAGAAGTCTTCGTGCTGAGCCAATTCGTGATCTGGGGCAACCCGATGGCCGATGACGTGTGGGCGGAGCTGGACGACGCCTTGCGCACCATCTGGAAGCACCCCAAGGGCGGCATCCTCCGGGTGGACGCGGCGGCGGTGGACGCGGGCGATGGCGAGACGATGGACCGGGTGATTGCCTTCTGCCGTCCGCGCTCTGCCCGTCGGGTCTATGCAATCAAGGGGGCCGCCGGGAACCGACCCGTGATCCGGGCCAGCGACACGCGGGGCAGCCGCCTCTTCATCGTGGGCGTGGACTCGGTCAAGAGCCAGCTCACCAGCCGCCTGAGCCGGGGCAAAAGCGTCCGCTTCTCAGACAGCTTGGAGGGCCGGTTTTTCGAAGAGCTGGCCTCCGAGCGGCTGGTCATGCGCTATGTGAAGGGGGCACCTGTGCGGCAATGGGAGCGGATACCTGGTCGACGGGCTGAATCACTGGATTGCGTCGTCTACGCCATGGCCGTCCGGGCGCTGGTCAACGCCAAGGTGGACCGCCGTGAAGAAGAGGTATCACAGTTGTCTATTGCACCTAAGAGTCCCGGTGTGGTTAAATCTAAATGGCTGGGACGATGATCGTTCTGGAAAGATTATTCACTTTGATATCGTTGAGAATAAAATTTGTCCCTTCCAGACTGGAATATGGCCGGAGTGGTGCCACCTGTAAGGCCCGGCGAACACCCTGCAGGTCCCGACCGCTCACCATACCGCGTTAAGATGAACGACCTAGTTCAGAGTTTCGCGCTGACGAAAGAACGGGGCGACATTTTGCAGGGACTCATTAACTACCGTGCCGCACTATATGGTCTGGGGATAACGGTAGGCTTTCAATGGGTGGACGGAAGCTTTGTTGAGAACATTGAGGACTTGGAAGCCCGACCGCCGAACGATGTCGATGTCGTATCTTACGTGGAGCTGCCAACAGGCCAGACGCAGATGAGCATTTTTCCGCATCTCAAGCCGCTTCAGGACCGGAAGCAATCAAAGGCCACCTACAAAGTGGATGGTTTCGTATTTGTGGTGCCGCAGCTCGATATTCGCAGGGTATGCTATTGGTATAGCCTTTTCTCCCATAGGAGAAATGGTTTGTGGAAAGGCTTTGCTGAAGTCCTTCTTGACCCATCGGATGATCAGACCGCACAGGATGAACTAAACAAGATAGCTGCTTCGGGTTTCTCAAAATGATCCGAAAGTCAGACATTTATAAATCAGAGCTTGTAGAGCTTCAGAGGATGCTGAATGACATTCCCGAGGAGCACGTCATTGATCGCTTTAGTCTGGAGCAACGTATCGAAGAGCTGGAAGAGGGACTGGCTTCCCTTCCCAAGCGTGAGCTGACTCAAGAGCACCTATCTTTGACGTTTAGAGGCGAACCGGTATTGGGAAGTGAGGCGATTTCTGCCGACTTCGCAGGAAAGGCCACGTCTTCCTTTTCCGACGCATTTTCGGCAATCCTTGCAGGCATCAATGAGAATCTACGATATTCCGGTCCAATTCCAGATAAGGCTAGATACCCACTCCTGATTACTGGAACCGCAATTGGTTCATTCGGCTTCGAAATGGAAGTCCCGCTTGATGAAGAGGACTTATTCTCGGAGCACATCAAGTCTTCCGGTGCCGTAGAACTGTTAAAAAATCTTCTTCGCGTTTCCGCCAAAGGCAGCGATGACGAAATTTCGGATATTGTTGAGGAAATCCATCCCCGAGCGGTAAAGAAAGTTGCCGATTTCTTGGGCGTGCTATCGCAAAGCGGGGCTTGGTGCGGCCTAGAGTTTAGAGGTGATTTCTTTCGCTATAAGAACATAGAAGAGGTTCGGCTGTCCGAGACCCGACTTAAGAAAGAAAATATCCGAGAAACTGTCGAATATTATACCGGGGAGTTTCAGGGAATTCTTCCTGTGGGTCGGCATTTCGAGTTTGCCGTTCAGGGTGAAGACTACGTGCTAAAGGGGCGACTTGGTCCCGACATTGACGATCCCGACCATCTAAATCGCGAGTGGCTTCACCTTCCAGTGAAGGTGAAGCTAAACGTCATTCAAGTTGGGCAGGGACGGCCTCGATTCACGCTTTCGTCTCTTGATGACCTCGAACGCATTTAGAAAGCAGCGCAACGCAAAGCACAGCTTAGTATCCAAGATATTTTGCCCTGATGGCGAAAACCTTGTCACGCATAATAGCGAAGTCCGGGTCCAGCGCTGAACGCTCATCCAGCTCTTCGTCCGTCATTGCTGCTGAAACCTTGAACCCTGTTTTACGCTGATAGTGCCCTACGAGCTTCCGGACTTCTGCACGGAAGGCGCGATACTTCGAGCGGCTTGAGCGGATATGCCGGTTGTCTTTGGTTTTGCGACCCCCTGCACCTTTGAGTGCGATTCCGAGAGGGTAACTGGGTCCGGTCATGGTTTGGTCCTGTCTGTTGGCATGGGGGAGGTGAACGGGGCGACGTGGTGACGCCGCCCCGCACTTTGTCAGAGGCAAGAAAGAAAGAAAGACGCATGTCGCTCTGCGTCGAAGACCCTTCTAGGCGATTCTCACTTCCATTTCAACTCAGTTTGAGTTATTGAGTCGAAAAACCGGAAGGAGTCTCCTGATGTATGTGATCCGTGACGCGACCAACGCCTTCGCGAAGCTCGACAAGACGCCGCCCGACGAAGTGGCACCGCTCGACAAGTCGCTGCGCAACCTGAGCCAGCGGGTTTACCTGCCCGCCGCTGGCCGCGAAGGGCGGGCCGACGCCTACGCGCTGGAAACGATTTGCACTCTTCGTATGCTGCACAAGGCGTCTGTTTTCGGGTTGGACCGCTGGCAGCTCGAAAAGCTGGCGCAGTTTCTTCAGGTGGCAGACCCTATGGGCAATGGCCGCCGTGAGAAACTGGCGGGCCGTTCCCGCCTTCTTTCCCCCATCGAAGAGGCGATGCAGCGTGTCCGGGCTGGGGAAGCGTTCTCTGTCGTCATTGCAATGCTGAGCGACGGCACCTTTAAGGTCCGCACCGACTGGGAGCCCGACGAAGAGCCCGATGAGGCAGCCGAAGAGATTCTGGCAGCCCTTGGTGGCACTTTGTCCGAAGACGCCCGCTTCGTCCTGCCCGCGTCCCGGTTGCTTTCCGAGCTTCTGGCGGAGCTGGGGGCGTAGTTCGATGGCGTTCCCCTTCCTGCCAAAGCTCTTCCGCCGTGCTGCGAAGCCCACCCGAACCCGTTCTTACGACGGGGCAGCCGGGGGGCAGCGCGGCTGGGGCATGGGCACGATGGGGCGCATCAACCCGGAAGTCTCTGCCGCTGGTGCGACTCTTCGGAGCCGTGCCAGCTATCTCGCCATGAATAACGCATGGCTTGGGCAGGGCGTGGCGAACTGGGCCGGAGCTCTGGTGGGGGCTGGCATCTTCCCGGCCCCCGGTCATCCCGACAAGGACACCCGGGCGGAGCTGACCGCCTATTTCCAGAACTGGGCCGACGAAGCCGACGCGGATGGGCGGACGGACTTCTGGGGCCTGCAAGCCGACATTGCCCGGGGGCTGGTCATTGCGGGCGAAGCCTTCGTCCAGATCATCACCACGGAAGCCGGGCCGAAGCTCCGGTTGATCCCGCCGGAGCTGGTGGACGAGTCCCTGACCCGTGAGCTGGCGGACGGGGCCTGCATCGTGCAGGGGGTGGAGTTCGACGCGGACGGCAACCGGGTGGCCTATCACGTCCTCCCGAGCCGCCCGCATGACCAGTTCGCCAACTACGCCCCGCCTGTCCGGGTCCCGGCGGACGACATTCTCCACGTCATGAAGCCGCTGGCGGCGGGGCAGGTCCGGGGCATCTCTTGGCTGGCCCCGGTCATCCTGCCCGCCTCCGAATTTGACCAGCTCTGTGACGCGCTCTTGGTGGGCGTGAAGGTCGCGGCGATGCACTCCGCGTTCCTTGTGGACATGAACGGCACGGCGGGCGAGCCCTATGACGGCACCGAGACGGGCGGCATCATGGAGACCGGCCTTGAGCCCGGCACCATGAAGCGGCTGCCCACCGGCTATGACGTGAAGTTCAACACGCCCGGGCAGACCCAAGAGATTGGCGCGTTCCTCCGACTCAACCTGCAACAGCTTGCCGCCGGGCTGGGGCTGCCCGAGCATCTGCTTTCCGGCGATCTGACCGGGGCCAACTATTCCAGCCTCCGTGCCGGGCTGCTGCCGTTCCGGCAGCGGGTGGAGCAAGTCCAGTATGGCACCCTTGTTACCCAACTGCTGCGCCCGGTCTGGAAAAGAGTCGTCACCTTTGGCGTCCTCTCGGGCGAGCTGGCGGCCCCGGACTTCGAGTCCAACCCCCGGGCCTATCTGGCGGCGGAATGGCTGCCTCCGAAGCCCATGCAGGTGGACCCGCTCAAGGACGTGCAAGCGACCGTGGCAGAGCTGGAAGCGGGGCTGACCAGCCGCCGCAAAGCCGTGGCCGAACGCGGCTGGGCTCTGGAAGACCTGGACTCGGAGATTGCCGCCGACCCGCACACCCCCAAGCCCAAGGAGTCCGACAATGCCGCTTGACCTCTACACCCGCCGGGCGGCCTTCCGCCCGACGACACTCGACCGAGACAACCGCACCGTCCGCGTGACCGTCTCGACCGGGGCCGCCGTCCAGCGGCGCGGCTATATCGAACGGCTGACGCTGCCCGACCCGCAGAGCATCGTGGGGCTGCCCGTGCTCAACTCGCACCGGCAAGACGGGCTGGACAACCTTCTGGGCCGCGTGGTGGCGGCTGGCGTGGATGACGCGGGCCTCTGGGCAGACGTGCAAATCTCGCAGCGGGCCGAATGGCTCTTGGGCGAGATCGAAGCCGGAATCGTCACCAGCGCGAGCATTGGCTACCGCCAAGGGGCCGCGACCCGCTCCACCGATCCCGCCACCGGGCAGCCGGTGCGCACCATCACCCCCGAAATCTCGGAAATCTCTTTCGTCCCCGTGCCCGCTGACAAGGGTGCCACAATCAGGAGTAACCAAGTGGAAAACGACGAAATCACGGTGGATGAAAACGCCACCCAAACCCGCGAAGACGACCGGGCGCAGACCCGGGCCGCAATCCGTCAGATTGCCCGTTCCGCTGGCATGACCAGCGAACAGGCGGACGACATGGTGGACCGCGAGCTGTCCATCACCGAAGCCCGGGCGGAAGCCTTTGAGGCAATGCAGGACCGTGGCCGCACCACGCCGCGCATCCGCACGGCGACCCGCGAGGCAGACAACCCCACCACGGTCCTGCAACTCCGCTCCGATGCGCTCTATGCGCGGACCTCTGGCGAAGCCCCGTCCGACGCGGCGCGGCCCTACATGGGCGAGACGCTGCGCGACATGGCGCGGGCTTGCGTGGAGGCCACCGGCACCAGCACCCGGGCGATGGACACGGACCAGCTCTTCCGGGCTGCCATGCACACCACGTCCGACTTCCCCCAGCTTCTCACCAGCACCGGCAATCGGACGCTTGTGGCGGCCTATCAGGTGGCTCAGAGCCCGGTGAAGACGACGCTGGCCCGGCAATCGACCTTGGCCGACTTCCGGCGAGGGACACGGCTCAAAATCAGCGACGTGGGCACTCTGCCCAAGGTCAACGAGTCGGGTGAGATCACCCACAGCAGCCGGGCAGAGGCGTCCGAGTCCTACGCGCTCGACACCTACGGCTCCCAGTTCTCTATTAGCCGCAAGGCGCTCCTCAATGATGACCTTGGCGCGTTCCGCGACTCCAGCGCAACGGCGGGCCGGGCGGCGGCGGAGACGGAAGCCAACCTGCTGCTGTCGCTGCTGCTGAGCAACCCGACGATGGGCGAAGACGCCACCGCGCTCTTCCATGCCGATCACGGCAACCTTGCCAGCCCCGGCACGTCGCTGGGCAGCGCGGCGGACATCAACGCTCTGGGCGTGGCCCGCAAGGCCATGCGCGGCATGAAGGCGCTGGACGGTGTGACCCCGATCAACGCCACGCCGAAATATCTGCTGGTGGGGCCGGAGCTCGAAACCCAAGCGGAGCAAGTCCTTGCCCAGATTTACGCCACGACCTTCACCGACGCCAACCCCTTCACCGGGCGGCTGACGCTGCTGGTGGAGCCGCGCATCACCGATGAAAGCTGGTATCTCTTCGCCGATCCGGCTGTGCTGCCCGTGCTGGAATACAGCTATCTCAGCTCCGCTCAGGGGCCGCAGATGGCGTCCCGCGAAGGCTGGGACGTGCTGGGCATGGAGTTCCGCGTGGTGCTGGACTTCGGCTGCGGTGCCGTGGACTGGCGCGGCGCTTACCTCAACCCGGGCGACTGAGCATGGCAACCGTGGCTGAGCTGACCAAGATGCGGGCGGACCTTCATGCCGCCCGTATGACCGGGGCACGGGAGTTCCGCGACCAGAACGGCGAAGCCGTCGTCTACAAGTCCGACTCCGAGATGGCCCGGGCGCTGGCGGCGCTGGACGCCGAAATCGCAGCTCTGACTTCCCGTCCCGCCCACACCATCCTCTTCCGAACCTCGAAAGGACTCTGAGATGAAGAACTACGTGCAGAAGGGTGAGAACATCACCGTGACCGCGACCGCCGCCGCCAGCTCTGGCGATGGCGTCCTTGTGGGCAGCCTCTTCGGCATCGCCGCCGGGGACGCCGCCATTGGCGAAGACCTTGACCTTGTGACGGTGGGCGTCTTCACCATGCCCAAGGTGAGCACCGACGCCTTCACCGTGGGGGCCGTCGTCTACTGGGACGACTCCGCCGGGCTGGTCACGACCGACGATGACACCGGCAACAACCCGGAAATCGGGCTGGCCGTGACAGCGGCGGGCAACCCCAGCGGCACCGTCAACGTGCGGCTCAACGGCTGAGACGATGACCCGGCGTCCTTCTACCTTCCGGCAGGCTGACGTGGAGCGGGCGGTTAAGGCCGTCCGTTCCTCCGGGCTGCCCATTGAGGGGATCGAAGTGGCACCGGACGGCACAATCCGGGTTATGGTCGGGACGTCGCAGGGCGAGTCGCGTCCTGCTGCAAGCCCGTTTGACGAATGGAAGGCAAAGCGCGATGCGAGTGCGAATGAAGGGCATCAACAGGGTAAGCAAGCGCCTCGCTGACGGCAGCCGCGTTACCTATTATTACGCTTGGAAGGGCGGCCCCCGTCTTCCGGGCAAGCCGGGCGACCCCGAGTTCGTCGCCGCCTATAACGAGGCCGTGGCCCAGAAGGCCAAGCAACCCACCGGGACGATTCAGGCGATATTGAACGCTTATCAGGACTCGCCGAAGTTCACCGATCTGGCCCCGCGCACCCGCAAGGACTATGCCAAGCACATCCGCAAGATTGAAACCGAGTTCGGCGACTTCCCCCTTTCTGCCTTGACCGACCGACGCACCCGGGCTGAGTTCCTGCAATGGCGCGACCGGATGGCCGTAGCGTCCCGCAGACAGGCCGACTACGTTTTCGCAACCTTCGCCGCAATCATGGCTTGGGCCTTCGACCGGGGTCTGACCCTCGCAAATCCCTGCGAACGCCCCGGCAAGCTCTACCGGGCAGCAAGGTCCGACGCGATCTGGACCGAAGCCGACGAAGCCGCTCTGCTGAAGGTGGCACCGCCGCGCATCCGCCTCGCCTATCTTCTCGCTGTCTGGACGGGCCAGCGGCAGGGCGATCTTCTGCGGCTGACGTGGAACGCCTATGACGGCTCGCATATCCGGTTGAAGCAGGGCAAGACGGGCCGCCGCGTGGTCCTTCCGGTGAGCGGCATCCTGAAGACCGCGCTCGACGCTGCTGCCAAAGACAGGAAGGCCGTCACGATCCTCACCACGACCAAGGGCACCGCTTGGACCGGCCATGGCTTCAGCGCGACGTGGCGCAAGACGCTCGCCAAGGCCAAGGTCACGGGCCTCACCTTCCACGACCTTCGGGGAACGGCTGTAACTCGCCTTGCGCTTGCCGGGTGCAGCGAGGCCGAGATTGCGACCTTCACCGGGCATAGCCTCCGGGACGTGGCGGCTATTCTCGACGCTCACTATCTGAGCCGGGATTCGCGGCTGGCAGAATCGGCACTGAGCAAGAGGGAGGCGCACGAAGCGGGAACGAAAACTCCCAACTGAACGCCCAACCGCTCTAAGGCAGTCGGTCCCGTAGCGTCGATTCTCTCAATGAAATCAATGGCAGGGGCAGCAGGGTTCGAACCCGCGACCTACGGTTTTGGAGACCGTCGCTCTACCAGCTGAGCTATACCCCTTCAGGCCGTGCCGTCAGGTACACGGGCCAGCGGGTGAAATCAAGACGTCTTTGTCAGGGAATTTGCGCCGCCTTCCAATGCGATCCGCGGGCAGCGCACGGCGCGCCGATCCGCACCGGCACCACCCGCCGACACCCTCCGCGCAACAGCCCGCCCTGCCCCCAGCCTTCATCGGCCCGCACGCCCGCAACGGCCAGGAGCCGCGCGCCGCGAACAGGCGCACCCCGGCACGAAGCGCCGCCCTGCCCCGGGCCGAACCGCCCCCACCCGACCCGCAGGATTCGCCCCGGACCGCGCTGGAATCTCATGCCCCCGGGGCTCCGCCCAGCCCCGAAAAGGGCGCCGCAAGGGGCGGAATCCGATTTTTCATTCCCGCACACGAACTGTGCACAGCACGAATTTCCCCTTTCCGAGGCCCCGCGGGCGGCCGCGCCGGGAACCCCCTTGAAACCGCCGGAACGCCCGATTGTCCAAGCGGGCTTGAGCCGCACCAAAAGCCTCACTTCATGCACAAAGACCCGTTTGGCCGTCGCCGATTTCAAGCACACGTTTTCGCGAGCAATCCGAGATTTCTTCGTGATTTCAATGTCTCAGCCGGCACGCCTACTTGTTCGGTGTCGGAAGCAAACACCGACGCAAACAAGACCGGCGGCACCGATGCCGCCACCTCAAACTGGAGAAATGAAATGAAAACGCTTATCGCATCCACCCTCGCCGCAACCGTTCTTCTGACCGGCGTTGCCTCCGCTGCTCCGGCCCCGCGCCTGTCGTCCGAGGCATTCATCCTGCTGCCGAACGCCGACTACTCGAACCTGACCGACACCCAGGTTCACCAGATCAACGCAGTCGTGCACTCCGGCGGTGACTCGAACGAACTGCGCAACGGCATCCGTGCAGTTCTGAAGTGATCTGCCACAAGGTATCGCGCGGGCCCGCACTCCCAGCCTGCGCGATACCGAAGTTGCCAATGCCGCGCCCCCACGGGGGTGCGGCCAATACGTTTCCGGGGGTCCGCGCCCCGATCCCCCTCAGATCCAGCGCATCCGCCGCAGCACCACAAGCTGCAGGGCACCGATGACGCAAAGCGCGCCGGTGAACACCCAGAAGGCCAAGGGCCATTCTGCCCCCGGCATTCCCGCCAGATTGATCCCGAAAAGACCCGTCAGGAACCCCAGCGGCAAAAACACCGCCGAGAGGATCGACAGCAGGTAGAGGTTGCGGTTCAGGCGTTCGTCCCGCGCGCTCTGCATCTCGTCCCGCACCAGCGCCATCCGGTCGCGCAGCGCGTCGGCGTCCTCCACCACCCGCTCCAGCGCGTCCAGCTCCTCTGCCAGTTGCCGCAGGTCGTCGCCCTCCACCCAGTCGGGATGCACCGCCTGCAGGGTGCGCATCGCGTCGCGCTGGGGCTGCAGGTAGCGGCGCAGGATGATCGCGGTGCGCCGCAGGTCCACCAGCCGGCCGGCCATCTCGGGCCGGACCTCCTCCAGCACCTCTTCCTCAAGGTCGTCGGCCTTGTCGTCGACCTCGCGCCAGAACGCCTCGATCCGGTAGGTCAGACGCTCCGTCAGCGTCACCAGGAACTCCGCCGCGTCCTTCGGCCCGCCGCCACGCTCAAGGCTTTCGGCGATGTCCTCGATCGCCTTCACCTTCCGCATCGACAGCGACACGATCCGGTGCGGGTCGATCCACAGCCGGACCGAGACCATGTCCTCCGGCGCCTCGCCCTCGATGGTGTTGACGCCGCGCAGGATGACGATCAGCCCGTTGCCCACCGGCGTGACACGCGGGCGGGTCTCCTCGGCCACCAGCGCATCGATGATCGTGGGATCGAGATAGGACAGGTTCCCGACGATCCACGACGGCGTGTCGGCGTGCTGGGCGCGCAGATGCACCCAGGCCAGCGTGTCGTGGCGCAGCAGTTCCGGCACTTCGGCAGGTTCGAGGCGGCGGCCCGCATCGGGACCGTCAAGGGCAAAGGCGCGCAGGATCATGTCCTGCGTAACGGGGACAAGAGTGGTCATCTGGCGGAGGATAGAGCGGCTTTTGCCCTGCGCAATGGGCGACGCGCAGGCCGTGCGACTTGACGATCCCTCCGGAACGTCGAAGGGTCGCCGCGACGCGGAAAAGGGGATGACCGATGGACCAGACACTGACCCTGGAAGAGCTGCGCAGCCCCGACCCCGCGGTCGAGGCGCTGCTGGCCCGCCACCATGCCGACATGCGCGCGCAATCGCCCGAGGAAAGCTGCCACGTCATGACCTCCGACGCGCTGCGCGCCAGCGGGGCACGGGTCTTTGCGCTGCGGGCCGGGGGTGCGCCCTGCGCCGTGGGGGCGCTGAAACCGCTGGACCGGGCGGGCTGGCCCGGCGGCGTGGACTGGCCCGACGGCGGCACGGTGATGGAACTGAAAAGCATGCACGTCGCCCGCGCCCGGCGCGGCGAGGGGCTGGGCAGGGTGCTGCTCGACGGGCTGACCGATCAGGCCCGCGCCTCCGGCGCCGTGGGTCTCTGCCTCGAAACCGGGTCGGAGCCGGAATTCGCCGCTGCCCGCGCGCTCTACCACCGGGCCGGCTTCACCGATTGCCCGCCTTTCGGGGACTACGTGACCGACCCGCTCTCCGTCTTCATGCTGCGCCGCCTGTGACACCGCCCGTCAGACTGCGCACCGCCCGGCCCTCCGACGCAGCGATCCTCGCGGCGATCTCCTTCGAGGTCTGGATGCACACCTACATCCGGCGCGGCGTCGACACGGCCTATGCCGAATACGCGCTCGACACCTTCACCGCGGCGAACCTCGCCGCTGTCCTCGCCGATCCGGCTGAACACGTGATCCTGTCGGAGAACGAGGAAGGCCCGGACGGCTTCATCCGCCTGACCCGCAACCGGCCCGCGCCGCTGCCGGGATGCTCCGATCTGGAGATCTCCACCCTCTACGTCCAGCCCCGCCACCACGGCCGCGGCCTGGGCCGGGCGCTGCTGTCGCGCGGGCTCGACCACGCCCGGTCGCTGGGCCAGCGCTCCGTCTGGCTGGCCACCAATTCCGGGAACGCCCCCGCCATCGGCTTCTACCTGCGGCAGGGCTTCGAACGGATCGGCACCACGCATTTCCACATCGGCGACGCCGCCTACCCCAACGACGTGTTCCGCCTGACGCTCGACCGCTGAGGCAGGGCGGCGCAGAGCCCCGCCCTACGGGGTGGTGTGCTGCTTGAGAAGGTGCGCGATGTCCGGGGGGCGAGCGAACCGGGGGCAAAAGAAAAGGGCGCCCCTTGTGGGACGCCCTTCTCTATCTCAGCGGTGTGATGACACCATCCCGGCAAGGCCGCGATCAGGCGACGATCTTGGAGACGACGCCCGAACCGACGGTGCGGCCGCCTTCGCGGATGGCGAAGCGCAGGCCTTCTTCCATCGCGATGGGTGCGATCAGCTCGACGTTGAACTTCAGGTTGTCGCCCGGCATCACCATCTCGGTGCCTTCCGGCAGCTCGACGGTGCCCGTCACGTCGGTCGTGCGGAAGTAGAACTGCGGACGGTAGTTCTTGAAGAACGGCGTGTGACGGCCGCCTTCTTCCTTGGTCAGGATGTAGACCTCGCACTCGAACTTCGTGTGCGGGTTCACCGACTTCGGCTTGCACAGGACCTGGCCGCGCTCGACCGCGTCACGGTCGATGCCGCGCAGCAGCGCGCCGATGTTGTCGCCTGCCTCACCGCGGTCCAGCAGCTTGCGGAACATCTCGACACCCGTGCAGGTCGTCTTCTGCGTGTCCTTGATGCCGACGATTTCCAGTTCGTCGCCGACGTTCACCACGCCACGCTCCACGCGGCCGGTGACCACGGTGCCGCGGCCGGAAATCGAGAACACGTCCTCGATCGGCATCAGGAACGGCTGGTCGGTGGCGCGCGGCGGCTGCGGGATGTACTCGTCCACGGCGGCCATCAGTTCGCGGATCTTGTTCTCGCCGATGGCTTCGTCACGACCTTCGAGAGCGGCCAGCGCCGAACCCGCGATGATCGGAATGTCGTCGCCCGGGAAGTCGTAGGCGGACAGCAGTTCGCGCACTTCCATCTCGACGAGCTCGAGGAGCTCCTCGTCGTCCACCTGGTCGACCTTGTTCAGGAACACGACCATCGCCGGGATGCCCACCTGACGGCCGAGCAGGATGTGCTCGCGCGTCTGCGGCATCGGGCCGTCGGCCGCGTTCACCACGAGGATCGCGCCGTCCATCTGGGCCGCGCCGGTGATCATGTTCTTCACGTAGTCGGCGTGGCCGGGGCAGTCGACGTGCGCGTAGTGGCGTGCCTCGGTCTCGTACTCGACGTGTGCAGTCGAGATGGTGATCCCGCGGGCCTTCTCTTCCGGCGCGCCGTCGATCTGGTCGTAGGCGCGGAATTCGCCGAAGTACTTCGTGATCGCCGCGGTCAGCGTGGTCTTGCCGTGGTCAACGTGACCGATCGTGCCGATGTTGCAGTGCGGTTTCGACCGCGAAAACTTTTCCTTTGCCATCTCTCAGACGCCTCATGGTTCATGGGGCCACACATCTGGCCCGGTTCACATGGCGGGGCGTTTATTGAGTCGCAGCCGGAAAATCAAGCCGTTCGATCAGCCTTCGGGCTGCGCGACGGGTGCGGCCGCAGGTGCGGGCGCGGCGCTCGCGACCGTGGCGGACCCGGCGGTCGCGAACCAGCCGTCTTCCTCCATGCGCTCGCGCAGCCACTTTTCGATCCACAGCGCCGCTTCCTCCGCCAGCGAGGCGATCTGCTGCTCGCGCGTCATGCCGTAGGAGGGCAGCACCTGGACCACGCGCACAACGTGGGTTTCCTCGTTCATCTTGGCCTTCGCGGCATCGTCCCAGACCGTCACGCGCAGCGACAGCCCGGACTTGCTGGGCACCAGCGGCACCGGCACCGCCAGCGAATATTCCTCGAGGCTGATGCCAAGGTGATAGAACTTGCCGCCGTCGTAGCGGCGGAACCGCGTCTCCACCGCGCGGTCGACCGCCGTCACCCATTCCTCGCTGCTGGCCTCCTTCGAGATGCCCACCATGTTGAGGTTCGGCGCCACGACGATCGCGTGCCCCATCTTGAAATCGCCCAGCGGCTCGACCGGGCGCGACAGGTCGGATGTCGCATCCGTGCAGGCGGCAAGGCCCAGCATCAGGCTCAGAATGGCAAGAATGCGTACCATAGGTACCCCCGTTGACTTGGTTTTCCCGTAGCGCAGCCCCGGTTCACGTGCAATCTCGCAGGCCTTTGTCAATGGCACGATCCCGCCTATGTTTGCAGGGAAACCACAGGCCGCGAGGCCGGGAGCGCACCATGACCGAACTGAAGCCGCATCGCCTGCCCGTGCAGGTGCCGCTGGTCACCCGACCGCTGGGCATCTGGGGCAGCCTCCAGGCATCGCGCCGCAACGTGCTGTCCATCATCCCCGAGGTCGCCACCCGCCAGCCGATCCTTTCGGGCAAGACAGGCAAGCGCTGGCACATGGTGATGGAGCCGGGCGCCATTCGCCGGGTCCTCCTGGAAAACCTCGACGCCTACCCCAAGAGCCTCGTCACCAAGAACCTGCTGAAACCGGCCATCGGCGAAAGCCTCTTCATCGCCGAGGGCGCGCACTGGCGCTGGCAGCGGCGCACCGCGGCGCCGGTCTTCGGTCACCGCAACGTGATGAACCTCGCCCCGGTGATGAGCGCCGCGGCGGGCCGCTCGGTGGAGCGCATCCGCGCCGCAGGCCCCCGCGCCGTCGACTTCCTCGAGGAAATGGTCAGCGTCACCTTCGACGTGATCTCCGACGTGACCTTCTCCGGCGACAGCACCTTCGACCGCGACGGCGTGCATTCCGCCATCGACGCCTACATCGCGGAGGCCGGGCGCATCTCGCTCTTCGACCTTCTGGGCTTTCCCGACTGGGTGCCGCGCCCGGGGCGGGCCTTCTTCGCGGGCGGCGTGAACCAGATGAAGCAGATGGCCGACCGCGCGATCGAGACGCGTGCCAGCCGCGACCCGAACGCCGTGCCGGACCTGCTCGACCTGTTGAAGGCCGGCGCCGACCCGGAGACCGGGCGCACCATGTCCACAGCGGAGCTGCGCGACAACCTGCTGACCTTCATCGTCGCGGGGCACGAGACCACGGCCCTGACGCTGTCGTGGTCGCTCTACCTCCTCGCCTTCGACCAGGAGGCACAGGCCCGCGCCCGGGCCGAAGCGCAGTCGGTGCTGACGGACGGCGTCGCACAGGGCGAGGACGTGCCCAACCTGCCCTTCATCCGCAAGGTCATCGACGAGGCGCTGCGGCTCTACCCGCCCGCGGGCATGGTCTCGCGCACCGCGCGCGAGGACGACACGCTCTGCGGGCGCGAGATCCGCAAGGGCGACACGGTGATCCTGCCGATCTACGCGCTGCACCGTCACCACGCGCTCTACGACGACCCCCACGCCTTCCGCCCCGACAGGTGGGAGAAGAAGCCCGACCGCTACGCCTACCTGCCGTTCGGCGACGGGCCGCGGATCTGCATCGGCGCCAGCTTCGCGCTGCAGGAGGCGGTCATCATCCTCGCCACGCTCATCGCCAACTTCCGCTTCACCCCGGTCAGGGGGCGCGAACCCGACCCGGTGATGATCCTGACGCTGCGTCCGCAGGGCGGCGTCTGGCTCGAAGCGGACCCGCTCTGACCCAAGGGGGCCCTGCGCCCCCGAACCGCCAGCCGTCCCGGCCGCCCCACCACCCGGCCAGCCCGCCGCATGGCGCACCCGGCACCGCCGCATGCCGCACCCGGCCCGCCACATGGCGCACATGGCACCTGGACCACAGCCCCCCGCGGCTTCATACAGGCAAAAGCACCTCTGCCGGAGGCATCCCCAATGCCCCGCAGAGACAACGACCGGGCTGGCGTCCGCACCCCACAGTCAGCACCCCTTGTCCGCACCGCCCACGGCCAGCCGCAAAGTCGGCACCATGGCCCGCGCTCCCGCCGCCTTCATCTTGGCAAAAATACCTCCGCCGGAGGCATCCCGAGAACGCGCTGCACAGACAACGACCGGGCTGGCGCCCGCGCCCCACAGTCAGCACCCCTTGTCGGCACCGCCCACGACCCGCCGCAAAATCGGCACCATGGCCCGCGCTCCCGCCACCTTCATCTTGGCAAAAATACCTCCGCCGGAGGCATCCGGACGCATCGCCGGCGCAACGCCGGGCCATGGGCACCTGCGTCACGTCCGCCCGTTAACCACCTTTTCCCACCCGAAACGGCAAAAGGTTACCAACCGGCCGGTTCGAGGGGTCCAACCGGCCGGTTCACCCCTTACAGGGTGGAAAGCTGTCTGAAGAACCGGATAACGCGCGGTATGCCGGGCCAGCGGACACACCAGATGCTGCGTCCGGACGCCCAGCGCGCGCGCCGTTCATCCCACCGCCCGCACCATTAAGGTTAATGCTGGAAAAGGCCCTGCCGGACCTTCCGCCGCTAGCCGCGGTTCGCTCCCGGAATCCACAAGACGTCGGCGGTGCCGTTGTCGTTGGCGATCCGGGCAGCGACGAAGAACCAGTCCGAAAGCCGGTTGAGATACTTCACCGCCGCGGGGTTCACCGCCTCGGCAGAGGCCAGCTCCACGCACAGCCGTTCCGCCCGACGGGCCACCGTCCGGCACACGTGCAGATGCGCCGAAAGCGCCGATCCGCCCGGCAGGACAAAGCTCCGCAGGGGCTCCAGCGATGCGTTCATCGCGTCGATTTCCTGTTCGAGACGAACCACTTGCGCGTCGACCATCCGCAGCGGCGGATACTCCGCCTCGGCATCCTTCTCGATGTCAGGGCGGCACAGGTCGGCGCCCAGGTCGAAGAGGTCGTTCTGGATTCGCGACAGCGCGCCGTCCACGTCGCCGGTGGCCGCCTGCCGTGCCACGCCGACAAAGGCGTTCAGCTCGTCCGCGGTGCCATAGGCCTCGACCCGGGGATCGTATTTCTTCACCCGCGCGCCATTGCCCAGCGCGGTCTCGCCCTTGTCACCGGTGCGCGTGTAGATCTTGCTCAGGACAACCATGTCTTCCCCCGTCTTATCCGCCGCGACGGATGTAGACGAACAGCAGGATCAGGACAATCGCCGCGAATTGCGCCCCGATCCGCCACTGCATCGCCTTGTTCGACCACTTCCGGCTGAACGCCCCGCCCTTGGCGAAGCTGCCGATTCCAAACAACAAAATGCCTACGACGCCCAGCATGACGAGGGCGATGAGGATGAAAAGGGGATCGTCGCGCATGGTACCTCCCAAGCGGCCTGCGAAGGTTTGACGATGACTTAGCGCGCGCAGGCCGCTTTGCGAACCCGTCCCGCCTGCGTCACGTCAGCCGCCCCTCGCACAAAGCGCGTCCATCGCCCGGGTCGTCAGCACCCGCCGCGCCGTGCCCATCAGGTGGGTCGCCGTGGTGATGTAATACCGCGGTTTCGGGCGCGGGCTTTCCAGCGCATGCACCAGCTTGGCCGTCACGGCCGAGGGCGGCAGTTCGAACATGTCCTTGCCGCGCGATTCGTAGAGCCGTTTCAACAGCTTCTCGCGGTACTGCGGCGCACGCGGGCTGTTCTCCCAGTCCACCCATTTCTCGAAATGCGGAATGGAGTTCACCCGGATCTTCGACGTCACCGGCCCGGTGTTCAGCGTGATGACCCGGATCGGCGTGTCGCGCATCTCCAGCCTGAGCGTGTCGGTCAGACCTTCCACCGCGTGCTTCGTCGCGTTGTAGGCGCCGCGCCACGGCATCACCACCAGCCCCAGCACAGAGGAGTGATTGACGATCCGCCCATGCCCCTGCGCCCGCATCACGGGAATCACCTTCCGGGTCAGGTCGTGCCAGCCAAAGACATTGGCCTCGAAGAGCGCGCGCAGCCCCTCCACCGGCAGGTCCTCCAGCGCACCGGGGATCGCGTGGGCACCATTGTTGAACAGCGCGTCAAGCGTGCCGCCGGTGGCCTCCAGCACCTCGGTTAGGCCCGCCGCGATGCTGTCCGGCTCTGTGTAATCGATTCGCGGGCTGTCGAACCCTTCGGCCCGGAAGCGGACGCAGTCGGCCTCTTGGCGGCAGGACGCAAAAACGCGCCACCCACGGGACTTGAGCCCATGGGCGGCGTCGTATCCGATGCCCGAAGAGCATCCGGTGATCAGGACTGAGCGTTGTTGCACGCGATGCGTCGTTCGTCCGGCGATCAGTTCGATGCGGTCAGGAAGCTGCCGGCCATCCAGCCGATGTCGTTGCCGTCCATGGCGCGCAGCTTGACCCAGCCGTCCGGCGTCTCGTCCAGCACTTCGACCTCTTCGCCTTCCAACAGTTGGGTGACGGCGTCGAAGCTGGTCGAGGGTCCGGCACGCAGGTTCACGCGGGACCCGGTGACGGTGCGATACTCGGCAATTGCAGCGGCTACAGCGTCATCCACGTTGTCGACCGATGCGGCGACCTGCTGGATATCCTGCTGAACGTCCTCTTCGCTGGTGAAGGCTGCGTCCAGCATCGCCAGCTTTTCGCTGTCGACCGCCAGGTTGTTGCCCGAGGACACGTAGACAGTCTTGACCTGCGACGGACGCGGCTCCGCAACGGCGGGCTGCACGACGGCATGCATTTCGGTGGTGTCGGCGCGGGACACGGCTTCCGGCTCTGCGCCCGAGGTCGACACGACAGGCTCGCGTGCCGGATGCGCTGTGGCGACCCACTGTACCCCGTTCTGGCCCGCAACGAATGCGCTGCCACCGGACAGTTCGAACCACGCCCAACCAAGAACCCCAAACGTAAGCAGGATGACTTTAGCCATGCCCAACCCCCCATATTCGTACCGAAGGTATCGCCCCCGCGACCCGGTCGTCCGCAGCTCGACGACCACCTCCGAGATTATCCGATTCCCCAAAATGCCCTAAGTGCATTCGGAGAATATTTCCCACACTGTCGCTTGCTGCGGTGCCGAGGCAACGGTATCACGACATCTATGTCCGACGATGACCTCGACCCCAACATGAACGCCCGCAACCTTGCGGAGCCTTTGCGCCGTGCCATCGGGGAGCGCTACCTGACGTATGCGCTATCCACGATCATGCACAGGGCGCTGCCGGATGCCCGGGATGGGCTGAAGCCAGTCCATCGTCGTATCCTATATGCAATGCGCAGGCTGCGACTTAGTTCCAACGGAGGCTTCCTGAAATCCGCAAAGATTTCGGGGGACACCATGGGGGACTTCCACCCGCACGGTGACGCGGCGATCTACGACGCGATGGCGCGGTTAGCCCAGGACTTCACGATCCGCTATCCGCTGGTCGACGGTCAGGGCAACTTCGGCAACATCGACGGCGACAACCCGGCCGCCTCGCGCTACACCGAGGCGCGCATGACCGTGATGTCGGAGGCGCTGCTGGAAGGGCTCGACGAGAACTCCGTCGACTTCCGCCCGAACTACGACGGCCGGCTCGAGGAACCCTCGGTCCTGCCCGCCTCCTACCCGAACCTGCTGGCCAACGGGTCGTCCGGCATCGCGGTCGGCATGGCGACGAACATCCCGCCGCACAACATCGGCGAACTCATCAACGCCTGCCTCCACCTGATCCGGTCGCCCAACGCGGTGGACGACACGCTGATGCAATACGTGCCCGGGCCGGACTTCCCGACCGGCGGCGTCATCGTCGAACCGGCCGAGAACATCGCGACCGCCTACCGCACTGGCCGCGGCTCCATCCGGCTGCGCGCGCGCTGGCACGTGGAGGACCTGGGCCGCGGACAGTGGCAGGCGGTGGTGACGGAAATCCCCTACCAGGTACAGAAGTCCAAGCTGGTCGAACGCATCGCCGAACTGATCCAGACCAAGAAGATCCCGGTGCTGGCCGACGTGCGCGACGAAAGCGCCGACGACATCCGCATGGTGCTGGAGCCAAAGACGAAGAACGTCGATCCGGACCTGCTGATGAACATGCTGTTCCGGAACTCGGACCTGGAAGTCCGCTTCTCGCTGAACATGAACGTGCTGATCGACGGCGTGACGCCGAAGGTCTGCTCGATGAAGGAATGCCTGCGCGCCTTCCTCGACTTCCGGCGCGAGGTGCTGATCCGCCGCTCGAAGCACCGGATGGCGAAGATCGACAACCGGCTGGAGGTGCTCGAAGGCCTGATCATCGCCTTCCTGAACCTCGACCGGGTGATCGACATCATCCGCTACGACGACGACCCCAAGGCCGCGCTGATGTACGAGGACTGGTCGCGCCCGCACCAGGCCACCATCCCGCGCGCCACGGACGAGCGCGACTACCGCTCTCCGCTGGTGGGCATCGACGTCACGGCGCTGGAACTGCGCGACGATCCCGACGCGGTGGAACGCGGCGTGCTGGCCGACGACGGCACCTCCTCTGCTGTGCCGCGCCGCTTCATCGGGCGGTCCGAGGGGCTGTCGGACGTTCAGGCCGAGGCGATCCTCAACATGCGGCTGCGCAGCTTGCGCCGGCTGGAGGAGCTGGAGCTTGTCAACGAACGCGACAAGCTGATGGAAGAGCGTGCCGGGCTGGAGGACCTCCTGGCCTCCGAGGACATGCAGTGGGGCCGCATCAAGGAAGAGCTCTCCGAGGTTAAGAAGACATTCACCAAGGGCTACAAGCGCGGCCAGCGACTCACCACCTTCTCCGAGGCGACGGAGGCGGAGGACGTGCCGCTCGAGGCGATGATCGAGCGGGAGCCGGTCACGGTCGTCTGCTCCAAGATGGGCTGGATCCGCGCGATGACCGGCCACATCGCCCTCGACCGAGAGCTGAAGTTCAAGGACGGCGACGGCCCGCGCTTCACCTTCCATGCAGAGACCACGGACAAGCTGCTGGTCTTCGGATCGAACGGCCGGTTCTACACGGTGCTTGCGGCGAACCTGCCCGGCGGGCGCGGCATGGGGGAACCCCTGCGCCTGATGGTCGACCTCCCCAACGACACGGAAATCGTCGACATCCTCATCTATCGCCCCGGAGAGCGGCTGCTGGTCGCGTCCAGCGCGGGGGACGGCTTCCTCGTGCCGGAGGACGAGGTGATCGCCCAGACCCGCGCGGGCAAGCAGGTGCTGAACGTCAAGGACCCGGTCAAGGCGCTGGTCTGCAAGCCCGTCACCGGCAATGCCGTGGCTGTCGTGGGCGAGAACCGCAAGGTCCTGATCTTCATGCTCGACGAGCTGCCGGAGATGGGTCGCGGCAAGGGTGTGCGCCTGCAGAAGTACAAGGACGGCGGCCTTTCGGACGTGCGCACCTTTACCCTTGAGGCGGGCCTGTCGTGGCTCGACCCGGCGGGCCGCACCCGCACCGTATCCGGCGAAGAGCTGACGGAATGGGTGGCCAAGCGCGCCGGTTCCGGCCGGATGGCGCCGCGGGGCTTCCCGCGCGACAACAAGTTCACCTGATCCCGGCAGGCGCCGCCCCTCCACCGGGGCGGTGCCCGACCTTGCGGGAAACACGCGGAGGTACGTGTTTTCCGACCCGAGGCACCGGATAACACCAACGGGCACTCGAAACGCTTGTCTGCAACTTCCCGAGGCGGCAGGCTTCGGGTGGGAGCAAGCTTTTCGGAACACACGCATTGGACGCCGGCCAGACCTTGCCCACGGGCGCACACGCCGGGGCATCCTCCACAGCGACAGAGCACAGGGTCTGGCAGACCGCCTTTGCCGGAACGCGCTGGCCGATGTTCAGACTGGTCTTCGGCACCGGGCTGCTGACGGTCCTGACGCTCGGCCTTTACCGGTTCTGGCAGAAGACGCGGGTGCGGCGCTGGCTGTGGTCGGCGGTGCGGCCGGGGGGCTACCCGCTGGAATACGTGGGCGACCCCTACGAAAAGCTCCTGGGCTTCCTGATCGCGGTCGTCATCCTCGCCTTCTACATCGGCATCGTGAACCTGCTGCTGATGTTCGCCAGCTTCGCGGTCTTCCAAGGCAACTTCGCCGCCTACCTGCTGTCGCTCGTCGGCGTGTTCCCGATCTGGTTCTACGCCCGCTACCGCGCCCGGCGGTACGTGCTGGCCCGCACGCGCTGGCTTGGCCTGCGCTTCGGGCTTGAGCCAGGGGCCTGGGGCTATGCTTTCCGCGCGCTGGGGCACGGCGTGCTGACGCTCATCACGTTGGGGCTCCTGTGGCCGCGCATGACCTTCCATCTCGAGAAATACCGCACGGACCGGACGTTCTTCGGCGAGACGCGGATGGCCCAGGACGGCCGCTGGACGATGCTGTTCCCGGCACTGAAATGGCATTTCGTGACGCTGGGCCTGACGGTGATCGGCAGCATCGGCTTGGCGGTCTCACCGGCGAACGGCTGGGTGCTGATGGTCATCGCCGGGATTACGGCGATCTACTCCACCGTCTACTACCGCGTTGAAACCCTGAAGCGCCTGACCGCCATGAAGCGCATAGGCCCGCTGCGCCTGACACTGGATGCGAAACCCGGCAAGGTCTTCCGGATACAGGCGGGCGGCTACACGCTGGCCGCCGTGGCCGCGGCCTTCCCGACACTGGTGCTGCTGGGCCTGTTCCTCGAACTGCAATCGCTGGAGACGCTGGTCGAACTGGGGTTGGAGGACATGCCGCCGGTCTTCGCGGGCCTGAACCGCTGGCTGCTGATCGCCCTTTCGGTGATGTGCTACTTCGCCATCTTCCTGCTGTGGTCGGCCCTGACCGCCGCCTGGGTGACGCTGCCGCTGATGCGCCACTACGCGACCGGCCTCAGCGTGACGGGGACGGAACACATCGCCACCTTCCGCCAGCGCCCCCGCGACGAACACATGGAGGCCGAGGGCTTTGCCGAGGCGCTGGATGTGGGGGCTTCGCTATGAGCGTCTTCGAGACCTCGGCGATCTACCTCGACGGGGAGACCGGGCAGCCTCTGCGCCTGCGCCTGCGCGTCGGTACGGAGCGCGGGGCGCTGGTCGGTCCGGGCGTGTTCTGGCCGCTGGACGATGTGCGCGAGGTGCCCGACATCGCGGGCGGCGACCTCGTGGTGCTGGCGCGGGCCGACAACGCGGTGGAGCGGCTGCTGGTGCGCGATACCGAAATCCGCGCCCATCTTCCCAGGCGCCGCCACGCCCGCCCCGTCGCGAACCGCAAGCGGCTGATGGGCTGGGCCGCGGGCGCCGTGACCTCCGTCGCGCTGATCCTCTTCGTTCTCGTGCCGGTGATGGCGAACCAGCTTGCCAACTTCATCCCGCCCGAAGGCGAACGCGCGCTGGGGGAAGTCACGCTTGCCCAGATCCGCGAGGCGATGGACGAGACCGGCATCGCGCCGACCCGGATATGCTCGTCCCCGGCAGGGATGGCCGCCCTGCGGCAGATACAGGCCCGGCTGGAGACAGAAGCCGCCCTGCCGGTCGAGGTGACCGTGCATGTGCTGGACCACGACATGGTCAACGCCTTTGCGCTTCCGGGCGGGCACATCGTCTTCTTCCGCGGGCTGATCGACGCGGCGGAGGACCCGGAGGAAATTGCCGCCGTCTTCGCGCACGAAATGGGCCATGTCGCCAGCCGCGACCCGACGCGCCACGCGCTGCGCTCTGCCGGGTCGATCGGCGTTCTCGGCCTGCTGTTCGGCGATTTCGCGGGCGGCGCGGTGGTGCTGTTCCTCGCCGAACGGCTGATCGACGCGCAGTACAGCCAGGGCGCGGAGGCAGAGGCCGACGTCTTTGCCCACGACCTCATGGCCCGGGCCGGCCTCTCCCCCGCCGCCCTCGCCACGATGTTCGAACGTTTCCGCGCGCTCGGGGGCGAGGCAGACGGCATCGTCGCGCATTTCCAGAGCCACCCGGCCCTGGGCAACCGGATCGAGCAGGCACGCGCCGCCGTCCCCTCGGACTTCACGCCCTTGCCCGTGCTGGCGCCGCAGGACTGGAACGCGCTGAAATCGGTCTGCGACACGACCGGCGGCTGAAGGCAACCCACTGGCGAGGCATTGAATTCGCTACTTTACTCGGCATACAGGTCGCTTAAGATTCAAGCAGATTGAGTGTCAAAGGTATTTCGATGCAGCCAGAACCCGCCACCATGCAATTGTCCTACTCCGGCGAAAAAGGTCCGCTGTTCAAGCTGGCGTTCAAGACCGGGCTGCTGACCGTCGTCACCCTCGGCATCTACCGCTTCTGGCAGAAGACGCGCATCCGCAAGTACATTTGGTCCTCGGTCAGCGCCGACGGCGACACCTTCGAATACACCGGCACCGGGATGGAGAAGTTCCTGGGCTTCCTCGTCGCCATCGTGTTTCTCGCTGTCTACCTCGGCATCCTCCAGATGATCCTGTTCTACTTCGGCCTGAACATCATGGTCGATCCGGAGACCGCCGGCCCCGAGGCGGTGATCGGTCAGGCGGTCGCGATCTACATCTCGCTCTTCGCTGTGCTGCCGTTCATCCTCTTCGCGATCTACCGGGCACGGCGCTACAAGATGGCGCGCACGCGGTTCCGGGGCATCAGGCTGGGCATGGAGAAGGGCGCATGGGGCTACGTGGTCCGCGCGCTCGGCTACGGGTTCCTGACCGTCGTGACGCTTGGTGTGCTCATGCCGCTGTCGACTTTCAAGCTCGAGAAATACATGGCCGACCGGAGCTTCTACGGCTCCACCCGGCTGATCCAGGAAGGCGCGTGGACAAAGCTCTACCCGGCGATGAAACACCTGTTCATCGCGCTCGGGATCTTCATTGTCTGCGGCACCCTCATCGCAATTGGCGGCATCAACGAGATGGTCGGACTGGCGGTCATCGGCGGCATCGGCATCTTCGTCGGATACATCTGGTTCATGATCGGCGCGGTCTATTACAGCGTTCGCTCCTTCGGCTACCTGATGAGCCACAAGGTCCTGGGCGGCACCGTCCGCTTCGTCGCCGAACCCAAGACCGGCTTCGTCATCAAGACCTACATCATCGGCGGCCTGCTCCTGAGCCTTCTGGCCTCTGTCGCCTTCGGCGCAGTAGGCGTGGTCGCGATGCCGATGATCATGCTGGCCGAGGACGGCTCCGTCGGCGGGATCGTCGCCTTTGCGATCATCATGGGGATCGGCTACCTCGTGGCGCTGGTCGTCACGCAGGCGCTGAGCCTGATCCTCATCACCCAGCCGATCCTTGCCCACTACATCGAGACGATCCGCGTGGAGAACCCCGAGGCGCTCGACCGCGTCCACCAGCGCGAGGCGGAAACCGGTGTCGACGCGGACGGCTTTGCCGACGCGCTCGATATCGGCGGCGCGATCTGAGATGGCACCGGAGGGCACCGCGGCACAGTTCTTCGACGGGCAGACGGCGGCACGGCACCATGTGCAGGTCGCCCTCTCCGACGACCGGCAGGCATTGGTCATCACCGGCGACAGCCTCGCGGAGCCGCTGCGCTGGCGGCTGATGGACCTGCGGGCGCTATCCGACACCTCCGACAAGGCGCGGCTGACCGTCACCCGGCACACCACGTCCGATGACGAGATGCCGCGCGACATCGCCCGGCTGGTGATCCTCGACCCCGACCTGATCGCCTGGCTGCACAAGACCCGCCCCAGCCTGTTCAAGGCAGAGGTCCACCCGGGATCTGTGCGCAAGCTTGCCACCTATGCCATCGGCGCCGTGGTGGCGGCGGGACTGATGCTGTTCGTCATCCTGCCCGCGCTGGCCGGAACGCTGGCCCGGGTGATCCCGGTGGAGCGCGAGGTCGCCTTCGGCAAGACCGTGACCCGGCAGATGGAGCGCGCACTGGGCCGCGCCCGCGTGCCCGACCTGCGGTGCAGCGATCCCCGAGGCCAGGCCGCCCTCCAGAAGATGCTGACCCGCCTGACCGAGGGTCAGGACATGAAGTACGACATCAACCTGATGGTGTTCGACCACCCGATGATCAACGCCTTCGCCGCGCCCGGCGGGCAGGTGGTGCTGGTGCGCGGCCTGCTGGACAAGGCGGAGCACCCCGACGAGGTCGCCGGCGTGCTGGCCCACGAACTGGCGCACGTGGAAAACCGGGACACCACCCGAGAGGCGCTGCGCGCGGCGGGCTCTGCCGGGTTGCTGACCATGATCCTCGGCGACTTCACCGGCGGCGCGGCCATCGCCATCGTGGGCGAACACATGATCTCTGCCTCCTACACCCGTGACGCGGAGGGCAAGGCCGACGATTTCGCGCTGGACATGCTGGCGAATGCGGGTGTCAGCGCCGAGGGGTTCGCGGGCTTCTTCGACCGCATCGCCGAGCTGGAGGGCTTTGCCCTGCCCGCCTACCTGTCCAGCCACCCGGTGACCGAAGAACGCGCAATGCAAGCCCGTGACTTTGCGGGGGAACAAGCGGACACCACCCCGATCCTCACGGACGCCGAGTGGTCCGACCTGCAGGGAATTTGCGACAGCGTGGGCGATCACGACGACGACTGATGGGTGTCGAACGGCACACAGTGCCGCCGCAGCGCAATTTCATTATGATTTCTGCGGCGCTATTGAAATGTTCGTGCCCGACCGTTATTGGCATCGCACCCCTGCGCGCCGTGAAACGCGACGTAGAATGACCGCGACGTGACGATTTTGCCCTGTTTCCCCGGTAAATGCCGCGTTACGTGTGTGCGAGAGGAATCTTGCGGGGAGCGCCCCGCCGAATTGAGGAGAGACACGCTTATGAAGGTACTCGTACCGGTCAAGCGCGTGATCGACTACAACGTGAAGGTCCGCGTGAAAGCGGATGGATCGGGTGTCGATCTGGCGAACGTGAAGATGTCGATGAACCCCTTCGACGAGATTGCCGTCGAAGAGGCGATCCGCCTGAAGGAGGCCGGGAAGGCCGACGAAGTCATCGCCGTTTCGATCGGCGTGAAGCAGGCGCAAGAGACGCTGCGGACCGCGCTGGCCATGGGTGCCGACCGGGCGATCCTCGTGGTGGCCGCCGATGACGTGCACACCGACATCGAGCCGCTCGCCGTCGCCAAGATCCTCGCGAAGATCGTCGAGGACGAGCAGCCGGGCCTCGTGCTCTGCGGCAAGCAGGCGATCGACAACGACCTCGGCGCCACTGGCCAGATGCTGTCCGCCCTGCTGGGCTGGAGCCAGGCGATGTACGCCAACACCGTGGACGTCGACGGCGATCATGCCGTGGTCACCCGCGAGGTCGACGGCGGCCTGCAGACCATCAAGGTGAAGATGCCGACCATCATCTCCACCGACCTGCGCCTGAACGAGCCGCGCTATGCCTCGCTGCCGAACATCATGAAGGCGAAGAAGAAGCCGCTGGACGAGAAGACCGCCGCCGATCTCGGCGTCGACGTGGCGCCGCGGCTGGAGATCGTGAAGACCACCGAGCCCGAGGCCCGTCAGGCCGGCGAGATGGTCGGTTCGGTCGACGAACTGGTGGCGAAGCTCAAAGAGAAGGGGATCGTGTGATGGCCGTTCTGCTGATTGCCGAGATTACCGATGGCGCCCTGTCGATGGACGCAACCGCCAAGGCGGTGACCGCCGCGAAGGCGCTGGGTGACGTGACCGTTCTGGCCTGTGGCGCCTCTGCCAAGGCCGCCGCCGACGAGGCCGCCACCATCGAGGGCGTGTCGAAGGTGCTGGTCGCCGAGGACGCGATCTATGGCCACCGCCTTGCAGAGCCGGTCGCGGCGCTGATCACCTCGCTGGCGGGCGACTACAGCCACGTCGTGGCGCCGTCGACCACGGACGCAAAGAACATCCTGCCGCGCGTCGCCGCGGCGCTGGACGTGATGATCCTGACCGACGTGACCGGCGTCGTGGACGCCGACACCTTCGAGCGCCCGATCTACGCGGGCAACGCGATCCAGACGGTGAAGTCGAAGGACGCGACGAAGGTCATCACCTTCCGGACCTCGACCTTCGACGCGGCGCCGACCGGCGGCTCGGCTTCGGTCGAAGCCATCGGCGCAGGCGAGAACCCGGGCGTCTCCGAATGGGTCGAGGACAAGGTCGCCGAAAGCGACCGTCCCGAGCTGACCTCGGCGGGCATCGTCGTCTCCGGCGGCCGCGGCGTGGGCTCTGAAGAGAACTTCGAGCTGATCGAGAAACTGGCGGACAAGCTGGGCGCAGCCGTGGGCGCGTCGCGTGCAGCGGTCGACTCCGGCTTTGCCCCGAACGACTGGCAGGTCGGCCAGACCGGCAAGGTCGTGGCGCCGAACCTCTACGTAGCCGTGGGCATCTCCGGCGCGATCCAGCATCTCGCCGGCATGAAGGACTCGAAGGTGATCGTGGCGATCAACAAGGACGAAGAGGCGCCGATCTTCCAGGTCGCCGACTACGGCCTCGTCGCGGACCTCTTCGAAGCTGTCCCGGAACTCACTGAAAAGCTGTAAGCGAAGGGGCACTGCCCCGCTTGCTTGGCGCTTCAAGGCCCCGCTGCATCGCCAGCGGGGCCTTTCCTTTTTCGGCGCGGGCTTCACCCCGAGAGGCCGATCATGGGTCGCAGCACCGTCTCCAGGGCGTCGGTGGCTTCGGCGTGGGCTATCGGCCCCTGAAGCTCTGCCGCGGCGCAGGATTCGAAATCCGAGAACACCATCCCGGCGGTCCCTTCCCGCCGGGCCGCCGCGGAGGCGCTGACCTCGACGACGTGAGAGACGCGCGGGCGCAGGACTTCGATCATCTGGCGGGTGATGAACAGCGGGTCGCGGTCCAGAAGCGGCGTCTCGTCGTCGGGCACCGGACGGTCGGCGAACCAGAGCAGCACCACCTGGCCCCTTATCTGCGTCAGCATATTCTTCATCCGGGCGATCCACGCCTGCCGCAGCTCCGTCACGACCGTCGCGAACCGCTCTTCCGAGGCCTCCTTCAGCCGGCCCAGCATGTGGCGCACGAAATGGAATTCGGTGAAGTCGACCTCCGGGAAGAGCGACTCGAGCCGTTCCGAGGCGCGCAGGAACCGGTCGTTGCGACGGGGGTGCACCGAGTAGTACCGGTTCGACATGTTCTGTGCGCCCATCACCTGCACGACCTTGGCGCTGGCCTGCATCACAAGGTCGAGGACCGGCGGATCGTTGAGATAGAGATCGACACCGGCATTCACCACGCCGAAGTTGATGCATGTGGCGCCCAGCCGCTCCTCCAGCAGGAGGGGAAACGGTGCCTCCACGAAGCGGCCGTATGTCTCCGTCGAGCCAAGGAACGCGATGTACTGTCCCTGAAGGTCCCTGCGCGGACCACGGAACATCACGCGCGAATTGCCGTATCGGCACGGATAATACTCCAGGGAACCATGGCCCCCACCATGTACGGACATCTCACCACCCTTTTTCATTCACCCGGCGAGGAGAATCGCTCAAAGGGTTTGCCATTTCGCTAATGTTAAAATGCCTCCGGCCCCGGTGCGGGGCAGCCCTTGCGGTTGGTCGTCCCCGCGCCCTACAGTCGCCCCGGGCCAGAATGGAGACGCACAATGGAAATCAAGTCGGTCGGTGTCGTGGGTGCGGGGCAGATGGGCAACGGAATCGCCCATGTGATGGCCCTTGCGGGCTATGACGTCCGGCTCAACGACGTGCGTCAGGACGCGCTGGACAAGGCCGTGGCCCTGATCGGCAAGAACCTCGACCGCCAGGTCAGCCGCGAGAAGATCAGCCAGGAGGAACGCGACACCGCGCTGGCGCGCATCTCCACCACGATGGAGATCGCCGAGGTCGCGGACACCGACCTCGTGATCGAGGCCGCGACCGAGAAGGAAGACGTCAAGCACAAGATCTTCGAGGCGATCCTGCCGTCGCTCCGCCCGAACACGATCCTGACGTCGAACACCTCGTCGATTTCCATCACGCGCCTTGCCAGCCGCACCGACCGGCCCGAGAAGTTCATGGGGTTCCACTTCATGAACCCGGTGCCGGTGATGCAACTGGTCGAGCTGATCCGCGGCATCGCCACCGATCAGGACACCTATGCGTCGTGCCTGGCCGTGGTGGAAAAGCTGGGAAAGACCGCCGCTTCGGCGGAGGACTTCCCGGCCTTCATCGTGAACCGCATCCTGATCCCGATGATCAACGAGGCCTGCTATACGCTGTACGAAGGGGTCGGCAACGTCGCCTCCATCGACACCGCGATGAAGCTGGGTGCGAACCATCCCATGGGGCCGCTGGAGCTGGCGGATTTCATCGGACTGGACACCTGCCTTGCGATCATGAACGTCCTGCACGACGGGCTGGCCGACACCAAGTACCGCCCTTGCCCGCTGATGACGAAATACGTCGAGGCCGGCTGGCTTGGCCGCAAGACCAAGCGCGGGTTCTACGATTACCGGGGGGAGACGCCTGTCCCGACGCGCTGAGGCTCAGTCCTCGCGCAGCGCCAGCGTCTTCTCGCGCAGCCAGCCGACGAACTCGCGCTGACCGCCGGTGAAGGCCTTCACCACTTCGGGGGTGATGGCCGGGCCGACCACGGGCTTCTGCGGGCGTCGGCAGGCGTGCACGACTTCGTGGATCAGCAGGCCCTGCCGGATCGTGGCCGAGACCTGGTTCGCCATCTGGTAGACGCGGGAGTTCTGTCCGGGGAAGTAGATCGGCACCACGGTCGCACCGGACCGCTGCACCATTTTCGCCGTGAACGGGTTCCACACCTGTTCCACCGCCGGGCCCCACCACGTCTCGGACGAGGCGACCACGCCCGAGGGGAACAGCGCTATTACGCCGCCCTGCTTTAGGTGGTCCATCGCGCGGGCGCGCATCTCGAGGCTTTGTTCGCGGGCGTCGACCTCGTGCGGGAAGGGCACGGGGATCATGAACTGATCGACCTCCTTCACGCCGGTCAGCAGCGAGCGGGTGAGGATCTTGTAGTCGGTGCGGATCTGCCCGATCAGATGCGCCAGCACCATCCCGTCGACCAGCCCGTGCGGGTGGTTGGCCACCACGATCACAGGACCGTCCTTGGGGATGTTGGCGATCTGCTCCATCGGGGTCAGAAGGTCGATGCCCATCACGCCAAGCGCCTGTGCCCAGAAGGCCTGCCCCTCGACAGAACCGATCCGCTCAAAGCGGCGAACCATGCGCAGCAGGGGGATCTTGCCGGTCGCCCACTCCATCGCGCGGATGGTGTTGGCCTTCCACGGATTGGTGAAGGTGTTGGCGTAGCTGACCTTGCGCTTGTCGTAGGGTGCGGACTCCGAGGTCACCGGCCTGACGCCTGCGTCTGTCGCCTGGGTGCTTTCAACCATGCGCCTTCACTGTCCCGTACCTGTTCCGCACCGGCCGCCCGGATCAGCAGCTTTCCCCGAACCGATCGGCCACGAGGGCTTCCACGGCGTTGGCCAGAGCCTCCGCATCCGGGCCAGAGGTCTGAACCTCAATAGTCGTTCCCTTGGCCGCTGCCAACATCAAAAGCCCCATGATGCTGTCGCCGCTGGCCGACATCCCGTCGCGGGAGACCTCTGCGCGCGCATCGAACCCCTCGACGACCTCGACCAGTTTCGCGGAAGCACGGGCGTGCAGACCCTTCTCGTTGATGATCTTGAGGGTCCGGTTCACGGATTGGGTCATTGCAGCAATCTTTCGGTCGTCGGGAAAATCTACAGGAGCCCGTCAGGTGGGCTCGGACGGAACGTTCTGGGTGTCTATATACTTGCGCCCGGCCTCGAGCGCGCTGCGAACCGCATCGCCGACAGGCAACTGGCGGCTTTTCGCCAGCTTGATCAACATGGGAAGGTTGGCGCCGTAAAGGATGCGCCGGTCGTCGGGGCGACAGGCGTTCAGCGACAGGTTGGAGGGCGAGCCGCCGAACATGTCGGTCACCACCACTACGCCCTGACCGTGATCCACGGCGTCGGCAGCATCGCAGATCTCGGCCTGCTTCGAAGATCGGTCGCAATCCGCCTCGATGGAAATGGCCGTCATCCCGGGTTGTTTGCCCACGACATGCTCCACGGCAGCGAGGTACTCCCTCGCCAGCCCACCATGCGCGACGATCACGATTCCGATCACCCGGCTTTCCTTCCGTTCGGAACAGCTCCCAGCCCCTGCGCCGACGAGGGTGCTGCGCTGCGGCGTTCCAATTCACGATGGCGAATAGACACGTGCCAGCCTTCGCGCGCAAGTGCCGCCGAAACGCTTTCCGTCACGGCGACAGACCGGTGTTTGCCCCCGGTGCAGCCAAAGCCGATGGCAAAGTGCGCCTTCCCTTCCTCGACGCAGGCGGGAAGCATCATCAGGATCAGGTCCTCGATCTTTTCGAGGAACGGCCCATGGCGCGGATCGGCCTGCACATAGGCGGCCACCTGCGGGTCGAGCCCGGTGTGGGGGCGCAGCTCGGGCTCCCAGTGCGGGTTCCTCAGGAACCGGCAGTCGAGCACCACGTCCAGTCCCTGCGGAAGCCCGCGCTTGTAGCTGAAACTCTGGACCGACACGGCCATGCCCTGCCCCGTGACGTTGCCGAACCAGCCCTCCATCTCGGCGCGCAGGTCGTGTACCGTCAGCTCCGAGGTGTCGATCAGGATGTCGGCGCGGGCGCGCAGGTCCTCCATCAGGGTCTTTTCGCGCGCGATGCCTTCAGAGGGGCTTTCGTCGGGCGCCATGGGATGACGGCGCCGCGTCTCCGAATACCGCCGCATCAGCACCTCGGCCGAGCAGTCGAGGTACAGCAGGTCGGCATCGATACCGGGCTTGTTCAGGCTGTCCCGCAACTCCACCAGCCGCTCGACCGAGAAATCCCGGTTGCGCACGTCGATTCCCAGCGCAAGCGGCCGGACAAGCGGCGCGTCGCCGTCGAACAGGCGCGGGATGAAGCTCAGCGGGATGTTGTCGATCGACTCGAACCCGCAGTCTTCCAGCACATTGATCGCGGTGGCCCGCCCGGCGCCCGAAGGGCCGGTGACCAGAACTATTCTTGCGGTTTCTCGACCAGGTTGGCCCATCTCACTCTCTTCTTCCCGCCTTTAGATACTGTACCAGTGCGGCGGGAAAATAGGGGCGCGCGGTTTTGTGAAGCAACGGCACATCCATACCAAGCAACGTGCTCTTTCGTATAGGCGGGAGCCGCTCCGTTTCTTCGGAATCGAGATCGACGATGGCGGCCAGCGGGGCCGGCGCGCTTTGCGCGTTCAGAATGCCCAGCCCGCGCGCCTCGATCATGCCCCGGATCGTTTCCGGGACGTCCAGCCACAGCCTGCCGTCGCACAGCGAAACCAGCGTACGATCATCAGCGACCAGCGTGGCCCCCAGCGCCAACAGTTCAAGCGCCAATGCGGATTTCCCGGTGCCGGATCGCCCGCGGATCAGCAGTCCCCGGCCAGCCACAGCAACCGAGGATGCGTGGACCAGGGTTTCCGACATCTCAGATCGGCAGGCCCACGACGAAGCGCGCGCCCAAGGGTTCGGAGGTCGCGTCGGCTTCTGTCGGCCTGATGTTCTCCGCCCAGATAACGCCGCCGTGCGCCTCGACGATCTGCTTTGAGATCGCAAGGCCGAGGCCGGAGTTGTTGCCGAAGTCCGACTGCGGACGCGACGTGTAGAACCGCTTGAAGATCTTCTGAAGCGCCTCTTCGGGGATACCGGGGCCCGTGTCCTCGACCACGACGAGCACGCGGTTGTCGCGCCGCCGGGCCCAGACACGGATCGCGTCGCCATCCTCGCAGAAGGAAATGGCGTTGGTGATCAGGTTGACGAAGACCTGCGCCAGCCGCGCCTCCAGCCCGCCGATCATGATCGGGCGCTTCGGCAGGTCCGAGATGAACTCGATCCCCTTCGCGCGGGCATCCTCCCCGAGGAACTCCGCCAGGTTGCCGATCATCTTCAGGAGGTCGAATTCCTGCTCCTCCTCCTTCACCAGCTCGGAATCGAGGCGGGAGGCGTTGGAGATGTCGCTCACCAGGCGGTCGAGGCGGCGGACGTCGTGTTCGATCACGTCGAGGAGCTTGTGCCGGTGCTCGTCCTTCTTGACCATGCGCAGGCTGCCGACGGCAGAGCGCAGCGAGGCCAGCGGGTTTTTGATCTCGTGCGCGACGTCGGCCGCGAACTGTTCGTTGGAATCGATGCGGTCGTAGAGTGCGCTGACCATGCCGCGCAACGCACCCGACAGGCGACCGATCTCGTCCGGGCGGGCGGTCAGGTCGGGGATGCGGATGCGGCCCGTGGTGCGGTGCTTGCGGTTGCGGTCGCGGCCGATCTCTGCCGCGTCGGCAAGGTCCGAGATCGGGTTGGCGATGGTCGAGGCCAGAACCAGCGACAGGCCGATGCTGACCAGCGTGGCGATGATGAACATCTGCAGCACCCGCTCACGTTCGGAACGGACTGCGGCGTCGATCTCTGCTGCGGGCGCGACCATGGCGACGGTGCCCTGGATCGCGTTGCCCAGCCGGATCGGCGAGAAGGCATAGAACATGGTATCGGCGCTGCCGCCGCCCTGGACGACACGGGTGGTCGTGGGATCGCCCGCCTCGATCGCGCGGCGCAGCCGGTCCTCGAGCACCAGGTCCGGCTCGTCCGAAAAATAGGTGAACAGCCCGGCAACCCCTTGCCACGCGGCGTTCAGGAAATCGGAAATGACCGTCGGCTTCTCCTCCTCCGTGCGGAGGGGGATCGCGGCGGCCATCTTGCCCTCTGTCTCGCCGACGAGGAAGGTCGCGCTGTCGAAGACCATGACCTGCGTGCCTTCCCGCAGGTCGATGCCCTGCAGGGTCGCGGCCACGTCGATGCCCTCGGCAGACCCGAGCGGCGCCGCCCCCGGCTGAAGCTGGCTTTCGAAGACATCGGCCAGCAACTCGACTTCGGACTGTAGCGCATTGATACGCTGGACGGCCAGCGTATCGCGTGAGGAGTTCAGCCAGAGAACACCTGCAACCAGCACGTTCAACGCAATCAGGTTGAACGTGATGATCTTGCGCGTCAGCGGCGAGCGGTTGAGCGTGAAAAGGCCGCGCTGCGCACGCGTCGCACGCATCTCCTTTTCCACCGTGCTGTCCGGGGCGACCCAATCGTCGCCCAGCACAACATCGGCGTCGCGACGATTTTCATCGTCGTCCTTACCCATCGGGATCCGCTCGGCCAAGGCCATTCATCACTCTTCGTTGTAACGATAGCCGATACCGTAGAGCGTTTCGATGGCGGAGAACTCCGGATCGACAGAGCGCATCTTCTTGCGCAGCCGCTTGATATGGCTGTCGATGGTGCGGTCGTCCACGTAGACCTGATCGTCGTAGGCCACGTCCATCAGCTGATCGCGCGACTTCACGAAGCCCGGGCGCTGCGCCAGCGCCTGCAGCAGCAGGAACTCGGTCACGGTCAGCGAGACGTCGAGGCCCTTCCACGTAACGGCATGCCGCAGCGGATCCATGGTCAGCGACCCGCGGGTCATCAGCTTGGTCTCTTCGGTCTCGCCGACGACATCGCCGGCCACCGCTTCCTGACGACGGAGAAGCGCGCGGATGCGTTCGACCAGAAGGCGCTGCGAGAACGGCTTCTTCACGTAGTCGTCGGCGCCCATGCGCAGGCCGAGCACTTCGTCGATCTCGTCGTCCTTGGAGGTCAGGAAGATGACCGGCATCTTGGATTTCTGGCGGACGCGCTGGAGCAGGTCCATCCCATCCATGCGCGGCATCTTGATGTCGAACACGGCCATGTCGGGCATCTTCTTGGTGAAGGCGTCCAGTGCGGCCTGTCCGTCATTGTAGGTCTCGACTTCGAATCCCTCTGCCTCCAGAGTCATCGATACCGATGTCAGGATGTTCCTGTCATCGTCCACGAGGGCGATTTTCGACATGGTATTGTCCTTGTACTGCTCTGTTTTTGTAATTTTTCCCAAACTATCAGCGATTTTTCGCCCTGCGGCAATCCTTAACTGCGAATCGGACTCCGCGCCTGTTTCAAGGGGACCCGAATTTGACAACGGAATGGCTAAAATGTCCCACTGCTTAAGTATAGGATTTTCACAAAGCGGGCAGGCATCCGCCCGTCGGGGAACATGGTATCGCTAAACCTCGGGTGGTATCGCTAACTGCGCGAATGCGTCCTGTTCACCCGGAAAAACGACGTGCTAAAGGATCGGATACCGGCGCATACCGTCGCGTAATTTTCTTTCTCGGACCAGCGCTGCACAGGAGCTATGCTGATGACATTCGGACGGGTAAACCCGCAGTTCAAGCTTGAAGATCAAGGGATCGAAGGGCTTGGCAATGTCTATTACAACCTCATGGAGCCCGCGCTGATCGAAGCGGCTCTGAAACGGGGCGAAGGGACGCTTGGCAAGGGCGGCTCTTTCCTCGTGACCACCGGCACTTACACGGGCCGCTCTCCCAAGGACAAGTTCATCGTCAAGACCCCCTCGGTCGAGGACTCGATCTGGTGGGAAAACAACACCCCGATGGAGCCCGAGGCCTTCGACCGGCTGCACGCCGACATGCTGGAGCACATGAAGGGTCGCGACTACTACGTGCAAGACCTCGTGGGCGGGGCCGATCCGGCCAATGCCATCGACGTCCGCATGGTGACCGAGCTGGCATGGCACGGGCTGTTCATCCGCCACATGCTGCGCCGCCCGGACCGCGAGGATCTGGACAGCTTCACCGCCGATTTCACCATCATCAACTGCCCCAGCTTCAAGGCCGACCCGGACAGGCACGGCTGCCGGACCGAGACGGTGATCGCGCTGAACTTCGACAAGAAGCTGATCCTGATCGGCAACACCGAATATGCGGGCGAGAACAAGAAATCGGTCTTCACCCTGCTGAACTACATCCTGCCGGGCAAGGGCATCATGGCCATGCACTGCTCTGCCAACCATGCCCCGAACAATCCGGTCGACACGGCCGTGTTCTTCGGCCTGTCGGGTACCGGCAAGACCACCCTGTCCGCCGATCCCGACCGCGTGCTGATCGGCGATGACGAACACGGCTGGTCCGACCGCGGCACCTTCAACTTCGAGGGCGGCTGCTATGCCAAGACCATCAAGCTCTCGCCGGAGGCGGAACCGGAAATCTACGCCACGACCGAGAAGTTCGGCACGGTGATCGAGAACATGGTCTTCGATCCGGAGACCTTCGACCTCGACTTCGAGGACGACAGCCTGACCGCCAACATGCGCTGCGCCTACCCGCTGCACTACATTTCCAATGCGTCGAAAACGGCGCTTGGCGGCCACCCGAAGAACATCATCATGCTGACCTGCGACGCATTCGGTGTGCTGCCCCCGATCGCGCGGCTGACACCGGCGCAGGCGATGTACCACTTCCTGTCCGGCTTCACCGCCAAGGTCGCCGGGACCGAGCGCGGTGTGACCGAGCCGGAGCCGACCTTCTCCACCTGCTTCGGCGCCCCCTTCATGCCGCGCCGCCCCGAGGTTTACGGCAACCTCCTGCGCGAGAAGATCGCCAAGCACGGCTCGTCCTGCTGGCTGGTGAACACCGGCTGGACCGGCGGCGCCTATGGCACCGGGTCGCGCATGCCGATCAAGGCAACACGCGCCCTGCTGCATGCTGCGCTGAACGGATCGCTGAACACCGCGCCGTTCCGCAAGGACCCCAACTTCGGCTTCGAGGTGCCCACCCACGTGGAAGGCGTGCCGGACATGCTGCTCGATCCGCGCAAGACCTGGGACGACAAGGAAGCCTACGACGCGCAGGCCGAAAAGCTGGTCGGCATGTTCGCCGAGAACTTCGCCCAGTACGTGCCCTACATCGACGACGACGTGAAGGCCGCCGCACTCGGCTGACCCGTGTCGCATCGCATGAATTCCAGTCCTTCGCGGCCCGACCGCGGAGGACTTTTTCATATTCAGGCGGTCTCTTGCCGTGGTGCGGAAATCCTGCCTGCGTCCGCCTTCGGAGCCGTGCTAGACATGAGGTGCAACCGGTTCTCGAAAGGGAAGACCATGTTTCGGACCTGCCTGATCGCCGCCCTCCTGACGACGTCCGCTGCCGCCTCCGCCCAGGAAACGGGCGGCTTCGTGCGCCCGCCGCTGTCCGACATGCAGTTCGGTGTGCATTGCGACGTGGCAAAGAACGGCAGCCGCGAAGAGCCGGGCACGGTTTCGGGCATCATCAACCTTATCGACCAGCACCAGACCGTCGACGTGGTGACCCAGATGGTTCCGGCGGAACTGGGCATCTCTTTCGGCATCGGTGCATGGCTGGACCCGGAGTCGGAGCCGCTCCTGCTCGAGGTCGTGGTACAGCATCCGCCCATGGGCGAGAACGGTCAGGAGGTCGAGGTCTGGTTCGCACCGCTCGACCCCGGCGAGCCCGCCGTGAACCTCTTCACCTTCGAAAAACCCTTCGAAATGGTGGAGGGGCCGTGGCGCTTCCAGCTTCGGAAGGATGACGAGGTGCTGCTGGAACAGAATTTCCTCGTCACGCCCCCGGGCACCGTGCCAGCCGTGCAGAAAGCCTGCTTCAGCGCGATGATCATGTCCTGAGAGAGCCCGGGAGACCCTGCCATGCGCCACGCTTCGCCGATCCTTGCCCTCGTACTTGCCGCCTCCGGCGTCGCGGCGCAGCCTGACGCCCCTCCAAACACGGGCGCGACGCTATACGCAGACGCCTGCGCCCGGTGTCATGGTGATGAAGGCAAAGGCGGCAAGGCGCCTGCGCTGTCGAACCCGTCGATGGAGGCCATGACCACGGCGCACAACTATGCCCGGATGCTCGACGCCGAAGATGTCGACGCGGCGCTTGTTGCCATCGCCGCGTACCTGTCACACGACTGACCGCGCCTCAGGCCGCGCGCAGACCCAGCATCTCGCGCGCCTGCGCGCAGGTCGCCACGGGGCGCTCGTATTTCTCGCAGAGCTTCACGGCACGCTCCACCAGCGCGGCATTCGACGGCGCAAGCGTGTCGCGGTCCCAGCGCACGTTGTCCTCCAGCCCGGTGCGGGTGTGGCCGCCGGCGGCGATGCACCACTCGTTCACCTCGACCTGGTGCCGGCCGATCCCGGCCGCACACCACTCGGCGTCCGGCGCCAGCCGCTCCACCGTCTTGATGTAATAGTCGAAGACCTCGCGGTCGCAGGGCATGGCGTTCTTCACGCCCATCACGAACTGCACGTAGAGCTTGCCCGGAATGCGCCCGTCGCGGTTCATCTCGGCGGCCTTGAAGATGTGGCTGAGGTCGAAGGCCTCGATCTCCGGCTTGATCTCGTAAGTCTTCATCTCGGAGGCCAGCCAGTCCACAAGATCCGGCGGGTTCTCGTAGACGCGGGTGGGGAAGTTGTTCGAGCCCACCGACAGCGACGCCATGTCGGGGCGCAGCGGCAGCATCCCGCCGCGCGTCTGACCGGCGCCCGACCGGCCGCCGGTCGACAGCTGGATGATCATGCCGGGGCAGTGTTTCTTGATGCCCTCGACCAGCCGCGCGAACTTCTCCGGGTCGGAGGTCGGCGTCTCGTCGTCGTTGCGCACATGCGCGTGCATGATCGTCGCCCCCGCCTCGAACGCGGCCTGCGTGCTTTCCACCTGTTCCTCGATGGAGATCGGCACCGCCGGGTTGTCCTTCTTCTTCGGCACGGAACCGGTGATGGCGACGCAGATGATGCAGGGTTTGGTCATGTGGATCCTCGGGCGTTGGTCCTTCTGGAACCGACAGGATAGTGAGTATTTGCGAAGCAGAGAAGCCGGAGGACCGAGAAAGTCCCCCGGCCTTCGGGTATCATCAGATATCGAAAAAGATGGTCTCGTCCGGCCCCTGCAGGTGGATGTCGAAGCGGTAGGTGTCGCCATCCTTCTTCGCCAGCAGCGTCGGTACGCGCGACTGGTGCTCGATCCGGGTGAGGATCGGGTCCTCGGCGTTGGCCGCTTCCTCGTCGGCGAAGTACATCCGCGTGTGCAGGCCGAGGTTGATGCCGCGGGCCACGATCCAGAAGGTGACGTGCGGCGCCTGGAGGCGGCCATCGGGAAAAGGCACACGGCCGGGCTTCAGCGTCTCGAATGTGAATTCGCCGGTGTTCATGTCACCGGGCGAGCGGCCCCAGCCGGTGAAGCCCTCTGCCCCGCCTTTGCCTGCGAACTTGCCCAGCGAGTCTGCCTGCCAGACTTCGATCAGCGCGTCCTTCAGTGCGTTGCCTGCGCCGTCGAACACGCATCCCTTGATGGTGATGCGCTCACCGGCGGGGGCGCCGGTGATCATGCGCGTGCCCAGGTCCTCCGGGAAGACGCCCTCGATCCCGAGGAAGTTGGGCGTGCAGCCGATGTGGACGTAGGGGCCTGCCGTCTGCGACGGGCTTTCCTTGGCGCGGTTGGTCATGGGTCCGGTCATCACATCCCCTCCATGCGGTTCTCGAACATCGTCTGGCGGCGGCCGCGCAGGGTGATGTCGAACTGGTAGCAGAGCGAGTCCATCGGGATCGACCCTGCGCGGTCCAGCCGGGCGACCAGAGTTTCAATCGCCTCGCGCGACGGGATGGTGCCGACGATGGGGCATTGCCAGATCATCGGGTCGCCCTCGAAGTACATCTGCGTGATCAGCCGCTGCGCGAAGCTGTGGCCGAAGACGGAGACGTGGATGTGCGCCGGGCGCCAGTCATCCGGACCGTTGGGCCAGGGATAGCGGCCGGGTCTCACCGTGCGGAACTCGTAGAAGCCGTTCTCGTCCGTGATGCAGCGCCCGCAGCCGCCGAAGTTCGGATCGAGTGGCGCGAGGTAACCTTCCTTCTTGTGCCGGTAGCGTCCGCCGGCGTTGGCCTGCCAGACCTCCACCAGAGTGTGCGGCACCGGGCGGCCGAATTCGTCGCGCACCGTGCCCTGGACGACGATGCGCGGACCGATGGCCATTTCGCCGGGCGCGGCGAAGTTGGTGATCAGGTCGTTGTCCTTCGGTCCGAGCAGGTCGTGTCCGAAGACCGGGCCGGTCTCTTCGGACAGGGATGTCGCAGCACCGATGGGGGCGAAGCGCGGGCTGCGCGCGACACTGGTCTTGTAGAGCGGGGTCAGCGCGGGCGGGTGCCAGCCTCGATCCCGCGCGGTGTATCCGTTGGTCATTCGGGTCTTCCTCCTCAGGGGTGCGCGTTTCCCTGGTCTTCCATTTCGGCGTAGGTCTGCTTGGCAAGTTTCAGGGCGTGGTTTGCCTTGGGCACACCGGCGTAGATCGCCACGTGCTGGAAGGCCTCGGCCACATCCTCCTTCGATGCGCCGGTGCGCGCGGTGGCGCGGATGTGCATCGGGATCTCTTCGAAATTGCCGGTCGCCGCCAGCAGTGCCAGCGTCAGCATCGAGCGTTCCCTGTCGGTGATCCTGTCCGACGCCCAGAGATTGCCCCAGGCGGTTTCGGTGATCATCTCCTGGAACGGCGTGTCGAATGGCGTCTTGGCGGCTTCGGCCCGGTCCACATGCGCATCGCCAAGGATGCGGCGGCGCACGTTCATGCCGGTTTCGTAACGGTTGGTCATGTATCCTCCGCGGGGCGCGATGATCCTGAGGCCATCGGTGCCCGTCTCAGTATGGCAGGCCGACGTAGTTGATGGCCATCGTTTCCTGTGCGCTTTCCACAGTGGCGAGATGCTCGATCTCGGCCCGCTGGATGCGCAGCTCGTAGGGGTCGGTGTCGGGGAAGCGGTGCAGGAGCTTCGTCATCCACCACGAGAAGCGCTGCGTCTTCCAGACCCGGGCCAGCGCCCGTTCGGAATAGCCCCCCATCGCGGCGGCATCGCCTTCCTGGTAGCGCGCCTTCAGCGCCTCGAAGAGGTAGTGGATGTCGGAGGCCGCCGTGTTCAGACCCTTCGCGCCGGTGGGCGGCACGATGTGGGCCGCGTCGCCCGCAAGGAACAGCCGCCCGTATTGCATCGGCTCGCAGACGAAACCACGGAGCGGCGCGATGCTCTTCTCGATCGACGGGCCGGTGACAAGGGTCTCGGCGATGCGGCTCGGGATGCGGCGCTTGAGCTCGGTCCAGAAGGCGTCGTCGGACCAGTCCTCGACCTTGTCGGTCAGGGGGGCCTGCAGGTAGTAGCGGCTGAGCTTCTCGTTCCGCATGGAGCAGAGGGCAAAGCCGCGCTCGGAGTTGGCGTAGATCAGTTCGTGGTGGGCGGGCGGCGTTTCGGACAGGATGCCGAGCCAGCCGAAGGGATAGACCCGTTCGAACTCGCGGCGCTTCTCTGCCGGGATGGCTTGGCGGGAAGGGCCGTGGAACCCGTCGCAGCCGGCGATGTAGTCGCATTCGATGGTCTTGCGCTGGCCTTCGTGGGTAAAGGAAACCGTGCAGCCGGCGTCGCCGTCGAGCGAGGCGTTGCCAAGTTCCACCTCGTCCACGTCGTGCAGGGTCATGCCGCCGGTCAGATCGCGCGCCTCGTAGAGGTCGCGCGTCACCTCCGTCTGGCCGTAGACCATGACCGAGGTGCCGGTGTGCTTGCGGAAGTCCACGCGCACTTCCATGTCCTCGAAGGAAATCACCGTGCCGTCGTGCGGATACCCTTGGGTGTCCATCCGGGTGGCGACTTTGGCTTCCTTCAGCAGGTCGATGAACCCCTGCTCCAGCACACCCGCCCGGATCCGGCTGAGCACATGCTCGCGCGAGCGGCGTTCGAGCACGATGGCGTCTATCCCGGCCTGGTGACAAAGCTGGCCCAGCAACAGCCCGGAGGGCCCGCCGCCGATAATGCAAACCTGAGTTTTCATGCTGATCTCCCTTGGTGCAATTAGACACTGAACCAATTGACATTGTAAATTGAGATTTCAGGCCGTTTAGTTAACCATTATGATAACAAAAAACCGCATCACGCAGGTCAAGCTGCGCCATCTGGAGGCCTTCTCGGCCATTGCGCGCCTTGGCAGTCTGAAGGCCGCCTGCACGGCGCTGCACCTGTCGCCGCCCGCCTTGTCCAAGACTCTCAAGGAGTTGGAGGAAGGCCTCGGCACCACGCTGATGACGCGCGACCGGGGCGGGACCCGGCTGACGCCGCAGGGCGCCCTGTTCCTCGACTTCACCAACCAGAGCCTCGCCGCCCTGCATCGCGGGATCGAAGGGGTCACCGACCTGCGCGATGGCGGTCGCGAGACGCTGCGGGTCGGCGCCCTGCCCAGCGTCGCGGCCCGGCTGATGCCGGAGGCGGTTGCGCGCTTCCGGCAGGCGGCGCCGGACACGCAACTGATGCTACGCGACGGGTCGCACGGGGTGCTGACGGATGCCCTGAAATCCGGGGCGCTCGACATGATCGTGGGGCGGATGGGTCCGGCAGAGGCCATGCAGGGGCTATCCTTCACACAGCTTTACCTAGAACCCGTGGTTTGCGTCGCGCGGGCTGGCCACCCCCTGACAAAGGCGCCGGTCAGCGTGGATGCGCTGGCGGACTGGTGCATCCTCTACCCGCCGGAAGACGCCGCGATCCGCCCCCTGCTGGACCGCTGGTGCCTGGCCCAGGGTCTGGCGCCTTTCCCCGAACGTATCGACTGCGTGTCGGGCGCGTTCGGGCGCAACTACCTGAGGGTGTCGGATGCGCTGTGGTTCATTTCCGAAGGCGTCGTCGCCCAGGACCTTGCGGACGGGCGGCTCGTGTCGCTGAACTTCGATCTCGGCTTGACGGCGGGGCCGGTCGGCCTCATGACGCGGCCCGACACGGTGACATCCCGCAGCCGGCAACTGTTCGAGCAGGCTTTGCGACATGCGGTCCACGATTCTACATCATACGAGTCCGAATCGGAAAGAATCCACAAGTAAATCAAGTTATCACCAAAGTTTTGCTTTACACTGCCCCCTAGCCACAGGCACGATATCTAGTGAGGGCATGGGGTACGCCCCCAAGACCCTTGAGCAGGCAGCAAGTGCTGGGGGCGCATACAACCACCCGGCGCTACAAAAGAATAATGAGGTGGCGGCATGGCACTATCCGAGCAGTATCTGACGGACGAATTGCATCCTATCGACATCGTCGAGAACATCGCCCAGTTCAACGACTGGGATTTCGACCGCGTGACCGACGACCAGATCGCCATGGCGGTCGAGGGGCAATGGCGGACGTATTCCGTCACGCTGGCGTGGAGCCACGGGGACGAGACCCTGCGCCTCATCTGCACCTTCGAGATGGAGCCCCCGGCGGACCGCATGCACGTACTGCACGAAGGGCTGAACGCGGTGAACGACCAGTGCTGGGCCGGGTGCTTCAGCTATTGGGAAGAGCAGCGTCTGATGGTCTACAAGTACGGTCTGATGCTGGCGGGCGGCAACATCGCCTCGGCCGAGCAGATCGACACGATGATCACCGCGGCGGTGCTTTCCGCGGAACGCTATTACCCGGCATTCCAGCTCATGGCGTGGACAGACCGCAGCGCCAAGGACGCCCTGCAGATCGCCATGGCAGAGGCCTACGGACGCGCCTGAGGGCCAGATCCAAGATAGTCCCCGGAAGGGCGCCCCGCACGGGCGCCCTTTTTGCTTGAGAACGCAGCTCCATCCCGCAATTCTACCCAAGGGAGAAAACCCGACGGGAGGACAAGATGAAGACCACATTTGCCACGCTGGCGCTTTGCGCCGGCGCCGCCCCGCTGTTTGCGCAGCAGACGGAGGCGGACTGCACCGCGCTGCGGGATGTCGTGTTCAGCGGCGGTTATGTCACTTCGGCGCGGTCGGTGGCGGCGCAGGACACATTGCCCGCATATTGCGAGGTACGGGCGACCGCCCTGCCCGCCATCTCCATCGAGGTGCGCCTGCCCCTCCAGAACTGGAACGGCAAGTATTACCAGGCGGGCTGCGGCGGCTTCTGCGGCATTCTCGGACGCGCGGATGCCGGGGCAAGCTGGGTCAATGCCATGCGCCCGGGTCTGGAACTGGGCTACGCCACCGCCACATCCGACAGCGGGCACCACGCGTTGTCGGTCGTCGATGCAGGCTGGGCCGCCAACAATCCGCACGCGGAGCGGGACTGGGGCTGGCGCTCCATCGGAGAGACCAACCGCGTGGCGGGCCTCCTGATCGACGCGTTCTATGGCGGGCAGGCAGAGCAGGCGATCTTCCAGGGATGCTCCACCGGCGGGCGCATGGCGCATGTCGCCGCGCAACGCTATCCGGAGATGTTCGACGGCATCATCTCGGGCGCTCCGGCGATGGACTACACCGGGCTGGTGGCCACCGCGATGGCCTTCTTCGTGCAGGCCAACACCGCCGACGACGGCAGCCAGATCCTCGGCCCCGATGACGCGAAGGCGATCGGCGACCTCGTGATGCAGCAATGCGATGCGACGGACGGCACGGAAGACGGGCTGATCGAAGACCCGCGCGCCTGCGAGATCGACTACAGCCCGCTCGGGCTGTCGAACGCGAAGATGGATGCGCTGATGAGGTGGCGCGAAGGCCCCCGGAACGCGGCTGGCGACCAGCTTTACCCCGGCGGTATTCCGGAAGGGTCGGAACCGTTCTGGTGGCTCTGGCTGACCGGAAACGCAGAGGGAGCCGCGCCGCTGGTGCCCGCCTTCACCACCGGCTTCACACAGTACATGGCCTTTGCCGACGATCCCGGCGCGGAATACTCACCGCTCGACTTCGACATGGAAAGCGACCCGGCCCGGCTGGAGACGATGGCCAAGGTCTACAACGGCGACAGCCCGGACCTCTCGGCCTTCCGCGCGGCGGGCGGCAAGATGATCGTCTATCACGGCTGGGCCGATGCCATCGTGACGCCCTACAAGACCGTGGACTGGTACGAACAGGCCGCGGAGGCCGCCGGTGGCGAAGAGACGCTCAAGGAGAACGTCCGACTCTTCATGATCCCCGGCCTCGACCATTGCGGCATCCTGCCGGGGCCCGGCGGCGTGAATGCGGCCTCCCTCGATCCGATGGGCCCGATGGAGCGGTGGCTGAACGAGGGCACCGCGCCCATGTCGATCATGGCCGAGTAGGCCCTCACATCGGGAAGAAGAAGCTGATCGCCAGTACGGCGGTCAGCCCAACGATCAGGTTCATCGGCACGCCCATACGCAGGAAGTCCGAGAACTTGTAGTTGCCTGCACCGTAGACCAGCGTGTTCGTCTGGTAGCCGATGGGCGTGGCAAAGCTGGCACTCGCCGAGAACATCACCGCCACCACGAAGGGCCGCGGATCGACCCCCAACTGCGCCGCGAGCGAAATCACGATGGGCGTAAAGATGACCGCGACGGCGTTGTTCGTCACTACCTCCGTCAGGATCGAGCCCACGGCGTAAATCGCCACGAGCGTGACGAAGGGGGACAGGCCGTCGAGGAACGGCATCATCCAGCCGACCAGCATCTCGACGGCGCCGGTGTTCTCCAGCCCCTGCCCGACGATCAGCATGGCAAAGATCAGAACGAGCACACCGCCGTCGATGGAGTTCCACGCTTCATCGTTGTCTATGCAGCGCAGGACGAGGATCGCCGCCACCCCGATCAGCGCAAGCACGCCGATCGGCATGAGGTTGAGCGCGGCAAGGACGACGATCCCCACCAGCGCCAGAACCGCGATGGGCGCCTGCCGCCTGCGGTAGGCCCGGCCACCGGGTGCGGTGACATTCACCACATCGCCGGAGCGGGTCAGTTCCTCGAACCCTTCCGGCGTGCCCTCCAGCAGCAGCTTGTCGGCGGGCCGCAGGTGCACGCTCGACAGGTCGGCGCCCGCGATGTGGCGCGGCCGGTAGGCGCCCAGAACGCGGACACCGGCGCGCCGCCCCAACGCAAGATCGGCGATCCGCAGGTCGGAGCTGCGCCGCGAGGGGGTCACGATGGCCTCGACCACCTTCACTTCCGCCTCCGGGTCCAGTTCGATGGAGCGCCGCAGGCCGACCCGCAACCCGGGCTGTTCGGCCAAAGTCAGAAGCTCGGACGTCTCGGCGACGACGATCAGCGCGTCGCCCCGTTCGATCACCCGTTTCGCTATGTCGCTGCGTTCGATCCTGCCGCCGCGCCGGATGCCTGTCACGCGCACGCCAGACCGCTGGAAGTCTGCAATCTTGCCCAGGGCCGTACCGATATGCGGGTAGTTGGACCTGACCGTGATTTCCGACAGGAAGGCCGTCTCTGCGTCCTCGGTGCCGCTTTCCTTCTGCGCCCGGTCGGGCAAAAGCACCTTGCCCAGCACCAGCATCGAAAGCCCGCCGACGACGGCGACGGTCAGGCCGACCGGCGCGATCTCGAAGATCGAGAACGGCTCGATCCCCGCTTCCTGCGCCACGCCATCCACGAGGATGTTTGTCGACGTGCCGATCAGGGTACAGGTGCCGCCGAGGATCGCGGCGTAGGACAGCGGGATAAGCAGCCGCGTCGGCGCAATGGCAAGGCTCTGCGCCAAACGGATGACCACCGGGATCAACACCAGCACGACCGGCGTGTTGTTCATGAAGGCCGAGGCCGCGATGGTCGCGAAGATGAACAACCCGATGGCCATCACGGGACGCGCCTGCGCCTTGTCGATGACGATGCCCGCCAGCGCGTCCAGCACCCCGGTCCGGACCAGCGCGCCCGAGACGACGAACATCGCCGCAATCGTGATCGGCGCCGAGCTTGAGAAGACAGCCATGACCTCGTCGCTGGGCACCATGCCCAAGAGGATGTATAGCGCCGCCGCCCCCGATGCGGTCACCTCCGGCGGAAATTTCTCGATGGTGAAGGTGATGAACAGGATCACGAGGATCGCCAGTGCGACCAGCGGTGCATCCGTTCCGTAGAGATGGTCGAGCATAAAGGTTCCCCGGGTTCGCAGAGCACACACCCTTCGTCACAAGTCCCGAGCGCCGTCAAGGTTCCGCCCGGTCGCTGGATCCGCGTGTGATCCTCTGTCCTTTCGCGCAGAAGTGGGGCCGGGCGCGGCGCGAAGTCAATGGGTTGCGAAATGGCGCCATCGCTTTGCCAGCGGTATTCGTCTGCCGCTGCTCATTTGCGATGCGGCGCTTCCGTCCGCCTGTCTGCGGCTGTGCCGGGCCACTTTCAGGCAGTCTTTCCGCGCGCCCCGCATTGCCCTTTCTGTGCCCCTCGGGCTACCTCTTGGCGCGCAACGTGTTTTCAGGAGGAACAGGCATGAAAGACGGAATCCTGGCCGAAAAGGGGCTCGTGCTGCTGGGCTGCGGCAAGATGGGATCGGCGATGCTCGAAGGCTGGCTGAAGCGCGGCCTCCCCGCATCCTCCGTCTGGGTGACCGACCCCAACCCCTCCGACTGGTTGAAGGGCCGGGGCGTGCATCTGAACGAGGATCTGCCGCCCGAACCCGCCATCGTCCTGATCGCCGTCAAGCCGCAGATGATGGGCGAGGCCCTGCCCACGCTGCAGGCCATGGGCAATGGCAAGACGCTGTTCGTCTCCGTCGCGGCGGGCATCTCGATCGCGACCTACGAGGACATTCTCGGCAGCGCGACACCGATCATACGCGCCATGCCGAACACCCCCGCCGCCATCAGCCAGGGGATCACCGCCATCATCGGCAACCCGAAGGCCTCGGACACCGATCTCGACCTTGCCGAGACGCTCCTGTCCGCGGTTGGAGAGGTGGTGCGGCTTGAATCGGAGGTCCAGATGGATGCCGTCACCGGCCTGTCGGGCTCCGGCCCCGCCTATGTGTTCCACATGATCGAGTGCATGGCCGCCGCGGGCGAGGCACAGGGGCTGGCGCCGGAGCTGGCCATGACGCTGGCCAAGGCAACCGTCGCGGGCGCAGGGGCGCTTGCCATGCGGGCCGACGACGATCCGACGCAGCTCCGCCGCAACGTGACCTCCCCGAACGGCACGACGCAGGCCGGTCTCGACGTGCTGATGGACGAGGAGAAGGGCCTGCCGCCCCTCATCAAGGACACCGTGGCCGCAGCGGCCAACCGATCCAAGGAACTAGCCAATGGCTGAGATCACTTTCGACGACTTCATGGCGGTGGATATCCGCGTCGGCACCGTCACGCGTGCCGAACCTTTCCCCGAAGCGCGCAAGCCCGCGATCAAGCTGTGGATCGACTTCGGCCCGGAGATCGGAGAGAAGAAGTCCTCTGCCCAGATCACCGTGCACTACGCGCCCGAAGACCTCGTCGGCCGCCAAGTCTCGGCGGTCGTCAACTTCCCGCCGCGCCAGATCGGGCCGTTCATGTCCGAAGTGCTGGTCCTGGGTTACCACGACGCGGATGGCGCCGTGACGCTTGCGCGACCCGATCATCCTGTTCAGAACGGCGCGCGCCTCTGCTGAGGGCGCGCCGGACGTCGTTTTGTCAGAGTTCCGGCTTCAGAGTTCCGGCGCCTTGGGATCGGGCACTATGCCCATCCCGCCCGAGTAGTTCCAGTTGGGGTCGTCCTTCTTGATCCGGACAGAGATCAGCTTGCCCACCGGCCAGGCCAGAACCAAGCCAATGATGCCGGCGGTGGCCACGGCCCACCAGCTGTACCAGCCGAAGATGAAGAAGACGATCAGCGCGGCGCCTGCGATGCTGGCCCCGGCCATGTGCGCGATGAAATACGCCAAGCGGTCCATGTCGTTGCTCCTTTCGGGTCGTACCTCATATGGAAAACGTGCGAGACGAACGCAGGTTCCGCCACGCCCCGCTTGACACCCCCCGTGCCGTGCGGATGCTGGCGCAAACGCAGGAGGAGACCATGTTCAGACCCGCCATCACGGGGCACGGGGTATTCACCCCGACAGAGAACATCACCAACGACGAACTGGTGGCGGCGTTCAATGCCTATGCCGATCTGTGGAACGAACGGCACGCCGACGAGATCGCCGACGGCACGGTGCAGGCGATGGATCATTCCAGCTCCGACTTCATCTTCTCCGCTTCCGGCATCGAACGGCGTTACGTGATGGACAAGTCCGGCGTGCTCGATCCCGAACGCATGTTCCCCCATCTGCCCGCCCGCCCGGACGAGGCGCCGTCCATCATGGCGGAAATGGCGGTAGATGCCTGCGGCAAGGCGCTGGCCATGGCGGGCCGGGACGGTTCGGACGTCGATCTGGTGATCTGCGCGGCGTCGAACCACGAACGCGCCTATCCCGCCATCGCGATCGAGATCCAGCAACTGCTGGGCGCGCAGGGCTTTGCCTTCGACATGAACGTCGCCTGTTCCTCCGCCACCTTCGGCATCCAGGCGGCGGCGGACATGATCCGGTCGGGCAGCGTGCGGCGCGCGCTGGTGGTCAATCCGGAGATCTGTTCCGGCCACCTCGAATGGCGCGACCGCGACTGCCACTTCATCTTCGGCGACGTGTGCACCGCCGTCCTGATCGAACGTGCCGAAGACGCACAGGGCGCGCGGTTCGACATCGTCTCCACCCGCTGCGCGACGCAGTTCTCAAACAACATCCGCAACAACAACGGTTTCTTGCGCCGGACGCATGACCAGATGGAAGACCGCCGCGACATGCAGTTCATGCAGAATGGTCGGAAGGTCTTCAAGGAGGTGCTGCCGCTGGTCTCCGCGCATATCCTCGGCCACATGGAGGCAGAGGGCTGGGAGGCGGACGGGTTGAAGCGTCTCTGGCTGCACCAGGCCAACAAGACGATGAACGATTTCATCGGCAAGAAGGTGTTGGGCCGCATGCCTGAGGAGGGCGAACAGCCGAACATCCTTCAGGACTACGCCAATACATCCTCCGCCGGGTCGATCATCGCGTTCTCCAAGAACTCCGGCGATCTCGCGCCCGGGGACCGTGGCGTGATCTGTTCTTTCGGCGCGGGTTACTCGGTGGGCTCGGTGCTGGTGGAGCGCGGCTGAACCGGCTTTTCGAAGAACACCCGGTCGAACCCGTCCTGCACCATACGATGCGTCTCGACGTAGCCGAGGTGCGGGTACATGGAGAGGTTCTCCGTCATCTTGGCATTGGTGTAGAGGCTGATCCGCTCAAGTCCCAGCCGGGCCGCTTCCGCCTCGCAGAAGCCGATCAGCGCCTTGCCGATGCCACGTCCCGACGCCTCCGGTGCCACGCCCACGGCATCGAGAACCATCGCTCCGCCTTCGGGCCAGAAGGCGATGTACCCCAACGGTTTCGCGCCGTCGTAGACGTAAAGGACACCCTGCCCGATCTGGGCTTCGACATCCGCATCCATCGGCGCCGGGCGGCGCCCGATGCGCGGCACGTACCGCGCGTAAGACGCCTCGGCGATCTCCCGGATGGCTGCCGCGTCGTCCGGTTTCGCCTGCCGTATCATTTGCCGCCCCGCATGTTCAGAAGGTGTACGATCCCGCCGACCAGCAGCCCCCAGACCGCGCCGCCAATCCCGAAGAGTGTCAGGCCCGACGCGGTCACGATGAAGGTCAGCACCGCCGCCTCGCGGGTCTCGTCCGCCCGGAGCGCGCCGGTCATCGACGTCATGAACACACCGAACAGCGCCACACCCGCCAGCGTCGCCATGGCGAAAGGCGGGGCGGCGGCGGCGACGAAGGTCACAAGCGCCGCGAAGATACCGAATACGCAGTAGAAGACACCGGCCCAGACAGCCGCCCAGTAGCGCTTTCCGTGGTCAGGATGGGCGTGCTCGTCCGAACACATGGCTGCGGTGATGGCGGCGAGGTTGGTCTGCACCGCACCGAAAGGCGCCGACAGGATCGAGATCGCGCCGACCGTGGCGAACATCGGCCCGGGCGGAGGCGTGAACCCATTGGTGCGTAGCACCGCAACGCCCGGCATGTTCTGCGTCGCCATGGTTACGATGAACAGCGGGATGGCCAGGCCGATCACCCCTTGCAGGGACAACGTGGGCATCACCCAGACCGGCGCGGTCAGGGCGTGATCCGGCAGGGGCAGAGTGCCGTTGTGCCAGATGACCAGCCCGAAAGTGACGAGCACCGCGGCAGGCACCGCAAAGAGCCGCCGGATGCGGGTCGCCACGAACCACGTCAGAAGGATCGGAAGGGCCACCGCCGGCGCCTCTGCCACCGCGCGGATGGGGGTGAAGCATATGGGCAGCAGCACCCCGGCCAGCATCGCTTGCGTGATCGGGCCGGGTACGCTTTGCGCCAGCCGCACCAGCGGTTTCCAGAACCCCGCGACGACCGTCAGCGCACCTGCCACGGCAAAGGCCCCGACCGCACCGGAAAAGCCCTGCGGGTCCGCAGCGGAGGCCGCGAGCAGTGCCGCCCCCGGGGTCGACCACGCACAGGACGCGGGCGTCTTGGTCCACAGCGCCAGAACGATTCCGGCAAGCCCCATCGCCAGCGCTCCGGCCATCAAGGCGGAGGAGGCCTGCGCCTGTGTTGCGCCCATGGCCTCGACCCCTGCGAGGAAGATCGGGAACGACGAGAAGAAACCGACAATCGCCACCACCAGACCCGCGGTGAACGCCTGTGATCCGCCCATGTCTAGCGTCCTACCGCTTGTCGCCAGTGGCGGCGGCACAGGCTGACGTAGGCTTCGTTGCCGCCGATCTGAACCTGCGCGCCATCCAGCAGCGCCCGGCCCTCGGCGTCCTGCCGGATCACCATCGTCGCCTTGCGGCCGCAGTGGCAGATGGTCCGGACCTCCCGCATCACGTCCGCCAGCGCCAGCAGCGCGGCGGAACCGGGGAACAGCTCGCCGCGGAAATCCACCCGCAGGCCATAGGCCATCACGGGCACGTCGAGATCGTCGACCACGCGGGCCAGCTGCCAGACCTGTTCGGTCGTCATGAACTGCGCCTCGTCGACGAATATGCAGGCCACATCGCCCTTCGCCCGCCGCGCCTCGATCATCTCGAAAAGGTCGGAGTGGGTGCCGAAGACATCCGCCTCCCGCGCGAGGCCGATCCGCGATCCGATCCGCCCCTTGCCGGCGCGGTCGTCGAAGGCGGCGATCATCAGGTAAGTCTCCATCCCGCGTTCATTGTAGTTGTGCGCCGCCTGCAGAAGCAGCGTCGACTTGCCCGCGTTCATGGTCGAGTAATGAAAGTGCAGCTTGGCCATGACCCGCTTTTGCGTCAGCCGCCCGGGAGAGGCAAGAGTGCCTCGAAACGTCACCGCCGGAACGCAGGACAGCCCGGCGCGAGCGTGAGCGTGCTGTTGCCGGCGGGTTGATTTCGCCATGACGGCGGCGCGCTCCGCGGGTAATGGAAGTGCAACGCGCCGCCTCGGACGCAGGCGCACCTGCCGAGAGGATCACGATGGCGAACGTCGGAAACTACCTGAAGAAGCACAGCGAAGCCTTGGTGAAGGACGTCGGAATCGAGACGGCCTGTGCGCTGTCAGGCAAGTCGAAGGCGACGCTGGGCCGGTATTATTCCGATCATGTCGAACACGCGGACCGCTTCATGCCTGTGGATGTTGTCGCCGCGCTGGAAGAGAAGGCCTCCTACCCGCATGTCACCGCCGCGCTGGCAGAGCTGAAGGGCATAACGCTGCACTTCGACGAGGACCGCCGCAACACGCGCTCGCCGGGCGGGATGAACTCAGACGTGATCGCCCTGTCGCAACGGTTCGCCATGCTGATGGCCGAATATCACACGTCCATGGTCGACGGAGACATCTCCGTCAACGAAGCCAAGCGGATGCTGAAGGAAACCCTGGAGATCCAGAAGGTGCTGATCGACATCAAGATGCACCTCGAGGACGAGACCGCCCGCTAGGTCAGCCGTCCCCAGAGGTCGTATTCCCCGGCCTCGTCGACTTCGACCGTCACAATCTGACCCGGCTGCAACGCCTCCGCGCCTTCGTCGATGAACAGGTTCCCGTCGATCTCAGGCGCGTCCGCCTTGGTGCGGCAGGTGGCGATGCCGTCCTCGTCCACGTCGTCGACGATGACATCCATGCGTCTACCGACCTTCGCGGCAAGCTTGGCCTCCGAGATCGCCTGCGCCTTTTCCATGAAGCGCGCCCAGCGTTCGGCCTTCACCTCGTCCGGGACGTGATCCGGCAGCGTGTTGGAGCGCGCACCGGCGACGTTCTCGTACTGGAAGCAGCCCACGCGGTCGAGTTGCGCCTCGTCCATCCAGTCCAGAAGGTGCTGGAACTCCGCCTCAGTCTCTCCGGGGTAACCCACGATGAAGGTGGAGCGGAGCGCGATGTCCGGGCAATCCGACCGCCACGCCGCGATCTCGTCCAGCGTGCGCTCGGCGGCGGCGGGCCGGGCCATGCGGCGCAGGGTGTCCGGGTGGCTGTGCTGGAACGGAATGTCGAGGTAGGGCAGCACCTTGCCCTCTGCCATCAGCGGGATCACCTGCCGCACGTGCGGGTAGGGATAGACGTAATGCAGCCGCACCCACGCGCCCAACTCGCCCAGGTCGCGGGCCAGGTCGACGAAGGGAAACTTTGCGTCGCGGTCCTTCCAGTCCGTCCCGTAGGCGGATGTGTCCTGGCTGATGACCAGCAGCTCCTTAACACCGGCCTCAACCAGTTTCTCAGCCTCGCGCAGGACCGCGCGGGCGGGACGGCTTTGCAGTCGGCCGCGCATGTCTGGAATGATGCAGAACCGGCACTTGTGATTGCAGCCTTCGGAGATCTTCAGATAGCTGTAATGCCTCGGCGTCAGGGACACTCCGCTGGCGGGCAGAAGATCGATGAAGGGATCGGGTGACGGCGGCACCGCGCCATGCACGGCGTCCAGAACCTGCTCGTACTGATGCGGTCCGGTGACCGCCAGAACCTTCGGATGGGTCCCTGTGATGTACTCCGGTTCCGCGCCAAGACAGCCGGTCACGATGACCCGACCGTTTTCGGCCAGTGCCTCGCCGATGGCGTCGAGGCTTTCGGCCTTGGCACTGTCGAGAAAACCGCAGGTGTTCACGATCACCGCATCGGCGCCGGCGTAGTCGGAGGAGATGCCGTAGCCCTCGGCGCGCAGGCGCGTCAGGATGCGCTCGCTGTCCACCAGCGCCTTCGGACAGCCGAGGGAGACCATGCCGATGGTCGGCTGGCCGTCTCGGACGGTGTCGGTGATGCGGGCGCGCGCAAGGTCAGGGCGGAGATCGGGGGGATTCTGCATGGGCCGCCTATACTGCACCCTTAGCCGCCGGTGAAGCCCCGGTCGTCACGCCCCCGGACACAAACGGCGATGGCGGGCGCCTTCCCGCCAGTCCGCCCTTGCGTTGGGATCAGCGGCGCCGGTCGCGGCGCGCGCTCATCGGCTGGAAGGCGACGCCGACATGGGCCTCGCAGTAGGGCTTGCCCTGCTGGACCGGCAGCCCGCAGAACCAGAAGTCCTCCGTGGCGGGATCGCCGACAGGCCACTTGCAGGTCCGTTCGGTCAATTCCATCAGGGTCAGCTTCTTCGCCTTCTTTTCCACTTCGTTGACTTTCGCCAGCGCCTCGGGGCTGATCTCGTTGGTCGACGGCTGCGGCGGAAGGGGCTGGCCCGCCGGAATGATCTGCTTGCGGGCCGGGGACTGCGGCGCGGGTGCTGCCGCGGCGGCCGGTGCGGGCGCAGGTTCTGCCGGTTTGGCTTCGGGAGCCGCGGCGGGCTTCGGCGCCGGTTTCGGCTTGGCGGCCTGCGGCTTGACTTCCGGTTTTGCCTCTGCCGGGGCGGGCGCGCTGCCGGCCCGGTTCGACAGCCCGAGGCGATGCACCTTCCCGATCACCGCGTTGCGGGTCACCCCGCCCAGCTCCTTTGCGATCTGGCTGGCCGACTGACCCTCCGACCACATCTTCTTGAGCATTTCCACGCGTTCATCTGTCCACGACATCGGAGCTTCCTATTGAAAAAGCGGCCGCGCTTGTCCGGGCCGCCTGACGGTCTATTCGTTGAGACGATATTCTAATCATCACGCCCAAAGTTACAAGGCGGTGCGATTCTCCTGGGCCTCTGCCCGCCGGTCAGCGCAGCACGTCGGCCACGTTTCCCCTCGCCGAAAGCGGCTGCGCCACCTGCCGCTGACCGGCCTCCCCGTCGAAGCGCGGCAGATCGAGGATGAAGCGCGCGCCCTCCCCCGGCACGGAGGTGCAGCCCAGATGGCCGCCGTGGCGCGCGGCGATGCGGCTGCACGTCGCCAGCCCCAGCCCGCTGCCCGGGAACTCATCTTCTGCATGGAGCCGCGCGAAGGGTTCGAAGATGCGCGTCCGGTGCTCCTCCGCGATGCCTATGCCGTTGTCCGCCACCTCGATCCGCCAGCCGAAGGTTGTCGTCGTGCCGGCGATCTCCACCCGGGGTCGCGCGGCGCGGTTGAACTTGACCCCGTTCGCGACGAGGTTCTGAAGCAATTGCAGGAGCAGGACCGGATCGGCCTGGACGCGGGGAGGCTCGCCGACGAGGATGAGTTCTGCCTCCCGCTCCCTCAGGTCCGCGCGCAGCGCCTGCGCCAGCTCCGCCACGAGGTCGGCGAGGTTGACGGGGCGTTGCCGCGGCTCGCTCTCTGCCTTGCAGAGCCCGTAAAGCGACATGATCAGCCGCTCCATTCTCAACGCGCCGCCCCGGATGAATTCCAGGACCTCGGCATGGTTCTGCCGTTGCGCCTGCGGCAGATCCTCGATCAGCATCTCGATACCGCCGCCAACCGAGCGCAACGGCGCGCGAAGGTCGTGGACAAGGACATGCGCGAAGGTTCTCAGGCTGTATTGCTGGTCTTCGATCCTGCGCGCCATGTCCGTCCGCTGGACGGCGTTCGCCACGGCGCGGGCCAGACCCTCTGTCGTGATCTTCGTCAGCACGCAGTAGTCCTGCGCGCCCCGTTTCATCACGTCCACCGCCACCCCTTCGTCCGCGAGGGCGGCGATATAGATCACCGCCGTCAAAGGGCGCGTACCCGCGATCTGGCTGACCAGTTCCGGCCAGTGCGGATCGTCGCCGTCGGGGACGAGGATCACACAATCGACGCGGGGCAATTCGCCGATCCGCTGCAGGCAGGCGGGTCCGTCGGTGGCGAATTCCAGATCCGGCGCCGATGCCCCTTCTTTCAGCATTCCGGTCGCCTGAGACCGTCGGGCATCGGTCCTGCCGACGACAAGGATCCGCGTCATGGCCGCGGGCCATGCGGCAGGCTGACCAATACATGACCGATGCGTTGGCGGTGCGCGGCGCAAGGCATGGGTCAGTGGATCCTCCCTCACTTGGTACGAAAGCCGGTACAATCGGACTGGCACATGGACGCCGGGCCGCCCAACCAGGGACGGTGTCGCGAAACCGCGCCAGGTCGCCTTCGGCTTTTGTAGCCAGAGGACGATTACCAAATGGTTATCCGCGGCCCTCCGGCATACCGGCCTCGCTTTCCGCTTGGCGGTTCGGCCCTGCGTGGTGCAATGATGTGCGCATGAAACCGCGTCACCGGAAAAGCATGCAGTACCAGCCTCCCCCGCACCGGGGCTGAACCCGTCGTCTGCCCTTTCATTCCGGAGAAAACACGTGACCCGTCCCAATATCGTCGTGATCATGGCCGATCAGCTTGCGCCGCATTTCCTTGGCGCCTACGGCCACAGGTCGGCAAAGACACCGAACATCGACGCCCTCGCCGCGCGCGGCATGCGTTTCGACGCGGCCTACTGCAACTCGCCGCTTTGCGCGCCGTCGCGCTTTGCATTCATGTCCGGCCAGCTCATCAGCCGGATCGCGGCATTCGACAACGCCTGCGAATTCCGCGCCTCCGTGCCGACCTTTGCGCACTACCTGAAGGCGCTCGGCTACCGCACCTGCCTGTCCGGCAAGATGCACTTCGTCGGCCCCGACCAGAAGCACGGTTTCCAGGACCGCGTGACCACGGACATCTATCCGGCCGATTTCGCCTGGACGCCCGACTGGGAGGCCGCGGACGAGCGCATCGACAAGTGGTATCACAACATGCAGACGGTCAAGGAAAGCGGCGTCGCCGTCGCCACCTACCAGACCGACTACGACGACGAGGTGGAGTTCGCCGCCCGACGCTGGCTGATCGACCGGGGACGGGACCGCACAGCCGGGGACAAGTCGCCCTTCTGCATGGTCGCCAGCTTCATCCACCCGCACGATCCCTACGTCGCGAAACCGGAATGGTGGGACCTCTACTCCGACGACGAAGTCGACATGCCGGAATATCCGCTGTCACCAGAGGAGCAGGACCCCGGGTCGCGCCGCGTGATGGACGGGATCGAGGCGAGCTACATCCCCCTCACCGACGAAGAGGTCCACCGGGCGCGCCGCGCCTATCTGGCCAACGTCAGCTATTTCGACAGCAAGGTCGGCACGCTGGTGAAGACGCTGGAGGACATCGGCGAACTGGACAACACGCTGCTGATCGTCACCGCCGACCACGGCGACATGCTGGGTGAGCGCGGATTGTGGTTCAAGATGAACTTCTTCGAGCACTCGGCCCGCATCCCGATGATCATGACGGGGCCGGGCGTGGCGCAGGGCACCGCTGCGAATGCATGTTCGCTGATCGACCTGCTCCCGACCTTCATCGAGGCGGGCGGCGGTGACATGTCGATGCTGGGCGAACCCGTCGACGGGCGGTCGCTGATGCCGCTGGCACGCGGCGAAAGCGATCCGGTCGACCTCGTGATCGGCGAATACTGTGCCGAGATGACGCCGTGGCCGGTGTTCATGATCCGGCGCGGGCCACTGAAATACATCCACTGCGATCCCGATCCTGCGCAGCTTTACGACCTGTCGAAGGACCCGTTGGAGAAGGTGAACGTCGCGACCGACCCGGCCTATGCCGACGCGGCAGCCGCCTTTGCCGCAGAGGTCGCCGAGCGCTGGGACAGTGCCACGCTGCGGGAAAACGTGATGCGCACCCAGAGGTCCAGGCGCGCCTTGCACGCCGCGATGGAGGCTGGGGCGGGCGAGCACTGGGACTACAACCCGCCGCGCGATGCCACGCAGGAATACGTGCGCAATCACATGGACTGGGCCGTCGCCAACAACCGCTACCGTTTCCCGCCGCTCTGAGGAGGAGCGTGGGCAGGTCTGCCGCCTTGCGCGACGGGCCTGCCAAACGGCCTATGCGCCGCCCGGGTAGTGTGCGGGCGCCGTTGTGACCTGCGGATAGGCGATCGTCATGGAGTCCTCTTCGAAGGCGTCGAAGCTCTTGGACCATTGCCGGCCGGGCCAGAAGATCTCGACCCGCCCTGTCCGGGGTCTGTAGGCAGCGGTGTAGAGCGTGCCGAACCCCCGGTCGAAGGCCAGCGAATAGAGCGGTGGCCGCAGGAAGGCGCGGATGAACTTGTCTTCCGGCTCCGGATGCAGCGTCAGGCGTTGCAGCAGATAGCGTTCGCGCTCGACCGTCGCGGTCAGCCGCGCGTGGCTGCGCCACTCGACACGTTCCTGGTGGTTGGTGGCGACCGCTGCATGGGTGATCTGCGGCGCGCGGTCCGGTGCCAGGTAAGCCGTCGCGAACCGCCGTTTCGCATCCAGGACGGTGACGTTGTAGCTCATGTGGCTGGGCACCCGGGCGAGCACGTCGATCGCTTCGGGGACCGTGGTGCAGGTCTGCAGGATGTAGCGCAGCAGAAGCGGCACCCCGAAGCCCACACCGGCCTCGCGCCGCCCTCCGAAGGTCAGCGACACCGCAAGCCCGTCCTCGTTCATGCCGTCCACCAGCCCGAACAGCCCGTCGGACATGCCGATCACCCGGCGCCCCTGCCAGCGTGTCCGCAGCAGCACGGCATCGACGGCATGTGGATTGTAGTCGTAGTTGCGAACCATCAAGGGTTTGTCGCCCGGCCAGATCGCCTGACTGCACCCCGTCAGGTAGCGCGGCGGACAATAGAAACTGAGAAACCGCGCGTCACGGTCGCCACCGCCTGCCAACTCGACCAGTTGCTCGTAGAGCGGCACGATCTCCGGCATGTGGGTGCGCATGGCGTTCAGACCTTCCATGTAGGTCGGACGCACGGCCACGCCTTCGCGCGCCCACCAAGTCAGGTAGGCGTTGCGGTATTCCGAGAAAAGCCCGGACCATTTCGGCCCGGGCTCATCTTCATGGATGGCGCGGAAAAGCATTTCCTGGAAACCTTACATGATCTTGAAGGCCGGATCCTCGAACGTCTGAGCCGAGGGCAGAGCCCGTGCCTTGTAGCTGGCCTTGATGCCGTCAATCCAGCGCTTGGACTTGTCGGTCAATTGGAAACCCTGCGTCATGGACCGGCCACGGGTGACGAGGATGCCCAGATCGGCGCCTTCGTAACGGTAGTCGCCGACGTTGGAGATGCGGAGGAAGAACGCCTCGTTCTCGGTCTCCACGGCGCGGCGGTGATAGTCGAACCGGTCGAATTCCACCGTGCCGTCCTCTTTCATTCGGTAGATGCCGGACTGCGGCGCCTCGGTGATGATGTCGACGCTGTCCTCGGTGTGCTTGATGACCATCTGGCTCCATGAGTCGATCATGTCGGGATCGGCCCAGCGGGCGTTCAGTTCATCCACAGCGAGTTGGAACGGCTTCTTCGAGAATTCGAGCAGGTGGAACAGGAAGAGCGGCGCGTCGGCATGGGCAAACGCGGCGTGATTGGTCATCGACGACGCGCCGGTGATGCGCGGGTTCAGCTCGCCCAGCCAGATGTCGTCGTTCTTCTTGTCGATGAGGAAGTCCAGCTCGAAGTACCCCCGGTAACCTTCCTTGCGCAACTGTTCGCCGAACTGGAAGGTAAGCGCACGCGCCTTCTGACGCTGCTTGGGACTGAACGCGGTGGAGAAGATCTCGTTCCCGCACCAGCCCCCACGATATGGTGTCAGCTCCTTGAAGCCCACGAGTTCGGTCATTAGCGGGCCGACGATGGTGCCCTGCGAGGTCGCGCACGCCTCGATCGCCGAGCCGCGGCAATCGATGCGCTTCATGATCTTGATCTCGCCCTCGCCGACGATGTCGTGCTCGTACTTGCGGAAATCGGCCTCGGACTTGATGAAGAAGGTGGTGTGCCCGCTGTCACCGAAGGCAGACTGCAGCACGAGGTCGTCGCCCAGCCCGGCCTTCTTGCAGATCTCCTGCAGGTGCGCGTAGTCCTTCACCTCCGACAGGGTGTTGGGCACAGAGGGCACGTCCGCCTTGTTGCCGACGCGGACGGTCTCGATCTTGTTGTCCATCGCCGTGCGCAGCTTTGCCTTGGGGAACCAGACCTCGCCGCCCAGGTCCTTGGCCAGCTTCTCCGTCTTTTCGTCGAACATCAGGAAGACGAACTTCGGCTTGCCGCCGCGCGACTTCACCAGGTCGACCACTTCCTTATGCTGGAGGAGGTAGTTGTTGATGTCCTCGATGGACTGGAATTCGTCGTGCGGCATCTCGGAGGGCACGAAGACGTTCGGATGCCGCCCGTCGAAGCAGTCCATGTAGCAGATGTACTTGAAATTCTTCACCCATTCGTCGAGCCCGAGCAGGTTGAAGTTTGTCGCGGACACGAAATAGATCGGATCCTTGTTGGTGTGGAAATACCGGCGGATCTCCGAAATGTTCTTGAGCGTTTTCTTGGTCATCTGGTTCACCTCCCTCAGGATTTCTTGGTCAGCACGTCGTCGAGCGCGGCCTTCGTAAACACGCGCAGGCCGAGATCGGCCCGGTATCCGTGGATTTCGCTGACATCAAGCGCGCGCATGAATTTCAGGATTTCAGGACTGATCACCTGCCCCGGCACGAGGATCGGAAAGCCCGGCGGATAGGGGATGATGAAACTCGTCGACACGAGCTCTTCGCCACTGCCGAGCCGCTCCATCAACGTATCGTCGAGCGCGAGATAGTCGCAGTTGTCCTCGTCGTAGGCCAGGAAGTAGGCCGTCCGGATATCGCCCTCGGGCGTGTCGCCGTCGGCGCGGAAGGCATCGTGGAACCGGCTGAAATCGGGCAGCGGCGGGACGTGTTCCACCAGTGCGGCGACGCGGTTCTCGAACGACCTCCGCTCCATCTTGGAGGCGTCGTCCAGCAATTCGTCCAGCTCGTTGGCGATCTCGACCAGCACCTCGATCAGGTAGGCGACCGAAGACCGCGTCGTGCCGATGTTCGTCATGAAGAGCACGGAGTTGCGCGAGGTCTTGTTGATCTGGATCCCGTATTTGTCCATCAGGATCTTGGTCTTGAAGGTGTCGCCGTCCCAGCCGGTGCCGCCCACCGCCAGCGTGATCCGCGTGGGATCGAGGACAAATTCGTCCTCCGCCCACATCGCCCACTTGTCGGTCCAGCCCTGCTGCGGGTCGTAGTAATGCGTCGACTCGCTGGCCCGGTACGTCTCTGGCACCACATCGGCGATGGTCAGAACCTTGAAGTACTTTTCCAGCAGGGGATGGGTCGACACCGCGCGCCGGATCGACATGGCGCTTTCGACCTGCCGCTGCACGAATTCGAACCCCTCCAGCTCCACCTGCCTTCGCCCCACGTCGAGCGACGCGATGATCTGGTAGTTGGGAGAGGTCGAGGTGTGCGTCATGAAGGCTTCGTGGAAGGCCTGCTCTACCTCGCCTTTGAAGTCCTGATCGTTGACGTGGATCATCGAGCCCTGCCGCAGCGCGGTCAGCGTCTTGTGCGTAGATTGCGTCGCGTAGACGCGGACGCGCGCATCCGGCGGCGGAACAAGCCGCGTGTTCAGCCACTCTTCCTCGCTGGCATCGGCCAGCTTGGCCTGCTGCGCTTCCCAGGCGGCGGCGGTCTCCGGCTCCTTCAGCTTCTGGCGCAGGGTGTTGGCGGTCGCCATGGCGGTGCGCTGGCGGTAGGTCGGCTCGAACCGGGCGAAACCGAACCACGCCTCGTCCCAGAGGAAGACGAGGTCCTTCTTGATGGCGAGGCATTCCTCCATGACCCGCTGCACGTTGTACACGAGGCCGTCGAAGGTGCAGTTCGTCAGGGTGATCATGCGCACGCGGTCGAGCTTGCCCGCGGCCTTGAGCTTCAGCAGGTGATGCTTGATCTCGGTCAGCGGCACCGCCCCGTACATCGAATATTGGTGCAGCGGATAACTGTCCATGTAGACGACGTTCGCCCCGGCCAGCACCATGCCGTAGTGGTGCGACTTGTGGCAGTCCCGGTCCACCAGCACGATGTCCCCCGGCCTGACCACCGCCTGCGTGACGATCTTGTTGCAGGTCGAGGTGCCGTTGGTGGCAAAATACGTGTGCTTCGCGCCGAACGCCCGCGCCGCCATGTCCTGCGCTTCCTTGATCGGCCCGCGCGGCTCCAGCAGGCTGTCGAGACCGCCGGAGGTTGCCGAGGTCTCCGCAAGGAAGATGTTGGGTCCGTAGAAGGCGCCCATGTCCTGGATCCAGTGCGAACGGCTGATCGACTTGCCCCGGCTGATCGGCATGGCGTGGAAGACGCCGGTCGGTTGCTTGGAATACTCCTTCAGCGCGGTGAAGAACGGCGTCTTGTAGCGCCGGTTCACGCCGCGCAGGATGTTCAGGTGCAGTTCGAGGAAGTCTTCCTGATTGTAGAAGACCCGCCGGCAGATACCGAGGTCGAGGCCGGCAACGTCCTCCGCCGAGCGGTCGGTGATCAGGTAGGCGTCCAGTTCCGGACGGACCCGCGCGATCAGGCGGCAGGCTTCGGGGCCGTATTCGTGAGGCTGGATGGCTTCGACGTCTTCCGGATCGCCGACGCGCTTCAGGTAACGCGACAGGATCGGGAGGTCGTTGCGCGACTTAAGGGTCAGTCCGGGCCGCACCACCACCGCCTGGACGTTGTGATTGAACAGGATGCCGATCAGCGCGTCCTCGATGGAGGGCACCACGACGGGTTCGTAGATGAAGGGGTCTTCGGACCGGCGCATCCGCAACAGGCTGTGGCGCAGGAAACGCTCCTGCTGTTCGCTGACGTCGTCGACGATCAGCACCTCGAAATAGGGGCGCCCCAGTGCGCGCGCCTCTGGCGACAGGGCTGCCTCGTCCTCGTAATCCTCGTTGTCGAGTTCGTCCGACGACAAGGGCACGGTGCGGCGGCGATAGGCCCCGGAGGCGAGGGCCCGCGCCACCCGGCGCACCGCCGTCAGTAACTCATCGTAGTTGGCGTGGTTCAGCAGCCTGCGCAGATGCGCAAAGCTGCTGGCCCCGGGAAAGGCCCAGTAGGCCTCGATCACTTCGAGCGAGTCGAAGAGGTGCTCGGCGGTCTGGAGCAGTTTCTTGCCCTTGCGCCCCTCCGAGCCTTCGCGCGACAACCCCTCGGCGGCTTCCCTCAGCGCGCTCCACCTGTCGGATCGAAGCTGGGTCGCGCTGTAGTATTCGTTGATCGACGGAAGCGATCTGTCGCCGGGTTGAGAGTTCATCGCAAGCTCCTCTTCTTACGCGTCCGCTGTGTCCACGGCGTCTCCGGATCACTCCGATCCGGTCTTGCCGTGGAACACCGAGATGTTCTGGGGCGGTATGTCGGGGCGCTCGGAGTGTCCGAGAGCCGTGCGGGGGTCCGATGTCCTCAGACCCCGCGTGGCGCCCTGCCGGGGCATCTCCAGCGGGCCGAGCGTGTTGAGATAGGCGTCGGCACCGCTGGCGCGGTCGTAGACCGTGAAGTCGGCCTCGCGGTCGCGGAAGCTCTTCAGCACCTGTCCCAGCCCCTTCAGACCGGTCTCGCGCTGGCGACGAACCTGCTCTAGGTCGACTTCGATCGGGAACATGTCCTCCTGCCCTGCCGACTGGTGCAGCACGGTGGCCGACGGGTCGACGACAAGCGAACGCCCCACACCGCCAGCGGCCAGCCCGTTCACGTCGAAGACGTAACACTGGAACTGCGCAGCGGTTGCGCGGGCAATGGCTAGTTCCGCGTCACGGTCCGTTGTGCCGGTCAGCACGGGGTGCAGCAGGACCTCAACGCCCTGGCTGGTCAGCTGGCGGGTGGTTTCGGGGAACCAGATGTCATAGCAGATCGACAGACCGAAGCGGCCCACTTCGGGCACATCGAAGACACAGAAGTTGGTCCCGGCAGAGATGCCCGCCTCATACGGGCGGAACGGGAACATCTTCGAATACTTGGCCACGATGTCGCCGTCGGGGTTGATGACCACCGAGGTGTTGAAGATGCGCCCGTCCTCCGTGCGCTCGAACATGGAGCCGGGGATCAGCCAGATCCCGTAGCGGCGGGCATCGTCCTGGAACTGCTGCAGGGCGTCGTTGGGGAAAGGCAGGGCGAAACGATCAAGGGGACCGTAGGGCGCCAGCTCGGAAAACAGGACCATCTGCGTCCAGGGAAAGCGGGCCATCAGAACTTCGATCCTGTGGCGCATGCCTTCTACGTTGGAATGCAGGGCCGCAACGTGCATCTGCACGCCCGCGATGGCGAAGGGTGTCATAGACGGACAATCTCCAATTGGTGTGGCCGACCGCACCCCCCGGAGCGGACAGGCCTCTGTGTATGGCGCAGAGGTGCGCCCTTGGGTTCAGCGCACCACCAGCACCGGCTGCTTCGCGTGACGCACCACCTTGTCGGCGTTGGACCCCACAAGGAAGGTCATCAGCTCGTCCGGCGGATGGGACGCCATGACGATCAGGTCCGCGCCCACTTCTCTGGCGGCGGACAGGATGTGTTCGGGCACATGCCCGTGGCCCACGTGGGCCACGGCGTTGCTCCCGGCAGGCATCTTGCTGGCGATGAAGGCGTCGAGATCCGACTTCATCTTCTGCAAGGCCTTGGTTTCGAAGTCCTCGGGCAGGAAGGCTGCGACCGAGGCCGCGCCGAGATCGTGGACAATGCCGAGAATGTGGATCGTCCCGGTCCCGCCGGCCAGCTTCTGCGCCATCGGCAGGGCCTTTTCCCATGAAGACGGGTGGTTCAGGTCGATCGGCAGGAGGATGTTGTCGAACATGGCCAGTCTCCTTCAGGCGTGCGCCATTTGCGGTTCGGCGCGGCGGCGGCGCTGCAACCAGACCACCAGCGCCAGGACAAGCAGCGCAGGCAGGTACATCAGGTACTTCGACGGCTGCGACTGCGGCGCGAGCACCTCGACGATTTCCTGATCCCAGTCGAGACCGACCTGCTGCGCGGGGCTGTCGAAGGCGACGTTGTCGATGATGACGCTGCCGTCTCGGTCGATGGTCTCGATCCCCGTGGCCATCAGCCTGTCGGCTCCGGTTTCGCCTTCGGGCACCGTCAGCGGCGCGGTGAAGGTCACCGGATCGCCCACGGCATTCAGGCCGTTCACGGTCAGCCGCATCTCTGTTCCCGGCTGCGCGTCGCCAAGTGCCTGCTCGAACCTTGCGGGTTCGACCTGGGCGAAGGGCGGTGCCACCATGTCCATCCAGAACCCGGGCCGGAAGAACGTGAAGGCGATGAGCAGGAGCAGCACCGACTCCCAGATCTTGTTCCGCGCCAGGAACCAGCCCTGCGTGGCCGCCGCGAACAGCAGCATGGCTACGGTCGCCGTGATGAACACGAATATCCCGTGTATCCAGTCCACGTCGATCAGCAGCAGGTCGGTGTTGAAGATGAACAGGAACGGCAGGGCCGCGGTTCTGAGCGAGTAGAAGAACGCCACCACGCCGGTCCGGATCGGGTCACCGCCCGACACCGCCGCCGCCGCGAAGGAGGCAAGCCCCACCGGCGGCGTCACGTCGGCCATGATGCCGAAGTAGAACACGAAGAGGTGCACGGCGATGAGCGGCACGATCAGGCCGTTCTGCTGGCCGAGTGTTACGATGACCGGGGCAAGCAGGGCCGAGACGACGATGTAGTTCGCCGTCGTCGGCAGGCCCATCCCGAGGATCAGCGACAGGATCGCGGTCAGGAACAGGATGGCCAGGATATTGCCGCCCGACAGCACCTCGACCACGTCGGCCAGCGCGGACCCAACGCCGGTCTGGCTGACGGCGCCCACGATGATACCGGCGGTCGCCGTGGCGATGCCGATGCCGATCATGTTGCGCGCGCCGGCCTCGAGACCTTCGATCAGTTCACGGAACCCGTTGCGCATCGCGCCGCCCAGATTGCCTTCGCCGCGGAAGATCGCTTCGAGCGGACGCTGGGTGATGAGGATGAACACCATGAAGGCCGCCGCCCAGAAGGCCGAGAGGCCGGGCGACAGGCGATCCACCATAAGCGCCCAGACAAGGACCACGACTGGCAGGAGGAAGTGCAGACCTGCGCGGATGGTCGGCCCCGGCACCGGCAGTTTCGTGACGGGCGCGTTGGGGTCTTCCATCTTCAGCCGGTTCTCGCGGCAGGCCACTTTCAGCAGGCCGATGTAGACCGCAACCAGCAGGGCAAAGACGATGTACCCGGCGGAGGCACCAAATGCCGGACGGATCCAGCCCATGCCGTAGTAGACCGCGAAGCTGAGCGCGCAGATGACGGCGATGGTAAAGGCGAGGCTCATCAGCCAGGCGACAAGCGGCTTCGGCTCCACCGCGCGGGGCAGGCCCTGCATATTCGCCTTCATCGCCTCGAGGTGCACGATGTAGACCAGTGCGATGTAGGAGATGACAGCCGGCACGAAGGCGTGCTTGACCACATCGAAGTAGGGAATGCCCACGTATTCGACCATCAGGAAGGCCGCGGCGCCCATGACGGGCGGCATGATCTGACCGTTGACGGAGGACGCCACCTCGACCGCGCCAGCCTTCTCTGACGAGAAGCCGACGCGCTTCATCAGCGGAATGGTGAAGGTGCCGGTGGTGACCACGTTGGCGATGGAGGAGCCCGAGATCAGGCCCGTCATGGCAGAGGAGACCACGGCCGCCTTGGCCGGTCCGCCGCGCATGTGCCCCATCAGCGAGAACGCCACCTGGATGAAGTAGTTGCCCGCGCCCGCCTTATCCAGCAGCGAGCCGAACAGAACGAAGAGGAAAACGAAGGAGGTCGAGACCCCCAGCGCGATGCCGAACACGCCCTCGGTTGTGATCCACTGGTGGTTCACGACTTCCGAAAGGTTGTTGCCCTTGTGCGCGATGATGCTCGGCATGATCGGGCCGAGGAACGTGTAGGCGAGGAAGACCGTCGCCACGATCATCAGGGCCGGGCCAAGCGCTCGGCGCGTCGCTTCGAGCAGGATGATGATGCCGATGACCGCCACGACGAAATCCGGCGTGATCGGCGCGCCGACCCGCTGGGCGATGGCATCATAGGCGAAGTAAAGGTACAGGGACGTGACGGCGCCAAGCACGGCCAGCACCCATTCCCATGGCGGCACGCGGTCCTTGGGCGATCCCAGCAGAACGGCGGCGATCATGCCGATGCCGACCAGCGGGATCCACCAGATCGCCGTGTCGTCCTTTGCACCGTACATGAAGAGGAACGTCAGCAGCGCCGGAACACCGACGCCGAGGATAAGCTGAACCGTGGACCGCGCCGCCGGGTAGGCGAGGAAGGCAAGGAACAGCGCGAAGGCAAGGTGGAACGACCGGGCTTCGGTGTCGTTGAACACGCCGAACCGCAGCATGAAGGGCAGCGGGCTGGCGATCCAGAGCTGGAACAGAGACCAGACGATCGCGGTCCAGGTGATCAGCTTGCTGATCGCGGGCGATGGTGACCTGCCGCCGGTGTCCGAGGAGGCGACCAGTTCGTCGATTTCCGCCTGGGTCAATCCGCTTTTTCCGGCGGCTGCGTTTTCCACGGCGGCCGCTTCGAATTGGTTGTCTCTGTCAGTCATGTCCGTCCCCCGGTTGCCGCTGTTTGTTCAGCGCCGGCCCATCGTTCGTGGGCTCGGGGCACCCCCGCGTTCTGCGGAGGTGCCGGTCTTTTGACTCAGGTTCTTGGGATCACTCGATCCAGCCGCGCTCGCGGTAGTACTTCTCTGCGCCCGGGTGCAGCGGTGCGCTGAGACCGGCAGAGATCATCTCTTCTTCCTGAAGGGTGGAGAATGCCGGGTGAAGACCCTTGAAGCGGTCGAAGTTGTCGAACACCGCCTTCACGACTTCGTACACCACATCGTCCGGAACGTCCGAGGAGGTCACGAAGGTCGCCTTCACACCGAAGGTTTCCACGTCATCGGGGTTGCCCGCATACATGCCGCCCGGGATCACCGCCTTGGCGTAATACGGGTTTTCGGACACCAGCTTGTCGATGGCCTCGCCGGTCACCGGCACAAGCTTCGCATCGACGGTGGAGGTCGCTTCCTGGATCGAACCGTTCGGGTGGCCGACGGTGTAGATGATGGCATCCACCTTGTTGTCACCCAGAGCCGCCGACTGCTCGGCCGGCTTCAGCTCGGATGCGAGCGCGAAGTCCGCATCGGACTTGCCCATCGCGTTCAGCACGACATCCATGGTGGCGCGCTGGCCGGAACCCGGGTTGCCGACGTTCACGCGCTTGCCGAACAGTTCGTCAAAGGACGACACACCGCTGTCGGCACGTGCCACGACGGTGAAGGGTTCGCTGTGAACGGAGAACACGGCGCGTTCCTTGTCGAACTGCTTGCCCTCGAATTCCGACGTGCCGTTGTACGCGTGGTACTGCCAGTCGGACTGGGCCACGCCCATGTCCATGTCGCCCGCGGCAATCGCGTTGATGTTCGCGATGGAGCCGCCGGTCGACGGCGCTGTGCACTTGATGCCGGTTTCGGCCGTATTACGGTTGACCAGACGACAGATCGACTGACCCACGACATAGTACACGCCGGTCTGACCGCCGGTGCCGATGGTGATGAAGCGTTCCTCCGCCGTCGCGACGGTGCCCATCATCGCAATCGCGGCACCCAAAGTGGCGAATTTAAATGATTTCATCATTTTCTCCCTGTTTTATGGGTCGCACCCGAGTTGGTGCGTGCGACCCTGTTGATACGGAAAAGGCTAGCAGCCTTTCGCCGCATGACAACCCAAAGTCGAAACCGACATTCGATATCCCGAAAACGACATCGCGTGTCGCTGATCGGATCAGAAAGTCGGCGGAGTGCAAGCGCTGATCACCACGCAGGGCGCATCGCTGATATTGCGGAACCGATGCGGGAGCTGGCTGCTGAAAAGATAGCCGTCACCCGGGTTGAGCACCCGGACCTGGTCGGCGACCGTGACCTCGATCAGGCCGGACACGACGATCCCGGCCTCTTCTCCTTCGTGGCGCAGCAGTTCCGGGCCGGTGTCCGATCCGGCGGGGTAGGTTTCATGCAGAACCTGGAGCGAGTGGCGCGAGGCATCGCCGAGTTGCCGCAGCGAAACCCGGGCAGCGCCGATACCCAGCCCGACGTCCTGAGGGGACAGTTCAATGTATTCGTCCGGGGCGTAGAAGTACTTCGGCGTCTTGCGCTGTTCGACGACCGAGAAGAACTCGGACAGGTTCATCGGTATGGCATCGAGCAGCCGCTTGAGCGAAGCGACGGACGGACTGGACTTGTTCTGCTCGATCAGGGAGATCGCGCTGCTGGTCAGACCGGCGCGCCCAGCCAGATCACGCTGGGACATCCCGCGCGATTCGCGCACTTCCCGAAGTCTACCGCCGATGTCCAAGCGATGAATCTCCCTTGCCACTGTGTCAATTTTATTAAGCGATGGGATTGCCAAACGGTCAACCGAATTTTTGAAGCAAACGAATTCAATCGGTTGCAGCCGCTATAAACTGCACCGCGAATGCAACTTCTAATTCTGTTGACAAATAAAGTGGCCAAGCATCAAGTATACTGATTGCATCGAGCGCAGGGAGACCCGCCATGACCACTGCAACTGAACCGCGCAAAGGCCGCTCCCGCAGCGCGGCCAAATCGTCCGGTAGCACGGCAAAGACGCGCAGCCGCACCGCACCGGAGAAGGCCAAATCCACGCCTTCCGTCACCGCCCATACATCCTCCGCCTCGAACGCGGCCTTGCTCGCGCGTCGCGAGGCAGCCGTCGCACGTGGCGTTGCCTCCGCCGCTCCGGTCTTCGCCGACCGCGCCGAGAATGCGGAGCTCTGGGACGTTGAAGGCAACCGGTTCATCGACTTCGCGGGTGGTATCGCCGTCCTGAACACCGGCCACCGTCACCCCGACGTGATCGCCGCGGCGAAGGCACAGGAAGACCGCTTCACCCACACCTCGTTCCAGGTCGTGCCCTATGAGCCCTACGTGGCGCTGGCCGAAAAGCTGAACGCGCTGGCGCCGGGCGATTTCCCGAAGAAGTCGCTGTTGGTCACCACCGGTGCCGAGGCGGTCGAGAACGCGGTCAAGATCGCCCGCGCCGCCACCGGCCGCCCGGGCATCATCGCCTTCACCGCGGGCTACCATGGACGCACGCTGCTGACGCTTGGCCTGACCGGCAAGGTGTCGCCCTACAAGCGTGACGTCGGTCCCTTCCCGACTGACCTCTACCGCGTTCCGTTCCCGAGCCAGCGTGACAACATCACCGTTGCCGATTCGATCCGCGCACTGGAAACGCTCTTCCTCACCGACGCTCAGCCGGATCGCGTCGCCGCGATCATCCTCGAACCGGTGCTGGGCGAAGGTGGCTATCACCCCGTCCCGGCTGAACTGTTCCAGGCCCTGCGCGCGATCTGTGACCGCGAAGGCATCCTGCTGATCTCGGACGAGATCCAGGCTGGTTTCGGCCGGACCGGCACTTGGTTCGCGGTGGAGCATTCCGGCGTGGCGCCTGACCTTATCACTGTCGCGAAGAGCATGGCAGGCGGCTACCCGATCGCCGGTGTCATTGGCCGCGCCGATGTCATGGATGCAATGGCCCCCGGCGGTCTTGGCGGCACCTATGGTGGTAACCCGGTTGCCTGTGCCGCGGCACTTGCCGCCATCGAGGCCATCGAGTCCGAGGGGCTTCTGGCCCGGTCGACCGCCATGGGAGAGGCCATGCGCGCGCGCTTCGCCGACATGGGTGCCCGTGTTGCGCCCTACCGGATGTGGGACATTCGCGGCATCGGCGCCATGCTGGCGGTCGAATTCGTGACCGATTTCGAGACGGCCACCCCGGACGCGGCTCTGACAAAGGCGGTCGTGGCCCACGCCCTGAAGCGAGGCCTGATCCTTCTGGCCTGCGGCATGCACGGAAACGCGGTCCGCATCATGGTGCCGCTGACCGCGTCCGATGCGATCATCGACGAAGGCATGGCGATTTTCGAAGCGGCGCTTGCCGCAGCCATGGCCGATCAAGCCGCCGGGCATTCGGCCTGAACCTGCTGAAACCCAAAAGCCGGGGCATTATAGCCCCGGCTTGATTCTTCGCGCCATCACAGGTCACGCTAGGGCAGGCCACAATCGCGCCGTCCAGCCACCTGGGAGCCCGCAATGTCACACATCTTTCCGCGCCACACCCGGCAAAGCCCGCCCGTCGCCGTAAAGGGCGAAGGCTGCTACCTGATCGACGCAAGCGGGAAGCGGTATCTCGACGGCTCTGGCGGCGCAGCAGTGTCCTGTCTGGGTCACAGCGACCGGACGGTGATCGACGCGATCAAGGCTCAGGTCGACGAACTTGCCTTTGCCCACACCGGGTTCTTCACCTCTGCCCCCGCAGAAGCGCTGGCCGATCTGCTGATCGCCCATGCACCAGAGGGCATTGACCGCGTCTACCTCGTGTCGGGCGGATCCGAGGCCACCGAGGCGGCGATCAAGCTGGCCCGCCAGTATTGGGTCGAAAGGGGTGAGCCTCAACGCAGCAGGCTGATCGCACGCAAGCAAAGCTATCACGGCAACACCATCGGGGCCCTCAGCGCGGGTGGCAACGAATGGCGCCGCGCCCAGTTCGGGCCTCTCCTGCTTGACGTGAGCCACATAGATCCATGCTACGAATATCGCCGCCGGCACGATGGGGAGAGCCTCGAGGACTACGGCCTGCGCGCGGCCCAGGCATTGGAAGACGAGATCCTGAGGTTGGGATCGGAGACCGTCATGGCCTTCATGGCCGAACCGGTGGTTGGCGCAACCGCCGGTGCCCTCACACCCGCACCCGGGTATTTCAGAAGAATCCGCGAAATCTGCGACCGTTACGGTGTCCTCCTCATCCTCGACGAAGTGATGTGCGGAATGGGTCGCACCGGGTCGTTGTTCGCCTGCGAACAGGACGGAATCACGCCGGACATCCTCTGTATCGCGAAGGGGCTGGGAGCGGGTTACCAACCTATCGGCGCGATGCTGTGCTCGGCCGAGATTTATGGCGCCATCGAGGCAGGCTCCGGCTTCTTTCAGCATGGTCACACTTACATCGGCCATCCGACCGCCGCCGCCGCCGGCCATGCGGTACTTACGGCGTTGCTGGAGCGTGATCTGATCCCGCGCGTGCAGGAGCAGGGCCGCAAACTGGAAGCCTCCCTTGTCGATCGCTTCGGCCAGCATCCGCACGTCGGCGACCTACGCGGCCGCGGTCTGTTCCGGGGCATTGAGCTGGTCGCGGACCGGCCCACCAAGGCCCCGTTCGAGCCCGCAAAAGGCGTCGCAGGCAAGATCAAGAAAGCCGCATTCGAGGCCGGACTTATTTGCTACCCGATGTCGGGTACGATTGACGGGCGGAACGGCGATCACATTCTCTTGGCCCCCCCCTTCATCATCGAAGACGATCAGTTGCAGGAACTGACCGACAAACTGGCCGTTGCAATGGATGCGGTGATCTGAACGCGTGGGACGGTAGGGCGCTGGCTTTCATTGCGGCCTGCGGCCACCGAATTGACCTAGAGCACCAGTTGTACAGATCGTGTGTGCCGTTGCAGTAACCGCGTCGCGAGATAATCTTGCGCGGATAGCCACTGGTTTCGGTATACGGGGCAGCACAAAGAACAAAAGCCTCCCGAAGGAGGCTTTCATAGATGTTCTGGCATTGTGAATTTGGTTGCGGGGGTAGGATTTGAACCTACGACCTTCAGGTTATGAGCCTGACGAGCTACCGGGCTGCTCCACCCCGCGCCAATTCACGTGTCTCTGTGACGACTGCATTTCGTAATATAGATTTGTTGGTTTTTGCTAGGTTTGGCGGTGACCTACTCTCCCACGTCTTGAGACGCAGTACCATTGGCGCGGTGGCACTTAACGGCCGGGTTCGGAATGGATCCGGGTGTTTTGCTCACGCTATGACCACCAAACCGAGTAAAAACCAACCACGATGTTTGTTTAACATCGTGACAATCAACCCGCATTTTGCGGCGTTTGTCCAAGTTACACTTTGGAAGTGTATGCTTGTTGTCCGTAACTTTGGGTAATGAACCTTGCTGTTACTGGATCAAATCAAGCCTATCGGGCCATTAGTACCGGTCAACTGAATGCATTGCTGCACTTACATCTCCGGCCTATCGACGTGGTGGTCTTCCACGGCCCTCAGGGATACCTTGTTTTGAGGGGGGCTTCCCGCTTAGATGCCTTCAGCGGTTATCCTTTCCGATCATAGCTACCCAGCACTGCCGTTGGCACGACAACTGGTCCACCAGTGGATCGTTCACCCCGGTCCTCTCGTACTAGGGGCAACTCCTCTCAAGTATCCTACACCCACGGCAGATAGGGACCGAACTGTCTCACGACGTTCTAAACCCAGCTCACGTACCTCTTTAAATGGCGAACAGCCATACCCTTGGGACCTGCTCCAGCCCCAGGATGAGATGAGCCGACATCGAGGTGCCAAACACTGCCGTCGATATGGACTCTTGGGCAGTATCAGCCTGTTATCCCCGGCGTACCTTTTATCCGTTGAGCGATGGCCCTCCCACTTGGGACCACCGGATCACTATGGCCGACTTTCGTCTCTGCTCGACTTGTCAGTCTTGCAGTCAGGCTGGCTTCTGCCATTGCACTCAACGAGCGATTTCCGACCGCTCTGAGCCAACCTTCGCGCGCCTCCGTTACGCTTTAGGAGGCGACCGCCCCAGTCAAACTACCCACCACGCAGGGTCCCGGACCCGGATAACGGGTCGCGGTTAGACATCAAGCAGAACAAGGGTGGTATCTCAAGGATGACTCCACCAGGACTGGCGTCCTGGTTTCAAAGTCTACCACCTATCCTGCACATGTTGTGCCTGATGCCAGTGCGAAGCTGTAGTGAAGGTGCACGGGGTCTTTCCGTCTAACCGCGGGAAGCCTGCATCTTGACAGGCAATTCAATTTCGCTGAGTCGATGTTGGAGACAGCGGGGAAGTCGTTACGCCATTCGTGCAGGTCGGAACTTACCCGACAAGGAATTTCGCTACCTTAGGACCGTTATAGTTACGGCCGCCGTTTACCTGGGCTTCAATTCAGAGCTTGCACCCCTCCTTTTAACCTTCAGGCACCGGGCAGGCGTCAGACCCTATACGTCGTCTTGCGACTTCGCAGAGCCCTGTGTTTTTAATAAACAGTCGCCACCCCCTGGTTTGTGCCCCCGGCACTCATGTACCGGGCCTCCTTCTCGCGAACTTACGGAGGTA